>CAIMWA010000661.1 GCA_903845045.1 uncultured delta proteobacterium | reverse complement strand
GCCGGATGCGGACCCGCACGTCCGGTGGTGTGGCAGGGGCTCGGCCGGGGATCTCCCGGCCGCCCCTATGCCGTTCGCGAAGCGCAGAGCCCGGACGCTTTGCTGCCGGGCGTGAGCGCGGCGGGTCAAAATGGCTGAACTTCATGCAGAACTGAAGCTGTGGTCGCGGTCTCGCGATGTGTAGAAGTGGAAGGGCTGAAGCCCACGGCGACGAAGAGGCTCGAGCGAAATCGACGCTCAGTGGGCGTGCGGAGAATGCGCGGTACCCGCGGGATGTGCGGTCGACGCATCGGCTGCGACCGGAGCGGCCGTCGGCGCCGCAGCGATGTCGCCGGTCAGCGCACCGCGAGGCTGCTGCAGCGAAGCGCGAACGCGTCGATGCCGTCGCCGGCGTGGATCGCGGCCCCGCGCGCGGCGCCGTCGCCGGAGCACGTGACGCGCGCGAAGGGGTTGCCTCCAGTTCCGCCCGCGGAGGCGGTGAGCGTGACGGCACCGCGCTGTGCGACGAGCGCGCCTCCGACGGTGCCGACCGCGTAGGGAGCGCACGCGAGGGAGAGCTGGTCGACGAGGCTGCCCGAGCGGCCCTCGAAGCCGACGACGAGCTGGTCCGCGGGGCATCGCAGCGAGACGTCGGTGCCCGGGTTCAGCCCGCGCACCGGGAGCAGCATGACGGTGCCGGTGCGTACGCGAAGCCCCTCGACGCGCAGCGCCGCGCACGCCACGGCGACGTGCGTGAGGTAGCCCGACACGACGCCGTCGAAGCCCACCATCGCCGAGCCCGCGGGGCAGTCGTCATCGTAGGGCGAGCCGCCGGTGCCTCCGGCCGACGCGAGCACCTCCACCGCCGCGCCGAAGGCCGCCGTCGACGCGTCGACGCCCGCGTCCGCAGGACCGCCGTCGCGCGCAGCATCGAGCGCCGCCGCGTCGGTCCCGCCCGCATCGACGATGCCGACGTCGACGGATCCGCGATCCGCAGCCGCGGCGTCGTTGGAGGCGTCGGCCGCACCTCCATCGAGAGCCGTCGCGTCCGTCGCGCCCGCGTCACGCGATGTCGCATCCATCGTGGCGCCGTCGGCCCCGGCGGCGTCGGCGGCGCCCGCATCGACGGCGGGGACGTCCGCTGCGTCGGAGCCGACATCCGGTGTCGCGCCGGCGTCGGCGATGAGCACCGCGTCGTCCAACTTCTGCGCGTCGTCGCCGCCGACGAGCAACGGGTCGTTCTCCGCTGCGCAGCCCGCGAGCAGCGCTCCCAGCACCATCGAACGCACCCTCATCGCAGCGAGCGTCGTCGATGCGCGGGTGCGCGGTCAACGGTGTGAGCTCAGCGAGGGCGATCGGATCGACGCAGCAGCACCGACGCGCGGGACCACGGCGTCTCCTGCGTGAGCTCCAGCCCCTCGTCGACGCGCGCCGTGCGCTGCAGCATCGGCGATCCCATCCACGGAATGCGGTACGTCACGCCCATGGCGTCGGCGTCGACCTCGCCGTCGGCCTCGTAGCGCTCGCGCGGACCCACCCGCGGGTGCTGCGCGCCCGCCATGCGAATGCTTCGTCCGTCGTCGCCGATGGTGATGTGCTCCGACGTCTCGAACACGGTGACGCCCGAAGCCGTGACCCGGGTGGTGTGCACGAAGCCGCCGCCCGACGCGCGGAGCGTCGTCGCCATGGACGTCGAGCTTCCGAGCTGCCCGAGCAGCGCCGCGACGCCGGTGCGCGCGCCGAACTTCGCCGCCGTACGCAGCGACGTGACCTTGAACGCGAGGGTGCCGAGCCAGCTCCCCTCGAGCGCGCGGTAGTAGTCGAACGCGGGCCCCTCGCGCGCTGGTTCGTTCATGCACCCCGAGCATTCGGCCGCGGGGCGCGACACGCAAGGCCCCTCCATCGGCTACCCTTGGGGCCCAAACCCTCCGCGACGATGGAGACGATGCCGATGCGCTGCGACCCCGACGCCGTCGACCGCGACGGCGCCACGCGCTACCTTGCCGAGCGCGCCACGCAGGCGCTCATCGACGGCTTCGCGCCGATCACCGACGCGCTCGAGCCTCTCGTGCACGACGGCTTCGAATGGGGCCTCCGCGGCCGCGCACGATCGCCCGACGGCGAGGCGTTCCAGACGCTGTACGTGTACGCCGCGGAGCGCGGGCGCGGGCACTTCCAGCGGCACCTCGCGGAGCATCGGGAGCCCATCGCGACGGTGCCCGACTGCCATCTCGAGGCATGGCTCCTGCGCCGCGGCGTCGCGCACCGGGTGATCGCTCGCGAGACCGACGATGCCGAGTACCGGGCCATCGAGGCCGCGTACAGCGACGGCCGGGCGCGGCGCTCGCAGGTGCCGCTGATGCACCACATCGACGAGGGCCTCGCGGTGCTTCGCCGCATCGGCGCGAGCCCGCAGGCCGGCCGCGCGTTCTGTCTCCATCCCTTGGTGCAGACCGACGCGGCCCTCGCGGCGAACGCGCATCGCGTCGAGGCGCTGACGCCGGAGCCGCGGGTGCTGGCCCTCGCGCTCGAGTACCGCAACATCGCCAACGCGACGCTCTCGCAGCGGCCCATCGCCGGACCCGAGGACATTCCGCTCTCGCCGCTCGCCGAGGTGCAGCAGATGCTCGTCGCCGACAAGGTGCAGAACTACAAGGACTTCGTGCTGCACCACGGCCGCACGCACCCGCGCCGGCACGCGCTGGACCGCTATTTCGCGCTCTGGCTCGCCCGCCTCGGCGTCGGTGCGGACGACCTCGCCGCACACTTCGTCGCCCTGCAGGCCACGGCGAACCCGGTCTCCGAAGCCGACGCGCGAGCCCGCGCGGACCTTCCGCCTCGACCGGAACTCTAGCCCCGCGACGCTCGCCGGACCCGACGTTCACCGTCGCCCCGCAGGACGCTGCTACCCTCGGCGCACCCGCCGTGCACGACGCATCCCGATTGGTGGTTCGAGTCGTATTCGCGGCGTGCGCCCTCGCGCCGATGCCGGCCCTCGCGCAGCGCGTGCTCTCCATGGCGACGCTCGCGCCGCCGGGGTCGCTCCCGATGCGCGCCCTCGACGCCATGAACCGCGAGCTTCGGCGCCGCACCGCGGGTCAGCTCGCGTTCCGCTGGTACGCGGGCGGCGTGCAGGGCGACGAGTCCGACGTCGTGCGCAAGATCCGCTCCGGGCGCCTCGACGGCGGAGCGCTCTCGGCGACGGGCCTCGCGCAGATGTTCCGGCCGGTGCTGGCGTTCCAGCTGCCCGTGATGTTCCGCACGCCCGAGGCGTTCCTGCGGGCGTTTCGGACGTTGCGTCCGGAGATCGAGGCGGGCTTCGAGCACGCGGGCTTCTCGATCCTCGAGCTGTCGCCGGCGCCGGGGCCGCGCATGTTCTCGACCTGGGCCATTCGCACCCCCGACGACCTCCGCGCCGCGCACCCATGGCGTTGGACCGACGACCCGATCCTCCCGGCGCTCTACGCCGAGGTCGGCGCCACGGGCGTTCCGCTGGCGCTCCCCGAGGTGCTTGGCGCGCTGCAGACCCGCCGCATCGACACGGTCTTCGCGCCCCCGGCGGCGGCCATCGCGCTGCAGTGGTCGAGCCACGTGCGCTTCATGAGCGAGCGCGCGTCGAGCGGATCGCTGGCGGCGCTGGTGCTCTCGAACACCGCGGCGCGGTCACTGACCGCCTCGGACCGCGCGGTCATCACCGACGTCATCGCGGCGTCGACGACGGCGTTTCGTCCCGCGTTTCTTCGAGCCGACGGCGAGGCCGTGCGCGCCCTCGAGACCCGCGGCGTGCAGGCCGTGCCGCTCACCGAAGCGCAGCGCCAGCAGTGGATCGACGTCTTCGCGCGGGTGCGTTCCCGCATCGGCGCGACGCTGCCGGACCCTCGCTGGATCACCCGGGTGCAGGCCGCCGGCGGCGAGTGACGCGGCGCCGTCGAAAAAATCTCGGCGACCGCGCATCCTTTGGCCGGGGCCGGTCGTCGTGACCGTAGCGACCCGGGCCAAGAACCCGCGAACGAGGAGACACTCGGATGGGAAAGATCACTGGAGAAGGCACGCAGGCGAAGCCTTGGGAGCTCGAGACGCCCCCGGGAACGTCGACGTATCAAGCATGGCGCGACGAGGCGGGTTCCCCGCCGACGCTGGTGGTGCAGGTCGGCAAGACGCAGCTTCGCTATCACCTTCGCGCCATCGAAGACCTGCACGCCATGCTGAAGAAGCACGGTGACTGGATGCTCCTCGGCAGCGCCGACGAGCAGAAGCCGGCGGCGGAGGGAACCGTCGAGGCCTGGGGCCGCGCCGACGACAACCCCGTAAAGGGCTGGTACGGCGTGAAGAAGGGCCTCCGCGGACGGTTCGGCATGTACGTGCCGCCGGTGCTCGAGGCCCTCGGCCTCGCCGAGGTGGAGCACAACCCGAAGAACAACCGCATGCGGGCCCTCCCGAAGAAGTGACGTCGGCGCTGCGGCGCAGGCGTGCGTCGCTGCTACGGTGTCGCCCATGACGCAGTCCCCGGCCGCCACCGACGACGCCCGCGAGCGGTTCATCGCCCTCGCGAGCGGCGTTCGCCCCGAGCTTCATCGGTACTGCGCGCGGCTCACCGGCTCCGTCATCGACGGCGAGGACATCGTGCAGTCCACGCTCGCCAAGGCGCTGCACGCCGCGAGCGACGCGCCCGAGCTTCCGCACCTGCGCCCGTGGCTCTTTCGCATCGCGCACAACGCCGCCATCGACTTCTTGAAGAGCCATGGGCGGCGCTTCGTCGACGCGCATGCCGACATCGACGAGATCGCGGGCTTCGACGAGCGTCCCGACCCCGCGGTGGTGCGTGCGGCGCTCGCGCGCTTTCTGGCGCTCCCGCTCACGCAGCGCAACGCCGTGATCTTGAAGGACGTGCTCGGCCACTCCCTCGAAGAGACCGCGGAGACCATGGAGACCACGGTGATGGCGGTGAAGGCGGCCCTCGTGCGCGGGCGCCGCCGGCTCCTCGAGGACGCCGATGAAGAGGTGCCCGTCGCGCTGTCGGCGCGCGCGGACCTCGATCGCTACGCCTCGCTCTTCAACGCGCGGGATTGGGAGGGCGTGCGCGCGCTCGTGGCCGCCGAGTGCCGGCTGGACCTGGTGTCGAAGCTGCAGCTTCAGGGCAAGGCCGTGGCGACGTATTTCGGGCGTTACGAAAAGGAGGACGTGTCCCTTCGCGTCGTCGGCTTGGAGGGACGCCTCGCGCTGGCGGCCCACGTGGCCGGGGCCGAGCGTCCTTCGTACTTCATCCTGCTCGACTTCGAGGACGGGCGCGTCGCGTCGATCCGCGATTACCGATATGTGCCGTACATCGCGGCGGAGGCCGCGTTCGGAGGTCGGGGACGGGGGTAGGAAAGTAGGTTGGGCGTTCCTCTCGCACGCTCCCTCGTCCAAGTCCTCGATTTCCCACTGTTCCGTGCGTTCGGCCCGCGGCGGACCTTGGCGCGGCGGCCTCGCCTACTTTCCTACCCCCGTCCCAAAGCGCCGCCGTCGTGCCGCCACCAGGCCGACCGCGAAGATCCACGCTCTCGCGCCCGCCCCGTCGGCCGTGTTCGGGCCCGCAACACGGCAGCCGCACCCGCCGTCTACCGCGGCGCCGGTCATGCCTCCTTCGTGCCCTGCGGACGCATCCGCCGCGTCGGCTGCGGCGTCCCGCGCCGGCGCGGCGTCCGTCGTGGGCGCTGGCGCATCGTCGGTGTTCCCCGCATCGTCGATCACCGGGACATCAACGGTGGAGACGACGTCGGCTCCCGCATCGCGCGTGCCCGCGTCCGGCGTCCCGGCATCGACCGGCGGCGGCGCCGCGACGACGGTGAAGATCCCCTCGAGGTCCGTGTCCGGAGGACCGCCCTGACCCGAGTCGCTGAACCACGCCGTGCCCTCTTCGAGCATGCCCCAGTGCTCGTCGTAGCGTCCTGCCGTCGCCGGGGCGTGCATCGTCCAGGTGAACGTGTGGTTCGCGCCGCTCGCCACGGTGGTGCCCGCGGGCACGCACGCCCGGCGGTTGGGACCCGGCCATTCGGGGCCCGCGAAGGGGCTCGTGCGGTCTCGCGGCACCGTGGTCCCGATGCATGTGCGGGAGTCCCATGCGTGCGTGCCGCTGTTGCGCATGGTGATCGACACCGACGCCGTACGGCCGGCGGTGATGGTGACGGCGCCGGCGCTCGCATAGGGGAACGACTGCGAGACGAAGCTCGCGCCCCAGGTCGACGCCGCGTCGGTGGCGTAGGCCGCGAGCGCCTGATTCGCATACGCGAGGCGCTGCGTCTCCACGCACGTTCCGCAGCCCTCGAAGCGGTTCTGGAATGCGATGGTCGCCGCCGACACCGTGGTGGCAGCCCGGAGCGCCGCGAGGCCGTAGCCCGAGAACGACGTGAGCTCGAACCAGATGAAGTCTAGCTGCAGCGTGAGCGACCACACCGAGGCGCCGTGCGACGAGGCGTAGGCCGTGGCGTTGTCACCGGCGTCGTGGTCCCAGCGCCCGCCGACGGACCACTGCGCGATGCCCCGTCCAGGACCGCCGGGCTGCACCGCGGCGGGGTCGCAATTCGACTCCTGCATGAGGTTGCCGACGATGCCCGCGGCCTGCACCGGCGTGAGGCCCCGCGCGAGGAAATAGTCGAACGCCGCGCGGGAGTTGGCGTTGAGGTCCTGGACGACGACGCCGAGCTCGTCACCCGGCGCCAGCACGCACCCGGGCGCGAGCGCCAAGGCGGCCCACACCAGCGCGGCCAAGGAGAGCTGCGGGCGGCGCCGTCGCGCGGAGCCGGACGACGTTTCGACGGACTCGGAGGCAGACGGCTCGGCGACATCGATGGGCATGCGAAGCGGCTCCCGGGAGCGAGCGTCCGCTCTTCTCGTCCGCAGGGCAAGGCGCCGAGGTCACCGCGGGGGCGGGGCCGGCACCGTGGCCGTGCGACGCGGTCCGTCCGGGAGCGGGCCGGCGATGGGCCCGGTGCCTGCTGCCGCGGGGTGGAGCGCGCGCACGTACGCCGCCGGATGCGGCAACGACGGGAAGCGGTCCGCGAGCCAGGCGTCCGCGGCGTCGACGTCGATGTATCCGAAGCGGCTGCGGTAGCGCACCACGCCGTCCTCGACGATGATCAGCCGCATCGGCGAGCCCGGCGGCATCAGCTCGCGCAGGACGACCTCGTCCATCGGGACCGCGAGGGTGGGGATCGTCCATCGCTCGACGGCGACGAAGTTCCGGGCGTTGGCGATGCGCTCCGCGTCGGTGGTCGGCTGCAACATGCAAACGCCCACGGTGCCGCGGAGCACGGCGTCGGGCCCGCCGCCGTCCGTGGGATGCGACTCGCGTAGATAGAGCATCACGAACGACGCGCCGCCTCGGTAGTGCGCTGCGAGGGCCTCGAGCGCCGGGACGTGCCCGCGAAAGCCCGGACACGTGAAGTTTCCGAGGACGATCACGGCGACGCCGCGGCCGACGCGCTGCGCCAGCCGGACGACGCGCCCATCGAGCGCCAGCACCTCTCCGTCCGGGAGGCGCGCGCCGACGCGCAGGTCCGTTCCCGGGTCGCCATCGTCCCGGCTGCAGCCCGCGCCCGAGGCGCACAGGAGCGATGACGCCAGCATCGCGGCGCACAGACGGCGGATGAGCACGGGACACCATGGCACGGATCACCTCGGCCACGACCGACACCCGAACTTTCCCGATAATCGTGCGGAGGCCGGACCGGCCGTCGGCTACGGCGCAGCCTGGCGCAACGCCGTGCCCCGCGCCTCGGCCCGCTCCCACATGCGAACGTACGCCTCCGCCGAGCGGAACAGCGGCTCCAGGTCGGCGTCGCTCACGCCGTCGCGGCGCGCGTCCTCGATGAGCTCCGGGAGGAGTCCGATGTGGAGCATGCCCTCGGTGTCGAAATCGACGGTGCGGTTGCCGAGGTGCGGCTGCGTGAAGGTCACGTCGCCCGCGTAGCTCGTGAACGGATAGTGGATGAGGTGCTGCTGCGGCGTGTCGCCGCACGTCGTGTTCGGTCCAAAGCGAGGACCGGGGGCGTGCGCGAAGCCGTTGAGGTCGAAGCCGAAGCCCTCGGCGGGATAGCCTCCGTGCGCTCGGATCAGCGCGATGCGCTCGCGCAGCCGGTCGCCCATGGCCCCCGGGCGCGACGGGTCGCTGCAGCGCCCGAGGCCGATGGTGGAGATGCCGTGAAGGTCGTAGACCTGTCCGTTCATCACGTTGCCGTGCGTCGCCGCCGGGGGATAGTCGGCCGCCGCGAGGAGCTCGTAGGCCCGCGCGATGGAGCGGCGCGGCAGGTGGTCCACCTCGACGATCATGCCGCGGAGCATCATCTCGTGGATCAGCGTCTCGCCAATGGGCGTGAGCCCCGCGTTCTGGCAATAGTCGCCGGTGAGCCGCGGTTGTCGAATGGCGTCGACGTAGGGGACGATGGCCGCGAGCGGGCTTGCCCCGAAGCCGCTCATGTCGGCGGGCGGCGTGGACATGTACGCGGTGCGCGGGCGGTTGACGCCGCCGAAGACCACGTCGCCGTGGTCGAACACCGCGGGTGTCGACGGGCAATCGAGGACGAAGTTCGAATAGTATCCGCTGTTCACGAAGCTCCCGAGCTGGCCCACGTTGCGGTCGCCGTCGCCCGCGGAGAACGCGTTGTCGAACTTGTGCACGGGGAAGATCGCGCGCACGCCGAGGTCGTGAAAGTGGTCGAGCTGCGCGCGCACGTGGGCCGCGTCGCACACCGGCGAGCCTGCGCGGGGCGTGAGAAAGCAGTCGAAGAGGTTCGACGTCTCGATGCCGAGGACCATCGCGAGGCGCCCCGCGGCGATGGTGGCGCGGGCCTCCGCCGGCGTCGTCACGATGTGGAGCCATCCGCGGCCCGGTCCGCCGGCCTGCGCGTCGAGGTAGCGCTCGAGGTTGCGCGCCTCGGCGATCTCGCGCTCTACGGCGACCATGTCGTTGCACGAATACCGCTTGGGCTGCGCGTGGATGCCCGCGATGAGCTCGCAGAGCACGGAGTTCGTCGTGGCGTGCTGCACGATGAGCCGGAGCCCCGCGCGGTAGGCCCGCTCGATCCAGCGGTGGTACTGCACCTGGTGCGTCGGGCTGCCCCAGGCGTTGGGCCAATCGGTGAACTCGGGATAGCCCTCGGTGTGGTGATCGAAGGCCGGCGTGCGCGCGCTCACGAACGCCGGAAGGATGGTGTTCGGGTCGATGTCGTGAAGCCCCGCGAAGGCCCAGGCGATGAGGTCCTTGCGCCCGTCGACGCCGTGGAACTGCTCGCAGCTCGGGAGGGCCTTCTCGACGCCCAGCCGGTGAAACGGAGAGCCGTGGTACATGCCCGCGCCGCCGAAGCCGAAGTTCGAGAAGAGGTGCGAGTGCGCGTCGACGATGCCGTAGAGGTCGCCGTCGGGCCAGGCGCGCGGCGCGACGGTCCCTTCGGCGTCGACGGTCAGCTCGGGAAAGGGCGCGCACCCCGTGGCGGGATAGAACGCCACGGTGGCGGCCTCGCTCGCGTTCGGGCTGGTTCCGGTGGCCGCGAGGTACTCGTTCGTCTGGTAGTTGCGGAGACGGAAGCGCGTCGCGTCGCCCGGCGACACCTCGACGCTCCACTCCGCGGGCGAGCGGAACGAGTCGTCGAGGAGCTCGAGCTCCGACTGGAGCTGCGTCGCGCGGGTGAGCCGGTGCGTCGCGCCCACGACGTAGCCCCCGGTGGCGTCGCGGAGGAGGTACGTGCCGAGGTCCGACGCGCGCATCGTGAAGCGCGTGCCCGCGGACTGCGTCGCGGCCGTGAAGGCGAATGCATCGCCGGCGGCGTTGGCGAGGAGCCACTGCGATCCGGGGCTTCCCGGGGCCGCGGCGTCGACGACGTAGCAGCCGTTGGCGAAGCCGTAGCGCCCTGTGTTCAGCGGAGAAGGCGGGCGCGTCGCGACGTCGGACCCGACGCATCCCGAGGCGAGGGTGGCGGCGACCGCGAGCGATGCGAGCGAAGCGACGACCTTCATGCGCGGGACGGTGGGGCGTTCGCGGTCTCGTGTCGATGCGGGGGCGACGGATCGCGCCCGCGCGAACGGGAATCCGTCGCACGCGACGACCGCGTTGACGAGGGTCATGCGCTTCGGGCCCGACCTGGACTAAGGTGCGCCCCCATGCGGCGATCAGCGTGGGTCGGGCTTCTGGCACTCAGTGGTTTCTTCGCCGCCTGCGACGGCGACACGGGCACCATCACCCTCGACGCGTCCGCGACCGACGCGGCCATCGTCGATGCCGCGCGGGGCGACGTTCCGGTGATCATGGACGCCGGGCCCATCGTGCCGGTGGCCGATCGTGCGGCCGGCGAGCACCGCGCCCTCGCGCTCGGCTGTGATCCGACGGACGCCACGCGGTGCCTTCTTCCATGGCCCTCCGCGTCGTTCATGCAGGACGACGCGACGCAGGCGACGCACCTCCGCCTCGACGTTCCGATGCAGGGCCTCGTCGCGAGCGACACGACGGCGGGCCTCGACCGCGCCGACGGCTTCTCCCGCGCGACGCCGGTGATGGTCGGCCTCGCGGCGAACATCGACCCGGCCACGTTGGGCGACGGCGCCACCGGCGCGCTGCGCCTCATCGTCGCCGAGGGACCCCACCGCGGCACCGTGGTTCCGCTGCGGCCGCGCATCATCCTCCCGCAGGACGCCCGCGATCCCGAGTCGGCCATCATCGCCGACCCGCGGGCGCTGCTCGCGCCGGCGACGGAGTACGCGGTGGTGCTCCTCGACAGCCTCCACACCACGGACACCACGGCGCTCGCGGCGAACGACGAGACGCGCGCGGCGCTCGGCCTCCAGGCCCCGCGCAACCAGGCCCAGGAGCGGCTCCGCGCCTGGCACGCCCCGACGCGGGCGCTCCTTCGCGACGCCTCCATCGACGCGTCGCACGTGCTGCGCGTCTGGGGCTTCGTGACGCGTTCGGCGGAGCAGCCGCGACGCGCGCTGCGGGCCATGCGCGACGCTGCGGTGGCCGCGCTCGCCGACGGCACCGCGACGGTGCACATCGACTCGGCGACGGTGCCCACGAGCGGATCGGGCGCCCTCGAGGTGCGCGGTCACATCACCGGGCTGCCGCGGTGGGTGAACGCGACGCACGTCATCGACCGCACCGCGGCCGGTCCCACAGCCATCGCGGGCATGCACTACGACGCGCCGTTTCGCGTGCTGCTCCCGCGCACCGGCACCGGCGACTACCCGCCGATCCTCTACGGCCACGGACTCGGCGGCGACGTCGACGACACGGCCTTCGACGAGCTCTTCGCGGGCGCCGGCAACGCGAAGGTCAACATGCGCTTCGACGGCCTGACGAGCGCCGACCTCGCGACGACGTTCCTCGGTCTGTCGGTGATGCAGCTCGGCACCGAGCAGCTCGTGAGCGTGCTCATGCAGGCGCTCGCCGGCGGACTCGCGATCATGCACTCGGTCCGCGGGCAGACCCCCGACGCGCACGTGCTTCCCGCGGCGTCGAGCCTGCACGAGGTGCTCGCCGCGGCGATGGTTGGGGGGACGAACAATCCCGTCGCGGGGCGGCACCCGAACCCGTCGGTGTTCACCTGGGCCGGCGGATCCCTCGGCGGAACCTGCGGCGTCACCATGGTGAACGCGGACCCGGCGTTCATCGCCGGCGTGGTGAACGTACCGGGCGCGGCGTGGTCGCACTTCCTGATCCAGTCCATCGTGGCGGACCTCGTGCGGCAGCCGTTCAAGACGCTGCTCGGCAGCGCCATCGACCTCGAGCTGCAGGTCGCCATCGCGCAGACCATCTGGGACGAGGTCGACGGCGCGGCCTGGGCGGACGCGCAGCCGACGCCGGCGCCGCTGCTCTTGCAGGAATCCATGGGCGACCCGGTGCTCCCCAACGTGGGATCGGAGTTCGCCGCCGCGGCTCTCGGGGCAGTGCAGGTTGGCGCGGTGCTGGCGCCCATCGCTGGCGTCACCACCGTCACCGAGGCCGTCGCGCGCACCGCGATCACCCAATACCGGGTTCCGTCGACGGAGACGCAGCCCTATCACATCCATGGTTTCGCCGCGAACGGCGGCCCCGCCGGCGACGCGGCGATGGAGCAGATCCGCATCTTCATGCAGTCGGCCATCGCGGGTCACAGCCGCATCGCCGTGCCCAGCGGATGTGCGATGAACACCCCCGCGGGGAGCTGCGACTTCGGGGCGGCGCACTGACGGGCACCGCAGATCCGCCCGCGCTTCCCTCTTCGGGAATCGCGGCGCGTCGCCCCCGACGGCACCTTCGGGGCATGAACCAAGACCCTTCGAAGAACACCGCGCGCCGCTGGACCGCGATCGCAGGCTGGGCCTACGTCGTCTCCGGCGTCGGCCTGGCGCTGGCGTCGCTTTCGCCCGGCGCGCTTCGCTTCATCACCACGCTCGTGCTGTCCGACCCGGGGAGGCCCGGCGGTGCCGAGGGGCTCTTCGCCGGCGTCGCCGGAGGGCTCACCGCGGGCTTCGGCGCCGCGATGGCGTTCTTCGCGAGGGCGACGTCGACGGCCACGGGGGCGCGCGCCTTCGCCGTGGGGCTCGCGACGTGGTTCGTGGTCGACACCGGGGCGTCGCTGGCCCACGGCTCGTGGCAGAATGCCGTCGGCAACGTCGGGTTCTTCGCCCTCGGCCTCGCGCCCGTGGCAGCTCTCGGCGCAGGCCGCGGCGCGACGACGACGGAGGGGACCCCGGAGACGGCATGACCACGGAGCCACGACGCGAGAGCCCCTTCGGTGCCGAACTCCGCTATTGGCGCGAGCGGCGCGGGGTGAGCCAGCTCCGGCTCGCGGTGAGCGCGGGCATGTCGCCGCGCTACGTGTCCTTCGTCGAGACCGGCCGCTCACGACCTGGGCGCGCCGTCGTCGAACGCCTGGCCGAGGCCCTCGACGTGCCCCTGCGATCGCAACCGGCTTCTCGTCGCGGCCGGGATCGCTCCCGCGTACCCGCAGGGATCGTTCGACGACGACGCCCTCTCTCCGTTTCGACGGGTGGTCCAGTCGATGCTCGAAAAGCACGAGCCGTACCCTGCGTTCGCGTTCGATCACGAGTATCGCCTGCTCGCCGCCAACGGCGCCGCGCACCGGCTGCTGCCGGGGCTCGAGGGCGGCAATTGGATCGACGTGTCCTTCGCGCCGGGGAGCCCGGTGCGGGCGGCCACGGAGAACTTCGCCGAGGTCGCGTGGGCGGCCCTGGACCTCTTGCGGCGCGAGGCCAACGGGTCTCCGGGGGCGCTGCGTGCGTCGGTGGCGCGGCTCGAGGCGCACCTGGCGGGCGTTCCGCGGCCCCGGGTCGCGAGCGCCGACGAGCGCGTCATCTGCCCGCGATTCCGCTTTGGCGATCGGGTCGTGACGACGATCACGACCATCGCGCGCTTCGGCTCGGCGCGCGACGTGACCCTCGACGAGCTGCGCGTCGAGCTGGTCTTTCCCGCGGACGACGAGAGCCGGCGCTTCTTCGAGGAGGCAGCACGCTGACGGCCGCCCGGTGCGCGCCGCAGAGATTGCGCCTGCGAAGGCCAACGCCGCGCCGCGCTTCGTATTAAGCTCCGGCCCGAGGAGTCCACCGTGCTGCGCTTGCCATCCGTTCGCGAATACATGGATACCGACGTCCAGGTGCTGCCCGAGAGCATGCCGATCCTGGAGGCCATCGATTTCCTCATCGAACACCACGTGACGTCGGCGCCGATCGTCGACGCCAAGGGTTCGGTGCTCGGCATCCTTTCCGAGAAGGACTGCCTGGCGCTCCTCTCCATGGGCACCGACAACGCGCGCCCCAGCGGCAAGGTGTCCGATTACATGACGAAGGAGGTCACGACGATCCCTTCGCACATGAACATCTACTTCGCTGCGGGCATCTTCCTGCACAACAACTTCCGCCGTCTCGTCATCGTCGATGACGGCAAGATGGTCGGCGCCATCACGCGCTTCGACCTGCTGAAGGCGATCTCGGCGAACTACAAGCTCGCGCCGGTGCCGAAGGGCTCGATCCCTCCGACGTGACCGCCGTCTCCCTCGTTCGGCCGCCCGAGCGCCGGCGCTCGACGACCGCGCGGGTCGCGCCGCGAAGGTGGGCGTGGATCGCCGCCCGGCGAGGTGCCACAGTCGAGGTGTGTCCCTGCTGCACCTGATCTACGTGAGCTCCCTCGGCGCCGATGTCCAGGAGTCCGAGATCGTGAAGATCCTCGCGTCGAGCGTTCGTCGCAACGGCGAGGCCGGCGTCACCGGGATGCTGCTGTACGCCGGCGGCAACTTCCTGCAGGTGCTCGAGGGCGAGCGCGCGGCGGTCGAGGAGACCTACGCCCGCATCGCGCGCGATCCGCGCCACCACGGCCTCATCGAGATCGAGCGCCGGGCCGTCGCGCAGCGGGATTTTCCGGCGTGGAGCATGGGGTTCCGGCATCTCGGCGCCGCGGAGGTCGCGAAGGTTCCGCACGCCGCGCCGCTCTTCGAGGTGCGCGACCCGTCGGTGATCCGAGCGAACCCCGGGGTCGCGCTGGAGATGCTCCGCGAGTTCGCCGCGGGCAACCGGTGAGGGGGTTGGGACGGGGGCAGGAAAGTAGGAATCTCCTGCGGACGCTCCCGACTCAGCGTCGAGACCTGCAATCATCGGCGATTCACGCGCCGTGGCGCTCCGGACGCTGCCAGCGTTCCACCAACCTACTTTCGGCTGTCCATCAGGTTTGGTGGAAGGAGGGCGGGGACGGGGGTAGGAAAGTAGGAATCTCCCGCGAACGCTCCAATCCAGCGTCGACGCCCTTGAATCCCAGGCGATTCGCGCGCGGGCGCGGTCCGCATGCGGCCATCGTTCCATGAACCTACTTTCCTACCCCCGTCCCCGCGCGCCCCGCGCGCCCTACCCCGCCGCCTCGGCCCGCCGCGTGCGCGTGACGTGGACCGCCAGCGCCAGCGTGCACATCGCCGCGCCGACGTGCCACATCGCCGCGCCGCCCCAGCGCTGGAGGAGCGCCGGTCCGCCGAGCGGGGCGACCAACGACGCCGCGGCCCAGCAGAGTGAATACGCACCCTGGTATGTTCCGCGACGGTCGGCGGGCGCGATGTGGGCGACGAAGGCCGGCGCGGCGCTCGAGAACGCCACCTCGCCGAGGGACACCACCGCCATGCCCAGCGCGAAGGCTTCGAGTGTTCGCGCGTGCGCCACGAGCAGCGCCGCTGCACCCACGAGCGCCGCGGCGAGGGCGAGGATGCGCCATGCGTGCGCGGTGCGCGTTACCCGTACGAAGAGCGGCTGCACCACCACGATGACGACGCCGTTGAGCGCCGCGATGAGCCCGACGTCGGAGACCGTGAGGCCGTGGGCGCGCTCCTCGAAGGGCATCGTGCAGAACGACTGGATGAACACCACGAGCAGGAGGAACTGCGCGCCCAGGAAGCCGGCGAAGCGCGGGTCGGCGATGACCCGCGGCATCTCGAGAAGCGACGGGTTCTTCGCCCCCTCGCGCGCCTCGGGACGGGACTCCGGGAAGAAGCGATGGACCACGAAGGCGAGGCCCAGCGTCGTCGCGGCGTCGCCGATGAAGAGCCAGTGGTAGCCGCGCTGCGCGAGGGCGCCGCCGAGGACCGCGGCGCACGTGAAGCCCAGGTTCACGGCCCAGTAGAAGTACCCGAAGGCTCGCTTGCGCTCGGCCGGCGGCACCACGTCGCTGATCGCCGCGGTCAGCGCGGGTCCGTACGCGTTGCCGACGCCGTGCAGGAACGCCGCGAGGGCCAGCAGTGGTCCCGGAGGAGCCCAGCCGAAGGCGGCGACGACGAGGGCGCTGCCGACGGTGGCGACGAGGATGGTGCGGCGTCGACCGAAGCGGTCCGTGGCCCAGCCGCCGAGGGACGCGCCGGCGAGGCTGCCGAGGCCGAAGAGCGCCTGCACCGTGCCTGCCCGCGCCGGCGTGTAGTGGTGGTGCTCGGTGAGAAAGAGCGGCAGGAACGTGAGCACGAAGCCGCCGAGGCGGTTGATGAATTGCCCCACCCACAGGATCCAGAAGGCGCGCGGCAGGGCGAGGAACGATCGCGACACGACGCGCTCCCCTACCGCACCGTGGATGCGCGGGGCCAGCCCGCCGCGGTGCCTTCGTCGCTTCGCCGCGCCCGGTGCGCGCGCCTCGGGTACGCTGCCAGCGCGGCGCGCAGCGGGCCGCCAGGGAGCCGATCGTCGATGGTGCGTTGGAGCTTGTTCGTGGCGGCGATGTGCATCGGGGGCTGCGGTGGCGACGCGACCCCGCAGTCGTGCTCGCGCCTCGGGTGGACCTGCGGCGTCGACGACCTCGGCAACCGCTGCGGGCTCTGCGCGACCGGTCAAACGTGCATCGCGGGCGCCTGCATCACCCCGATGTGCACCGCGGCCGCCGGCGACGCCTGCACCGCGAGCACGCTCTGCTGCGCCGACCACGGATCCCCGACGCTTTGCGCGCGGCTCTGGGGCCTCGGGCAGGTGTGCTCGGTGTCGTGCAGCGCGGGCACCGACTGCGGCAGCGGCTGCTGCGTCGAGCTCACCACCGGCACGCACGTGTGCTCCCTCGCGCTCAACTGCGCCAGCGCAACGGCGTGCACCGCCCAGCTCGGCGCGACCTGCACCGCCGACGCCGACTGCTGCCGCGACGCCACGACGAACCGTCCCAGCGCGTGCGCGTGCGTCGGTACGAACTGCACGTGCCGCGCGCTCTGCGCCGCCGACGCCGACTGCCCGACGGGGTGCTGCGTCGCCCGCGCCGGCGGCGTGAAGGTCTGCTCCGCCCCGGCCGCCTGCGGACGCTGAACGCCACGCGCAACCCTTGCGCGCCCCGCGCCGTGCTGTTTAGCATCCCCGCGAAAGCAGGGGAAAAAAGCATGGCCAACGAGACGGTGAAGGTCGCGTATCCGCTCCCGGGCGACCGGACGTACCAGGATCAGTTGTTCCCGACGACGGACACGTATCCCGACGTGCCGTCCATCGCGGCGCACTACACGGCGAGCTCGCTGAGCGCCGACGGCATCGCGCTCGCGCCGGGCACGACCGTCGTCGTGGCTCCGCGCACCGACGGCAAGGGCGACGGCTACGTGGTGGAGTTCACCGTGGCGGCGGCGCAGCTCCCGGCGGCGCAGGCCTTCTCCGAGCGCCACCAGACCATGCTCGACGAGCGCCACTCGGGCCTCGCGCTGCGCGGCTGCGCGAAGGCCCAGGCCACCCCCGGTGCGTGGAACCCCATGGCGGGCTTCGAGGTCAGCAAGAGCGACGGCCTCTGCGTGTGGGAGCCGTTCCTGCCGCTGGGCATGGCGCTGTCGCGCAACGGCGCCGTGACGCTCATGCACTATCCCCCCATAGCCGCGCTGCGGAGCGCCGACTATCTCCACAACATGACCCTGGAGCGCTGGCGCCGGCTGCTCGCCGCCGCGGGCTTCGGCCCCGAGGAGCTCTATCGATACTGCACCACCCTCGACGTGAACCCCATCGCCGCGCCCGGCAGCGGGCAGAGCGAATACGCCAACGACTATTTCCCCACGCTGCTGACGTCGGCGTTCTTCGACGACGACGACGCGAGCACGAGCTACGTGCGCACCATGCTGTCGTTCCTTCTCGATCGGCCCGACGCGCCGAGCGAGAAGTACACGCTGCCGCTGCTGGTGTGCGGGTCGCCGCTCTACGACCCGCAGGCGGCCTCCTGGTTTCGCGCGCGCTTCAAGGACCAGCTCTTCACGCCGGGGCAGGACGTCACCGGCGCGTGTCCGGTGGGCACGGCTGGGTACATCAAGCTCTCGCCGCACAGCACCAAGCTCACGCCGTACCTGATCTCGAACCACATGATCGCGGCGGGCGTCACCGGGCGGTGCACCGGCGACGCGAGCACCATTCCCGACATTCGCCAGTACGAGGCGCAGGACCTCGTGGCGGCGTCGTTCCTCAAGGCCTTCGCCGACGATCCGAACGTCGACGTGCAGGTCGCGCTGACGCAGGCCACGGATCGCTGGTTCGGGCCGGGGCGCACCTTCGGATCGGTGCCCGCCGCGTCGGACGCGAAGGACCGACGGATGGAGTGCGCGCTGGCGCAGGTCGATCTCTTCTTCGACCCGGTGCACATCAAGCCCGTGCTCACGCTGGAGCAGGCCTCGGCCCGCTGCGCCGCGCTGAGCCTCGGCACCGACGACCCGTGCTGCCCGAATTGCGCCGCGCCGCCCACGAGGCCCGACGAGAACTACCAGACCCTGCCCGCCGTCCCTGGCCCGGTGCACACCCGCGACGCCGAGACGAGCGCGCGCTACGTCGTGGCGGTGGACGGTTCGAACTACGAGCTCTTCCGCTTTCGACCGGACTCCGCCGAACCCTTCACGTCCGTCACCGCGAGCCCGTACCCGTCCGATCAGCGCTTCGTGCAGATCGGGGCGTACATCTTGATGTGGACGGCCAAGGCCGAGACCGTCGGCGACGACTCGTTCTTCTCGTGGCGGCTCTTCCCCTTCGATCCGACGAGCCCCAACCCGCTCGTGGCCGTGGGCGGGATCAAGGGACGCTGGGCGTCGTCGAAGTTCTTCTCCGGCGTGGCTGATTTCTCCGATCCGTCGGGCAGGCACCAGAAGCACGACGGCGACGTGCTCGACCTGACGGCCATGGGCGGAAACTTCGTGCTGCACCTCATCCCGAACCCGGGGCGCGGCACGTTCCGTCTCTGGAACTTCGATCCGCGAGCCGTCAACGGCGACCCGCTCGTTCCGTGGATGGACCCCGGCGCCTTTGACGACATTCAAGCCGGCATCGCGCTGCACTCCGTGGGCGACCGCGTCGTCGACCAGGTCGAGGGCACCGGCGAGGTGCGCGTGTGGAGCTTCGATCCGGCGCTGCCGATCCCCCTGTCGAAGCCCGTGCTGCAGGCCGCCACGCTTCCGCCGCAGCCCGGCCCCGCGCCCGGCGATCACCGCCTGAGCGCCGTCGGCACGGACCTCCTCGATCGCGCGCAGGACGGCTCGTGGCGCCTCTGGTCGCTGAGCGATCTCGCGCACCCGAAGGCTTCGGGGAAGCTTCCCGACAATCTCCGCTACGCCAACCGGGTCGTGGGCCTCGAGGCCTTCGACGAGATCGACGACGCGCGCGCCGACGTTCCCGGAACCATCGACTTCTTGCGCAAGCGCATCAAGCACGTGGTCTATTACATGATCGAGAACCGCTCCCTCGATCACGCCCTCGGCGCTCTCTACCCGCAAGGCGCGTCGGGCAGCGTCACCGTGGGACCGAAGGGTCCTTGGGACGGCGTCGGCGCGTACACCAATCCGTACAACGGACGGGAGATTCCGCAGACCCCCTACGAAGGCGGCAAGCTCGGGCTCACCTTCGACCTCGATTTCCCCATGGCCGATCCGTACCACAACCACTCCGACGTCATGCGTCAGATGTACGGAGGCCGTAAGGACTGGACCGGCACGCCCGACATGCAGGGCTTCTGCGTCAACAACGGCACCGACGTGGTGATGCAGTACTACGTGCCGCGGCAGCTCCCGGTGCTCTACGGCCTCGCGGGCTCCTACGCCGCGTCGGACCGGTGGTTCTGCGGCATGCCCGGCGGCACCGACGTCAACCGCGCGTTCTCGCTCACGGGCTCGGCGCAGGGGCGCCTCGACAACTTCCAGAACGGCAACACCTACGCCGCGTGGCCCGAGATCCCGCACCGCCCGTCGGTCTGGAAGACCCTCTGGAGCAACGGCCTCGACAGCTTCAAGATCTACAATTCGTGCACGTGGATGAACCACGTCTTCACGTATCATCTCTTCCTCGATGGGCTCGTTCCGAGCCTCGACGGGAGCACCGCGCCGAACGACGACCACAACGCGTTCGTGCAGCCCATCGACCAGTTCTTCCTCGACGCCGCCCTCGGAACGCTCCCCGCGTTCTCGTACCTCGAGCCCGTCTGGATCGCCCAGAAGGACAAGACCTCGACGTCGTACCACCCCGGCGAGGACCTCGTCCCCTGCGAGGCGCAGCTCGAGAAGATCTACGAGGCCCTGCTCGCGTCGCCGCAGTGGTCCGAGACGCTGCTGGTGATCACCTTCGACGAGCACGGCGGGCTCTTCGACCACGTCCCGCCGCCCACCGCGGTGCGCCCCTGGCCCAACGAGGTCCTCGACGGCTTCGCCTTCGACCGCCTCGGGCCGCGCGTGCCCACGATCCTGGTCTCTCCCTACATCGCACCGTCGACGGTGTTCCGATCGTCCACGGGCACCGAGTACGACGCCACGTCGTTCCTCGCGACGCTGCTGCGCTGGTACGGCGTTCCGCAGTCGCGCTGGGGCCTCGGCGATCGCACCGCCGCGGCGCCGACCTTCGAGGGCGCCCTCACGCTCGCCGCGCCGCGCACCGACGCTCCCACGTTCGAGCTGTCCTGGGACGAGTCGTACCCGCCGGGCACGGACCCCACGGGCTCCGGCGTGACGCCGCCGACGGTGGCTCCGGCGCACGACCTCCATCGCACCATGGCGGCCCGCGACGTCGCCGTGGCGGCCCGCAAGCGCATCTCTCCGGCCGCCGCAGCGGACGCCGAGAAGGCCCGCGCCGCCGCCGACCTCGAGACCCTTCGCGGGCTCATCCAGAGCGCGCGCACACGCCGCGGATGACCCGCGCGCTCACTTGTGCGTGAGCGCCTCGAAGCCCTTCCAACCATCCGGCGGGGGCGTTCGCGCATGGCGCGCGCAGCGCTCCTCGAGGATCTCCAGCACCGCATCGCGCGGATCCGTGGACCGTGCCTCCCGCAAGAGCCCTTCGGCCTCGGCGAAGCGGCGCTCGGAGTACGCCGCGAGGGCCGCGTCGAGCCTCGGTCGCGTGGCCTCGCGCAGGTCGCGAAGGTCCGGCGGCAAGGCGTCGAGCACCTCGTAGAGGCGGATGCCCTCGACCTTGCCCTTCACGGCGACGCGGTCGATGCAGCGGAACGAGAAGCGCTCGCGCTCGGTCATCGCGTCGTAGGTCTTCTGACCCACGAGGAACTGCGCGTCGTAGTGCTTGGTGAGCTGCTCGACGCGCGACGCGAGGTTCACCGTGTCGCCGACGACGCCGCACTTCAGGCGGTCCTTGGCGCCGACGGTGCCGAGCACGAGGGCGCCGGTGTTCACGCCGACGCCCATCTTGAGCGTGGGCTCGCCGGCCGCCGCCGCGTCGCGGTTGAAGCGCTCGAGGGCGCGGCACATGCCGATGCCCGCGTCGATGGAGCGCTCCGGCGCGACGCCGAAGAGCACCATGACCTCGTCGCCGTTGAACGAGTCGATGAAGCCGCCGCACTCGGTGATGGGCACCTCGAGGCACGCGAAGTATCGGTTGAGCAGCGCGATGACCTTGTCCGGGCCGAGGCGCTCGGTGATCGGCGTGAACCCGCGAAGGTCCGAGAACATCACGCTCATCTCGCGCGCGACGGACTCGCCCACGGAGACGTCGGCGATGTCCGAGTGCCCGAGGTTGTGCAGGAACTGCTCGGGTACGAAGCGCCGCTGCGCCGACACGAGGCGCTCCTGGGCCTCGTAGAGCCGCGCGTTCTCCGTCGAAATGGCCGCCTGTGCGCTGAGCAGCCGGAGCACCTCGACGCGCTCCGCGGTGAACGCCCCGGTGGTGAGGTTGTTCTCGAGATAGATCGCGCCGGTGAACTGCGACCCCGGTCGACCGATGGGCACGCAGAGCATCGAGCGCGGGTGGTGCCGCCCCACGTAGGGATCGGACCGCACGCGCTCGTCCGTCGTGGCGTCGGCGATGACCAGCGCCTCGCGGGTGCGCAGCACGGCTTGCAGCACCGACACCGGCACCGGCGCGTCGGGGTCGTCCTCGCTGACCGCGCGGGGCCCCGTGTGCGGCGCGGCGGGCTGTCCCGCGACGGCGGTGGCGTGCACCACGAGGTCGCCCTGGCCCGTCACGAAGGAGCCCCGCTGCGCGCCCGCGTTCTCCATGAGCACCTGCAGCGTCGTCGCCCAGAGGCGGTCGAAGACGAGCTCGCCGGAGATGGTCTGCGAGGCCTTCATCACCGACGCCATGTCGAGCGTGGCGCTGTCGACGCCGCGCGTGGTGGCGGTCATCGCGTCGGGTGCGACGGGCGCAGCGACGGCGCGCAGGTGCGGGTGGTCGGCCTCGAGGCGGCGGCACTTTCGCACCGCGCCGAAGCGGTCGTAGGCGTGCAGCGCCGCGCGGAAATACCCCTCGGCGGCGCGCTCGAGGCCGGCGCCCACGAGACATGCCGCCGCGCGCTCATTGGCCACGCCCTCGTCGCGCACGAAGCCGTTGGCGCGCGCCGTGGTGATGGCCGTCTCGTAGTGCGCGAGCGCTGCCAGCGGCTCACCGTCGAAGCGGCGAAGCTCCGCGCGAAAGAGCGCCGCGAGGTGCGCGAAGTTCTCGGGACAGTGCGCCGCCCAGCGCTCGAAGATGGCCAGCGTCTCGGCGAGCTTCGCGCGGGTCTCCGGGGTGCGCGCCGCGGGCGACGCAAATGCCAGCGAAGCGCGGGTGAGAAACGCCACGACGTGACCGCGCACGAGCTGCGGAAGCGACATCGACGACGCGCGCAGCCGCTCGACCTGCACGACGTGCTCGAGGGCCCCGGCCCAGTCTCCATAGAAGACGTGGATCTCGGCGCGGTAGATGTGGAAGTTCGCGACGCCGGTCATGAACTCCCGGGCCGTCATGCCCGCGACGCAGGCGTCCTCGTCGAAGTCCGTGGAGCTCAGCGTCAGGGCGTGCAGCGTGTCGCCGAGGAGGTTGCGCTGGAGCTGGAGAAAGAGCGTCCCCGAGTCGAAGGAGTCGCGGTAGCCCGTGTCCTTCACCACCGCGAGGTACTTGCGCTGCTCCCGCGCCGCGGTCTCGAGGTCGAGCTTCGGGTCCCAGATGATGCAGTCCTGGGCGCTGTAGGCGAGGTAGAGCAGGTCGCCGCTCTGGTATCCCGACTCGATGCCCCTCAGGAACCACGGCGTCATCGAAGACCAGTGATGGCTCCAATGGTGGATGAACATGCCATAGACGTAGATCACCCGTGATTTCAGGGCGATGTCGTCGAACTGCTCGTTCATCTGGACGGCGAGCCGTCCGTACTCGAGGCCCAGCGCCGGGTCGTCGAGCACGCCGCAGAGCAGCATGCCGTAGGCCGCGTAGGTGAACGCCGACTCCGGGGAGTTGCCGTGCTCCAGCGTGAGGTTCACGGCCTTGAGCACCAGGTACGGAAAGAGCTGCCCGCTCCCCGACAGGAACGCTGCCGGGAAGATCTCCATGAGCAGCCGCACGCCGAGGAGCTCGCGCGGCGACGTGCACGCCGGCGCGTGGGCGAGGTCGGCGATGCGCCGTCCGCGGAGGTTCGTGGTGACGGCGTCGCGCTCGCGCTGCACCGCCGCGGGGTCGGGCTCGGCGGTGAACTGGATGCCCAGCAGCTCGAGGCCCTCGATGGCCGCCGCGATGGACGCGCCCATGCGCCCCGAGGTCGAGTACTGCCGCGTGCGCGCCGAGAGCACCTGCGCCTTCTCGACGTCGGTGCGCACCGTGGCGAGCAGCCTTCGGCTCCAGGCTTCGGCGTCGTCCATGCGGCCGCGGAGGTACGCGCACTGCTGCACCTCGGAGCCGAGCTCCGCGGCGAGGTCGTAGTGCGCATCCCACGCGTTCGCCGGGAGCAGCTCGAGGGCGACGTCGAGGAAGCCCGCGGCCGCCTCGTAGGCCGACGATTGGCGCGCGCGCACGCCGGCCCGAAGGTTCAGCCGTGCGAGGGCCAGGCGCTCGCTCGCGTCGTCGATGCCGTCGCGGCCCTTGTCGAGGTGACCGACGATCTCCATGAGCCGCTCGTCCACCGCCGCGGCGTCGCCGGACCCGAGGAGCAGCCGTCCGATGGCGAGGTGCGTGCCGCGGCGCTGGTCTTCGTCGACGAGGGCGTAGGCGGCCTGCTGCACGCGGTCGTGCTGAAAGCGGTAGCGGGCGTCGAGGCCGTCGTCCTGCGCGGCGAGGGAGGCGTAGCGGTAGCTGTCCGTGAGCGGCGTGATGAGCCCGCGCTGCAGCGGCTCGAGCAGCGCGTTGCCGGTCTCCTCGAGGGCGCCGCCGTGGATCTTCGCGAGGGTGCGCAGGTCGAAGGTGTTGCCGATGCACGCCGCGATGACGAGCACCCGCTGCGCGTCGTCGGGCAGGCGGCGCAGCGCGCGGACCATGAAGTCGACGACGTTGTCGCCGGCGTCGGCGCGGCGCACGGCGTCGAGGTCCCAAGTCCAGCGGCCATGCTCGTTGACGAAGCGGATCGCGCCGGATTCGTGCAGGTGCTTGAGGATCTCGTTCGCGTAGAACGGGTTGCCGCTGGCCTTGGCGGACACGGCGTCGGCGAGCTCGGCGACGGCGTCGGGCGTCGACGCGACGACCTCGGCGGTCAGCTCGCGCACGGCCTCGCGCGACAGCGGTCCGAGGTGCACCTCGTGGATCGCGCGCGCCTTGCGGATCTCTTCGAGGGCGAGCTGCAGCGGGTGCCCGGCCTCGACCTCGTTGCTGCGATACGCCCCGAGAATGAGCACGTGCGCGAGGTCGCGTGCACCGAGCAGGCGCACGAGCAGCGCCAGCGTCGGCGCGTCGCTCCACTGAAGGTCGTCGAAGAACAGAACGATGGGATGCCGCGCCGCGAGGGTGCGCAGGAACTCCACGAAGGTGAGCTGAAAGCGGTTCTGCGCCTCCGTCGGCGGAAGCTCCGGCACGGGAGCCTGCGCGCCGACGACGAGCTCGAGCTCCGGCAGCAGCTCGACGAGCACGCGGAGGTTCGCGCCGATGGCGGTGACGAGCTGTCCCTTGAGCGCGGCGAGGCGAAGCTCGGACTCGCGCAGGAGCTGGCGCACGAGGCTGCGGCACGCGTGGGCCACGGCGAAGTACGGCGTGCTCTGCTCGAACTGCCCGAACTTGCCCTGCGCGAGGTGCCCCTTCTCGCGGACGATGGTGCGCGAGAGCTCGTTGACCAGCGCCGACTTGCCGATGCCCGAGTACCCCGCGACGAGGCACAGCTCGAGGCCGCCGCTCGCCACGGCGTCGAAGAGCTCGCGCAGCCGATCGAGCTCGGCCTCGCGCCCGAAGAGCCGCTGCGGGGCTTGAAAGCGCCGCGAGACGTCGTCGCGGCCCACCGGGAACGTCTCGATGCGCCCGTGCGCCGCGAGGGCCTCGGCGCAGCGCTCGAGGTCGCGCACGAGGCCATACGAGCCCTGGTAACGATCCTCGGCGTTCTTGGCGACGAGCTTGGCGATGATGTCGTCGAACACCCGCGGGAGCGCGGCGTTGCGCGAGCTCGGCGCGGGGGCGGGGCGGCCGATGTGGCAGTGCACCCACTCGAGCGCGCCCGTCGCCTCGAAGGGGAGCGTGCCCGTGGCGAGCTCGAAGAGCGTGATGCCGAGCGAGTACAGGTCGCTGCGGTAGTCGACGTCGCGGTTCATGCGACCGGTCTGCTCCGGCGAGAGGTACGGCAGCGAACCTTCGAGGCGCCCCTCGGCGGCGGCGCCCTGGCGCTCGCGTCCGAGCTCCGACGCGATGCCGAAGTCGATGAGGCGCACGGCCCCGGCATCGGCGTCGAAGAGCACGTTGCGCGGCGCGATGTCCTTGTGGAGCACGTTGAGCTCGTGGAGCCGCCCGAGGGTGCGCTCGACCTGGATGCCCACGGCGAGCACCGTCGCGAGGGGCAGCGGGGCGCGGGACCGGTCGGCGAGGTGGTCCTCGAGGGAGCGGCCGAAGCGCTCGAGCTCGACGGCGACGTTGCCGGAGCCGTGCTCGACGAGGCCCCCCGCGCGGATCACCCCGTCGACCTCGAGGCGCTTCAGCAGGTTGTATTCGCGGCGGAGCTCGGCCACGACGCGGCGGTCGGGGTAGCGCCCCGCCGCCGTCTTGAGCACCGTCGCGGCGCCGTCGTCGCGCCGGGCCGCGTAGACGACGCTCGTCACCGAGCGATGGATGACGGCCTCGACCGCGAACCCGGGGATCGCGATCGGCATCGACTCAGACGCCCATCACGCGCTGGAACGTGGCGTGGTACGCCGCCCGCGCGCCGCCCCGGTACGGGACGCCGTGACCGCAGAGCGCGTGCTCGAAGTGCAACGCCTTGAGCCGCTCGAAGTCGCCGGCCTTGGGCTCGTTCACGTGCTTCCAGGCCACGCCGAGGTTGGCGGGCTGAAAGAACCCCATGCCGGTCATCTTGCCCACGGTGTCGCCGTCCATGTAGGCGTCCGGGGCGACCCAGTTCTGCAGCGAATCGCAGGCGATGGCGACGCCGCCCTCGCGCGGGATCACCAGGATCGCCTCGGGCAGCTTGGTCTCGCGGAAGGTGAACACCTCGCAGGCGAACGGCGTCGGTCCACCCTCGGCGAGGAGGTGCGGCTCCGGCGCGCCCGGCGTCGGCGGCATGCCCGCGACGGCCCAATACGCGGCCTTGTAACGATCGATGTAGAACGGGTCGTCGACGCCGTGCAGCGAGCCGATGCGCACGACGTTCTTCACGGTGCCGAGCGCCTCGAGGGCGGCGAGCGAGGCGTCGTCGAGGCGCACGGTGTTCACGAGCGACAGGTCGCGGCCCTCGCGCACGACGATCATGTTGCGCGAGAACTGCCACGGCGACCCGAAGAACTCGGCCTTCATCGTGCCCTGCACGAAGAACACGTCGGGAAAGACCTCGTCGAGGGAGCCGTGGGGGAGCACCGGGTGAAAGGACGTCATGGGCGTTGGGTTCCTCTGGGCGTGGGGTTCTACGGGTAGGTGAGGGTCCCGGCATAGCGGTATTCGGCCGCGTAGCCGTGAAGGTAGTGGTCGAGGTACGCGCGCTGCGTCGGGCGCAGGCGTCCGGCCTTGACGTCGTCGAGGGACTCGCGGCCGTCGCTGTCGTCCATGCGGCGAAGGTGGAAGAGGGTCATGTCGCGGCGGCCGAGTAGCCCGACGAGGCACTCGTGCTGCCAGCGGCACCCGGTCATGTCGAAGACCTGGCCGTCGAGGCCGGTGAGCGTCGGATGCTCCCCGAGGGACTCCAGCGTGAACGACGGAAACTCCCCGGGCGGCGGGACGAACGGCCCCGCGGGGGCGGGTTGGTGCACCGGGTGGGCGCGCAGCGCGGCCACGTAGTCCGCGTCGATGCCGGCGTGCTCGGCGCCGCGCACGAGGAGGTTCAGGTAGCGCCGCGTGGGCAGGCAGCGCTCGTCGAGGTACGTCGGGAGGCCGACGTAGGCGACGGCGCGCACGGTGCCTTCGGCGGTCTCCACGGGGATCTCGATGCGGTCGTAGCCCACACCCACGGACTCGACGACGTCGAGCTTGTCGAGGGTGTCGGGCTCGCACGTGTGCACCACGCCGAGCACGCGCGCGCCGGGTTCGTCCGTGGGGCAGATGTTGCCGACGCCGCCCTCGTGCTTGAACCAGTGGTGCACGTTGAAGCGCAGCCGCCAGCCGACGAGCGCGCCCGGCGTCGAAGCCCGCGGCACGATGCCCTTCGCGCGCAACGACTGGAGGTCCATGTTGGACCCGTACCCGAAGTACCGGACCACTCCCATCGCGCCGACTCTAGCTGAAAATCCGGAAAGCAAGCACGAGGTTCGAGGGCTCGGGGACACAGTTACGTTGTTGCATTCAGCCCGGCTTACGCCCGTGAGCGCAAGAAGGTAACTGTGTCCCCGCGGTCCGCCCGCGGTTCGGCCCGATCAGCCGCGCGACTTCGGCTTCGGGCGCCGCCCGCCCGAGGGCACACGACGCGATGTGCTCGCGTTCGACGGATCTTCGACGACCCTTGCCAGCAAGGGCCCCCGCCACTGCGCGATGACCCGCCGCGCCAACGCCTCGGCCTGCGCCGGTGTGCCCGCGAGGCGCGCGGGAACCCGTCCGTCGAGGATCAGCATCGTCAGCCCGTGGGTGAGCGACCACGCCGCGAGCGCCGCCTCGAGCGGGTCGGCACCGCTCGCGCCCACGACGTCTCGCGCCGCCGCGAGGAGGAGATCGAAGGCGCGGTCCTCGCCCTCGTGCTCGTGGGCCGCGGTACCGAGCGAGGCGGAGAACATCACGCGGTGGTGCACCGGGTGGTCCGCGGCGAAGCGAACGTAGGCGACCCCGTAGGCGTCGAGCCGCTCGACCGGGTCCTTGTGCCTCGCCATGGCGGCCTCGGCGGCGTCGGCCAGCCACTCGAAGCCCTGCCGCGCGATCGCCAGGAGCAGCGCGTCCTTGTCGACGAAGTGGCGGTACGGCGCGGCGTGCGAGACGCCGGCCCGGCGAGCGCACTCGCGCAGGCTGAGCGCCGGTAGGCCGCCCTCGGCGATCAGCGCCACCGCGGCGTCGAGCAGCGCCGCCCGAAGATCGCCGTGGTGGTAGGCGTGGCGAGGCTCGTCGGCGGAGGGCACGACGCCAGGATGTACGAACATGTTGACGGCGGCAACATGGGGGCCTATGTAGTCGGCGCCTACAATGTTTTCGCCGCCTACATACGGCGCCGTCGTCCACCGCCCACAGGAGCCGCCCCATGGAAGTCCGTCCCGATCGCCTCACCGTCGCCCGCACCGAGGGCTTCGTCGTCTTCATCGTCGGAGCCCGGATCAACAAGTGGTGGCTCGTGCCCATCGTCTTCGGGGTCGCCGCGGCGATGCAGCGAATGCTCGCGCAGCTCGCCGCCGATCCCGACTCGGGACTGCTCTCCGTCGAGAGCTTCACGGGTCGCACCACGATGTCCGTCCAGTACTGGCGCTCCATCGACGACCTTCTGCGGTACGCCCGCGACAAGGAGAAGGAGCACGCGCCCACGTGGTCGCGCTGGCTTCGGAGCTGGGGGCTCGGCGGCGCGGTCGGCATCTATCACGAGACCTACGTCGTCGCGCCGGGCTCCTACGAGTGCGTCTATCAACACATGCCGCCGTTCGGCCTCGGAAGGCTCGGGCCCATGGTCGCCGCCGAGGGCGATTTGCGCACCGCCGCAGGGCGCCTGGCCGCCGGTGCACGGCGTGGAGTGGCGGCGGCCGCGGCGTGACGACGACGCCCGCGAGCGCGAAGGCGGATTCGTAGGTCGCCAATCCCGAAGGCTCGGCTCCGGACCGCCGCGTCTCGTGCGATCCTCGCGCCTCAGCGAGGGCACCGATGTCGGGATTCTTCCATCAAGCACGGCGTTCCATCGCATTACGGGCGGTCGCCCTGGTCGGCTTCGGCGTGCCCCTGTCGTGTCACGAGGCCCCGAACTCCGTGGAGTCCGCCGAGGTTCTCTGGAACCGAACGCTCCCCGCTGGCTCCGGCGTGCAACTCGGGGTTGCCGCCGTGTTGCATCGGTCTCACACGCCGGCGGACCCGGGCGGCTGGTCCTGCGGCTACCGCGAGGGCGGCTGTCGGCATCTCCCGGCCCGTTCGCCGACCGATCAGTGGGACGCGCGCCTCGTGTTCGTCCCCGGACCACAGGATCATCCGCTCACCGTCGGTGACCAGGAGCGCTGGGAGAATCTCGCCTGGACGGCCTACGGATCGAGCGGCTCGGCGGCGCTCCGCGAACTCGATGCGCTGCGTCCGCGGTTTTGCCCCAACGCCGAGGGGAACGCCATGGTGGTGATCTTTCGGGGCGAGGGGACCGTTCACGGCATCGACCATCGAAATACCGGTGGCGACGACCTCGCCGACGTGGAGCTCGGTCCCTGCGACGCCCCGGTTCCGGGAGGCCGCTTGGGCGTCGATGCGTTGTGCGCGTGCGTGGCGGCGCACACAGGCTTGCTGGGCCCCCGTCGAGGGCAGGACGGCGGCGCCGACGGGGAGCGATCCGACGACTGATCGCGGGGTCGGGGCGACCGCCACGTCGACGGACACCGCGATGGAGTGCACCGGCGCGCGGCGGGTCGTGCGATGGTCCGCCCATGAAACCCGGTGTCCCGAGCGCCTTCGCCGACCTCCCGCTCATCGCCACGCTGCAGGCCACGCTGGCGGAGGAGGGCTTCGTGACCCCGACGGAGATCCAGCGTCGCGCGCTGCCGGCGCTGCTCTCGGGGCGCTCGGTGGTGGGCGTCGCGGAGACGGGTGGAGGCAAGACGCTGGCGTACGTGCTTCCCGTGCTCAACGCCCTCAAGACCCTCGAGGCCGAGGGGCAGCCCGTGACGAAAGATGCGACGCCCCGCGCCGCGGTGATCGTTCCGACGCGGGAGCTCGGCGAGCAGGTCACGAAGGTGTTCAAGCGCTTCACGCACGCCACGCGGCTGCGGGTGCGCTCGGTGCTGGGCGGGTCCACCATGGAGGTCGCGCGGCGCAACATCCACGGGCAATTCGAGGTGCTGGTGGCGACGCCGGGGCGGCTGATCAAGCTCCTCGAGCGGAGCCTCGTGGACCTCGGCGACGTCCGCGTGCTGGTCTTCGACGAGGTCGACCAGATGCTCGACCCGGGCTTCCTGCCCGACGCCCAGCGCATCGTCGGCGCGTGCCCTCCGGCGCGGCAGATGGCGCTCTTCTCGGCGACCGTTCCGCCGGCGGTGCAGGAGCTCATCGCGACGCTCTTCGACGGCGCCGAGGTTCTTCGCAGCGCTGGGAGCCACCGCGTGGTGCCGAGCCTCCGCACCTTCAATCGCACGGTGCACGGCGGCAAGCGCTTGCCTGTGCTGCGAACGATCCTGGCCGACTCGGTGACCGGCGGCACGCTGATCTTCGCCAACACCCGCGAGCAGTGCGACAAGGTCGCGGCGGAGCTTCAGGAGATGGGCCGCGATTGCGTGGTCTACCGAGGCGAGATGGACAAGGTCGAGCGCCGCGCCAACCTCAAGGCCTTTCGCGACGGCGAAGTGGGGCTGCTCGTCGCCACGGACCTCGCGGCCCGCGGCCTCGACGTCGAGCACGTCGGCCGGGTCATCAACTACCACCTGCCCGAGCAGGTCGATGCGTACCTGCACCGCGTCGGGCGCACGGCGCGGGCGGGGCGTGCGGGTGTGGTGTTCAACCTCGTGACCGAGCGCGACCAGCCGTTGCTCGACGCCCTCGAGCGCGCCGGGGCGGCGCCTCGGGGGTGACGGTCATGGGGACAGAGTTACGTTGTTGCATTCGCGGGGCAAGCTTTCGAAATTACGCAAAATTCGTCTCGTCGGCGCATCGCGTTGGCAGGCTGCGCCGTAGCGACGCTCGGCGTTGAGAAGTGCCTTGTTTTCTGCGGATTTTCGCGTGACGAGCGCGTGAGTGCAATAACGTAACTGTGTCCCCGGCGCGTCTCCATTCGTGACGGGACCGGCTGTCCGACGCCGAGGGTGCACCGGCTCCGAGGCGTGATTCGGGGCGATTTCCGCAGCTTCGCGCGCGGCGAAGGTGCCGATGCAACAAGGTAACTGTGTCCCCGGCGCTACCCCCGCACCGCGACCCGAACCGTCCCCGCAGGCTCCGCGGTGAAGGTCACCCGTGGCCCGAGAAACCGGGCCATGGTCTCGGCTTGCGTCGTCGCATGAAGGCTCGGCGCCGCCGCGCGGAACTCGCCTCCCTCGCGCAGCGCCAACGGCAGGAGCAGCTGATCGCAGAGGTGCTCGCCCACCGGCGCGTCGTGCGCGAGATACGCCCGCACGCCCGCGGCGAGCTCCTGCACGACGTCCTCGGAGCGGCGCCCGCGTTCGCCGAAGGAGGTCGCCACCTCGGTCACGTGCTCGTACCGCAGCGTCGCCGAGAGCGCGTTGCCCGAGCTCACCGCATCGCGCCGCGCGACGATGACCGCCTCGGAATCGTCCCACCCGAGCTCGGCGCAGGCGAGGGCGATCTGCCGTCGTCCGATGTCGCCGCGAAGGTTCGCCACGAGCGACGTGATCCGTCGATCGAGCGAGGGACCGCGCTCGAGAAGCGACAACGACGAAGACGCGCCCGCAGGACCGGTCTCGACGCGGAGCACACCGCCGCCCGCTGGGTAGAAGCCGGGACGATCGAGGTGCACGGCGAGGTGCAGACCGATGCGCGCGAGCTGCGGCGCGAAGGCGTGTGCGAGAAAGTCCGCGGGAGGCGCCAGGGGGTTGTGCGTGCCGCCGGTGATCACCACCGTCGACGGCTCCGCGAGGGACCACAGCGCCGGCAGCACGGTCTGCGCGACGAGCGTCGTCGAGCCCGCGGACCCGATGTCGAAGCGGTACGCGCCGGCCTTCGGCGAACCTGGACGAAAGACCAGCTCCAGCGATCCCGGTGATGCGCCCTCGACGGAGGCCGAGCTCACCGCCGCCGCGGCCTCGACACAGGTCAGATGCTGCCGCAGCAACCCCGGACGCGCGCGCCCCGCACGGATCCCGCGCATGCGAAACGCCTCGCCGGTGACGAGGGAGAGCGCGAGCGCAGTGCGGAGGATCTGTCCTCCGCCCTCGCCGCGGGTGCCGTCGATGTCGATCATCGCGTTCAGCCCTTCACGCACACGACCTGGCGGAGCGTGTGCACCACGTCGACGAGGTCACCCTGCGCCTCCATCACCGCGTCGATGGACTTGTACGCCATGGGCGTCTCGTCGACGACGTCGGCGTCCTTGCGGCACTCGACGTGCGCCGTGGCCTTGGCGTGGTCGTCGAGGCTGAAGAGCTTGCGCGCCTTGGTGCGGCTCATCGCGCGTCCCGCCCCGTGGCTGCACGAGTGGAACGAGTCCGCGTTGCCCTTGCCGCGCACGATGAAGCTCTTGGCGCCCATGGAGCCCGGGATGATCCCGAATTCGCCGGCCTGCGCGCGCACCGCGCCCTTGCGCGTCACCCACACGCTCTTGCCGAAGTGCTCCTCCTTGGAGACGTAGTTGTGGTGACAGTTCACCGCCTCGAGGCGCGCCTCGAAGGGACGAAGCTCGCCGCACGTCGCGAGGGCCCGCAGCGTCGCATCGAGCATGAGCTCACGGCTCGCGCTCGCGAAGGACTGCGCCCAGCCCACGGCGCGCACGTACGCGCCGAAGTGCTCGGACCCTTCGGGCAGGTACGCGAGGTCCTCGTCGGGGAGGTTCACGAACCAGCGGCGCATCTCCTTCTTCGCCTTCTCGATGAAGTACTGCCCGATGCGGTTTCCGACGCCGCGCGAGCCCGAGTGCAGCATCACCCACACGTCGTCGGACTCGTCGAGGCAGAGCTCGATGAAGTGGTTGCCGGTGCCGAGCGTTCCGAGGTGCTTCAAGGTGTTGCCGCCGGCGACGTGGGGGTGCTTCTCGGCGATGCTCGCGAGGCCGGGCTCGAGGGCGCGCCACGCCTCGGCGACGGGCTTCGGCGGGTCGTGCCACGCGCCGCGGTCGTTGCGTCCGCCGTTGTCGGTGCGGCCGTGGGGCACCGCGGCCTCCATGGCCGAACGGATGGCGCCGAGGGAGTCGGGGAGGTCGCGGGCGTTGAGGCTCGTGCGCGCCGCGATCATGCCGCAGCCGATGTCGACGCCGACGGCCGCGGGGATGATCGCGCCGGTGGTGGGGATCACGCTGCCGACGGTGGCGCCGAGGCCCGCGTGGACGTCGGGCATCACCGCGATCCATCCGTGGACGAAGGGCATCGCCGCCGCGCGGAGCACCTGCGCCCGCGCCTCGTCCTCGAAGGGGACGCCGCGGGTCCACGCCTTCACGCGCCCGCCACCCTCGGCCTGGAACTGCTCGTAGCTCGTCGTCACGTTCGTCATCGTCGCCTCCATGGTGTCTCGGCGGAAGCGGAGAGCAGGGGCCGTGCCGCGCACGCATCGCCTGCAAAACCCGATGAACGCTGATTTCCTGGCGGCACCGGGTCTATCCCAGGGGATCAGATGTTAGAACGCTGGATATGGCGCGACGCAGGCCCACGGTGGCGTTCGGCTTCGTCGGGACGACGCTCGACACGGGCAAGGGGCCGAAGCGCTGGGACCGCTGGCGCCCCAGCGTCGCGCTGTGCCAGCAGGACGACCTCGCCATCGACCGTTACGAGCTCTTGCACGGGCGCGGTGCGACGGCCCTCGCGCAGCAGGTCGCCGCCGACGTGCAGACCGTGTCGCCGCGCACCGAGGTGCGGCTCACCTGCGTCGACCTCGCGGACCCGTGGGATTTCGAGGGCGTCTACGCGGCGCTGCACGACTTCGCGCGGGCCTACCCCGTCGACGCCGAGCACGAGGACTACCTCGTGCACATCACCACGGGCACGCACGTCGTGCAGATCTGCTGGTTCCTTCTCGTCGAGGCGCGAAGGCTCCCGGCGCGGTTGGTCCAGACGTCGCCGCGGGCGGCGGCGGGGCGCGGATCGACCACCGGCGCGGCGAGCGTCATCGACCTCGACCTGACGCGCTACGACCGCATCGCGCGGCGCTTCGCCGACGAGCGCAAGGACGCGCGGAGCCTGCTCAAGGGAGGCATCACCACGCGCAACGCGCGGTTCAACGCGCTCATCGAGCGCATCGAGCAGGTGGCCGTGGCATCCCGCGATCCGATGCTGATCACCGGTCCGACGGGCGCCGGCAAGAGCCAGCTCGCGCGACGGATCTACGAGCTGCGCCGGGTGCGCCAGCGGCTGAAGGGTCCATTCGTCGACGTGAACGCGGCGACGCTGCGCGGCGACAACGCCATGAGCACGCTCTTCGGCCACGCCAAGGGCGCCTTCACCGGGGCGCTCACGGCGCGCGCGGGGCTGCTGCGCCAGGCCGACGGCGGCGTGCTGTTCCTCGACGAGGTCGGCGAGCTCGGCCTCGACGAGCAGGCGATGCTGCTGCGCGCGCTCGAGGAGAAATCGTTCCTGCCCATGGGCAGCGACGCCGAGGTGCGCAGTGATTTTCAGCTCGTGTGCGGCACGAACCGCGACCTCGCCGCGCGCGTCGCCGACGGCCGCTTTCGCGAGGACCTGCTCGCGCGCATCGACCTCTGGTCCTTCGCGCTGCCGCCTCTCCGCGAGCGCCCCGAGGACGTGGAGCCGAACCTTCAATTCGAGCTCGACCGCCTGTCGCAGAAGCTGGGCACGCTGGTGAGCATGACCCGCGAGGCGCGCGAGGCGTTCCTCTCCTTCGCGACGAGCCCCGAGGCGACGTGGCCGGGGAATTTTCGCGACTTCGCCGCGGCGCTCACCCGGTTGGCGACGCTCGCGCCGGGCGGGCGCATCGACGTCGCGGCAGTGCACGAGGAGTGCGCGCGGCTCCGTGCGACGTGGCATCGCGTGGCGCCGACGCAGCGCGACGCCGTCGACGAGGCGCTGGGCGCGCGCGCGGCGGACATCGATCCCTTTGATCGCGTGCAGCTCGCCTTCGTGCTGTCGACGTTGAAGGGCGCGCGGAGCCTCTCCGACGCGGGCCGTACGCTCTTCGCGCAGAGCCGCGAGAGGCGCTCGCAGACCAACGACGCCGACCGGCTCCGCAAGTACCTCGCTCGCTTCGGCGTCGACTGGCGCGAGGTGCTGGGCGGCGGGACGGGATCGATCAGCCCCGCAGCACGGTGACCCCCCGCGGTCCCTCGACGACCACGCCAAGCCCCGCGAAGCGCGGGAGGTACTGCAACGGCGGCGCATCGCGGCGCTGCCCGCGGACGAGGCGCAGCGTCACCCGGCGCCGCTCGAGGTCATACTCGGCCTCGTAAGTCGCATCGCCGACGGTGACGCTGCGCGGGTGGTCGCGCTCCACCTCGTCGCGCACCCACGCGGGGACGTCTGGCGCCACGAGGTCGTCCGCCGACAACAACGCGAGGTCGTCACCGCTCTCGACGCCGAGCTCCACGAGGCGTGCGCCCACCCATTCCTCGGGCGTCGGGCACGCACGCACCGACGCGTGCAGCTCGGCGCCGTGTCCGAGCTTCGCTGCCAGCTTCGCGAGGTCGAGGCGCTCGCGGGTCAGCGGCAGCGCCCGCTTGAACAAGCTCCCGCGCAGGAAGAGCGTCGCGATGGCCTCGCGGGCGAGCGCGCCGACGGGAGACTCCTCGCGCGTGGCGATGACGCGCTTCGCGTAGACGCGCTCGACGTGGGCGACGACGGCGCCGTTCTCGAGGGACACGCGCTCCAGGCGATCGCGGCCGAGGCCCGCTCGGGCCATGGTCGCGAGCGACACCGGGCTCGCGCATGTGACCAGCACCCGCGCGTCGCCGCCGACGCCGAAGGCCCGGGACTCGAAGACGACGACGGCGTCGAGGTCCTTGGCGCGGCGGGCGAGGCTCTCGCGGGCGAGCTCGAGCTCGGTGCCGCCGTTGCTGAACGCCACGCTCCGGCCGCGGGTGCGCGCGACGTGCACCACCCTCGGATCCGCCGCGATGGCCGTGCGCACCAGGGCGTCGTGGTCGATGGCGGCCCAGGTCATCGTCGCGTCGAGGCCGTGCGAGCGTCGCAGCCTCGCGCGGATGCGTCGTGCCTCGCCGAGCGCCATCGCAGACACTCCGCCGTCGCGCTCGTCGGCCTCGCGCACCGCGAGGATCAGCGCCGTCGCGTCGCAATCGCCCTGGCGCAGGTCACCGTCGTCGTCGTCGCGGCGCGACACGAAGAGGGGGCGTCCGACGGCCAACGCGGCGACGAGATCGATGACGTCGTCGAGGCATCCTGTCGCGCGCGCTTCGACGAGCAGGCGCGCCAGCGGCGGATCCAGCGGCAACCCGTAGAGCTCGGCGCCGCGCGGCGTGAGCGCACCCTGGGCATCGAGGGCGCCGAGGGTGACGAGCTCGTCGCGGGCGGCCTCGAGGGCCACGGGCTTCGGTGCGTCGAAGAGCGCGAGGTCCGTCACGCGACGCCCCCACGCGGCCGCACCCAACACCAGCGGCACCAGCGACTCGCGGTGGATCTCCGGCGCCGTCGCGCGATCGAGGATCGCGGCCTTGCCCCAGAGGCGGTAGCAGACGCCGGGGCCCGTGCGTCCGGCGCGTCCGGCGCGCTGTGCGGCGCTGTCGAGGGCGATGGCGCCGAGGGCGAGAAAGCCCCGTCCTGCGTGAAAGCGGGTGCGTCGCACGAGGCCCGTGTCGATGACGACGCCGACGCCGGGCAGCGTGAGCGACGTCTCGGCGACGTTCGTCGCGAGGATGAGCTT
>CAIMWA010000660.1 GCA_903845045.1 uncultured delta proteobacterium | reverse complement strand
GCCCGTGTCCTCGTCGACGACCGGCACCTCCGCGAGGGCCGCTCGCCTCCGCCACCTCGTCCTTGGGCAGACATAAAGGTGACGCAAAAGGTGACAGGAATTGCGAAGCCCCCGGAACCGCTGGGATTCCGAGGGCTTCTGTTGTGCGAGGAGGGGGACTTGAACCTGCTTGTATAACGCGGTTCACGCGGGTTTGCAGGGCTTTCGTGATCCGTGGACGGCTGAAAACCCCGGGAACCTCGGTGTTTGCACTGGGGTTTGCACCGGAGCCGGTGCGAACTCGTGAGGGCCAGGGACCGATGCTCACGCCCGACGTTCCCCGCACCGCCACCACCCCGGATTCTGCGCTGGCGGCGTAGCCCTCGCCTGCCTCCAACAGCTCAGGACCGCGACGGCGACCACTTCGACCAGGCCACCGCGGCGCGCCAACCAGATGCACTCTCGCTCTCCTGGTGACCTCCGGGCTGGGCGGAGAGGCACGCCCTGCGTCGCAGGACCACCGTCTAACGGCTCCACGTCGCCGCCCCGCCCGGGTGCAGTCACCCCTTCTGTCGCCACCGGTGTCGACGGACGGCGGCCTGCAGGGAGCGAGCGTGTGGTCCCTGGGAAGAACGTCGGACCGTTGGGTCTCCTTTACGCTCCGAGTTAACCGAACTTGCCTCTGGCGGAGGGCGTTCTCCCCCCCTATGCTGCGGCTCCGAAGAGGAGGCAAACGCCATGGCTGCTCGCTGTCTGAACTGCGGCTACACGATGCGCACGAACCAAGAGATCCAGTCCGCGATCCTCGCCACGTTTCATACCCTTGTGGATGCGGCGAAGGAGCTCGGCAGCGAGATCTAGAAGGCGTTGCTGGGGGCGAAGGGGGTAGGTGCGGTGGCCGGCCCCTTGAACGTGTCGTCCAGACCAGTGCCGTGCCCCAAGTGCGAGGCCAAGGGCCGCTGGGAGGATGTCGAGTAGGCTTCTGACCATCAGGGCGATTTTCTCATCGGTTCTGCGTCTCCCGTCTCCGTGCCGCTCATGGGGTTGGCCGTGGTAGCATCCCCACCGCCAAGAGGGCTGCCTCCTCGTCGTGGCCCCCAGCCGGGCGCGGTCAGCCCTTCGGTGGCCGACCGTGCGGACGCGTCACCGGCTCAACGGATGCGAAGAGCTCGCCCGGCTGAACCTCCAAAGCCCTGGCCAGGGCGGCGACGTACCCGACCCCGGCGTGAACCTTCGCCGCCTCGATGCGCTGGAGGTAGCGGAGGTCAACGGAGGCCCGCTCCGCGAGCTCAGCCTGGGTCAACTCCCGCTCCAAGCGGAGCCGCCGCACGTTCGCCGCGACCCGTACAAGGGTGGCGTGCAGCAGGTCGTCGTCCACCCACTCGCCCTACCGTCCGCGGGGGCGCCGAAAAACGGCTCATCGGCCGCCTTTTGTTGACCGGCCCTTGCTGCCGAGATAGCGTCTTCATCTGCATCGGGAACCGTGCCACTGTAGTCGGTGCGGGGGATAGCGAGGGGTGTCGAGGGGGGATCGATGCAGAGGAACGACGCAGATGCGGACGCTCAAGAGCTAATGGGGATTCGACACGACCCCCGGCAGATTGCCGGATGGTTCCCCCGGACTCCGCGAGCGGCCCCTCGTGACCTTGGGTCCGGGGCAGATCGCCGCATTCCCGGTCAGCGGGTCGCGCCGGTCCTCGATCGAGAGAGGCCGAGATTCATCGCGAGTGTACCGCTGCAGTGGATCGCTCTCCTCGTGATGGCAGCGATCGTTGGGTTTCCCAAGGCTTCCTGCGCGCAGGATGAGGCTGCCACTGGACACTGTGCCGTGTCGCGTAGGCGCGCCATGGAAACCTTCGTGTCGACGGTGCGGAGCTTCAATCAGGCACAGGCAGCGCTTGCGAGAACCTCAGCCGCAGAGACGCGATCGGCTGTTCCGCAGATGCGCGGCCTGCTGTTGAACATCCTGCGTCGTGCGCGGGCAATGGGCGACCCCGACGAGCGCGACGCCTTCATGGAGAGAGCCCAAGAAATCGACCGCATCACGACCGACGTTCTGCAGTCCTCCAACGTCCTCACCGTTTGGGCTGCAGCCACGGAGTCGTTCATCGCGTGCAACGAAGTGCAGTTCACCACTGGCGACTCCCCGGATGAGGCCTGCGGCGACGCACCCGACGATCCGCGGATTGCGCGGCTTTGTCAGCGGTGCGACGCGACCAGCGCTGCGATGCAATCGCTCGTAAGTAGACTCCAGACCTTCTCCGGCGACACCTTGATTGATGAGCTCACGAGCGCAATCGATGCCCTCGCTGACGATCAGCAGGCCTTGCGCTCCCCTGAAAACCACGACCAATTCGACGGTCTAAGTGGCGAACGGGCAGCCACCCTGCGGATCGTGAGCACATTATTGGCGCGATGTCGGCAGGTGCATCTGTCCGCGGGTGTAGCGCAACCACTGTGGGACTTGTGGGAGTTGCGGCGCGACGAAGATCCATCTTTACGGCAGAGGGACGACGTCGAGGACATCATCGTCGGGGCTCTCCATCGGGCAGAATTGGTACGGACCGGTCGCCTAATGCGATCCGCGCTCGCATGCTCGGACACGACTGCGAGCGATGACGAGGGCAACACTTCTGCACCCTCCGGTAACCATCACCGCCAACCGCACGATCGATCCAGCGACAACGAGGAAGCGACGCGTTACCTCACGGAACGTGATGCCATCAGTCGTTTGCGTGCACTCCCGCAGGTTCGGAGGTATTCACGTTCCGTGCACCGTCCCTGGCGGTTCTCCGTACTGGTTGAAGGGCATCCGAGCGCCGATTGCACCGAAGGCGCAGACGATTGCCAATGGAGCCTCGGCGTGGGAGGGGACGGGCCGGAGCGATGGTCGCGGTGGAATTCGTTTAGGGTCGATGCTGTCTCCGGGGCTGTTCGCGTCCAGGACGCTCTCTCCGACGGTAGCGAGTCATGGGTGCCGCCAAGCCAACTCTTTGATCGAAGG
>CAIMWA010000659.1 GCA_903845045.1 uncultured delta proteobacterium | reverse complement strand
CATCTGCTCGAACGACCGATTCATCGCCCGATCGTGAAACACGGCGGCGCTCGATGCGATTGCCCACGGTGCGCCGGGGCCACGGAACGCTCGATGGTCATGCAAGGCCCCGCTACGGCAGGGGCTGGAGCCTCCGCCGGAGCGCCGCGAGCCGAGATCGAACCTGCGGCAGGCGTACCGTGAGGAACCGCTCGCCGAGGCGTGGATCGGCGAGCACGGCGTCGAACGGGTCGATGCCGGTCCGTTGCCGCACCACGCGTCCGTGCCGGTCGCGGAGGCAGAGGTCGAAGATGCGCTCGTCGAGGTCGAGGGCGGCGCGCACGGGGTCGAAGGCCTCCGTCGCCGGCGTGTCGAGGACGTCTTTCAGCGCCTCGCGCGCGCACACGATGGACGCGTGGAGCTGACGCCGGCCGTGTGGGGTGTCGTAGGCGTGCGCGAGACCGACGACGTTGTGGACGCGGCTCTCGAGGCAGTCGATCGGGTGCATGACGCGGAACCGGTGACCCGTCGGGCGGCCCTGCGCGTCGAGCACGTCGAGCGGTACGCTCGCGTCTTCGATGGACTTCGCGTCCATTCCGAAGGGCGCACCAAGGAAGTCGATCTGTCGCTCGTCGCCCGCCTCGTCGATGAATCGAACGAGCCCGACGTGCGGCGTCGCGTCGTCGAGGCTCGCGAGCTTCGCGCGTCCGCGCGGGAGGCGCGCAGCGAAGAGCTGCACCGTGGCACGAGAGGCGCAGAAATCGATGTCCTTGCTGACGAACGGCGCGTCGGCGACGAGCTCGTCGCCCCGCCCCTGGGCCACGTAGAACTCCGACCAGACGTTCACGGCCTGGCCTCCGACCAGCACGACCCGTTCGGCGACGTCACCCAGGTGCGCGAGCAGCGCCACGACGTCGCGCGCCGACAGAGGCTTCGGCTGCATCATTCAACGCCGGGCGTGCGCGGCGGCGAAGTCGGGACGGACGCGCAACAATGCGAACGCGCCGTTTTCGCGGCGGAGGTCGTCGCGAGACTTCTCGCCCGCGGCGACGGCAGCCTCGTCGGCATCGCGCGACGCCTGCTTCTCCGCAGCGCGGGCCTTGGCGTCGAAGGGGGCATCGCCGTTCATGACGTCGGTAGCGTACGCCATCGGGTCGCCATCGCCCACCACCGGGCCCGCACTCGTGCGGGAGTACCAAGGGCGGGCCACCGGCGCGACGGTCCCAGCCACTCCCGATCGTCGGCGCCTCGCGCTACCCTGCCGCGCCCATGTCCATCGCCACGAAGACGCTCGCCCAGGACCTCGCCACCCTCGGCGCCGACGGATCGTTCGCCGCCCGCCGACGCGCTCCCGCCGACGACCTCGAGATCACCGTCGTGGGCGTCGGGAAGGTCGCCCTTCCGATCACGCCGTCCGTCGCAGCAGCGCTCTGCGCCGTCGCGCGCCCTTCTCCCTACGGGCTCGGCGCCGCGACGCTGCACGACGCGTCGGTGCGCAACAGCTCGGAGATCGCCGCGAGCCGACTGATCATCGGCACGCGTCGGTGGAACCCCGCGCTCGCCGCGCACCTCACGGCGCTCGCCGCCGATCTGGGGATTCCCGAGGGATGCTGCCTCGTCGCGGATCTCGACAAGCTGCTGGTCTACGAGCGCGGGCAGTTCTTCAAGACCCACCAGGACTCCGAGCGCTCCGACGACATGATCGGCACGCTGCTGGTGGTCCTCCCGTCGGACCACGCTGGCGGCACGCTGAGCGTCGCGCGAGGCGCCGAGAAGAAGTCGTTTTCGCGCGCGCAGGGCGCCGCCAAGGACCTGTCGCTCATCGCGTTCTACGCCGACTGCCGGCACGAGATCTCGCCGGTGACCCGCGGCGTGCGCGTGGCGCTCAGCTACCGCCTGCGCATCGAGCGGCCGCCGGGCGCGGGCGCTGCGGTGATTCCCGAGAAGGCCCTCGAGCGCATCACCCGCGGCCTCCGTGCGCACTTCGAGACGCCCATCGCGCCGGCATACGGCAATGGCGAAGCGCTCGCGCCGGAGCGTCTCGTGTACCTCCTCGACCACGAGTACTCGCAGCGCAGCCTCGGGTGGAACCGCCTGAAGCACGATGACGCCGT
>CAIMWA010000658.1 GCA_903845045.1 uncultured delta proteobacterium | reverse complement strand
GAGCCCGACCGGCGGCGCCGGTGGCGTGAGCGGTTCCATCAAGTGACCTCGTCGCCATGGCACTACGAAGGGCCGAGCACCGCCTGGGTGGGCGGACCGGAGTACCTCGCGATGCGGGGCAACGTCGGGGTCATCGACTGCTACTCCGCGCCGCCCTTCGGTCCGCGCGGCGCCCGGGCGGCGGGCGAGCGGGGGTTCCGCGGCGACGTGTGGCTCGAGGGCAGCGGGGTCGCTCGGATCCAACGGTGGAGTCCCAACCAGGTGATCGTCGCCGTGCGCGGCGCGTCGCCCGGGGCGCTGCTCGCGTACAACGGAAACGCCGCGCCAGGCTGGAGCGCGCGCCTCGAAGAAGGCGGGAGCGAGCTTCCGCTGCGCTCGCACCAAGGGGCGTTGGGGGCCGTGGTTCCCGGCGGTGACGCGACGGTGGTCTTCGCGTTTCGACCGCCCGGCCTCCGCGCCGGCGTGCTTCTGGCGGCGCTCACCGTGGCGAGTCTCGTGGGCGCCGAAGCGCTTCGTCGGCGTCGCGACCGCGCGGCCTCGACGGCGTCCTAGGACTGCAGCGGCAAGCGCGGCAGGCAGACGTCGTCGAAGGAGTGCGGTCGGCCGTCCGGGCCGGACGAGCACACCCGCGCCGCTTCGGCCGCGCACTCGAGGGTGAACGGCTGGCCCCAGGCGTCGCGCTCGCCCGCCGACGGGTTGAGCAAGCCCTCCGCGAGGAGGTCGCGCACGGCGGGGCAGGCGCCGGGGTGTTCCGCGAGATGGACGCCCGCGGCGGAGAGCATCGCGCGGACCTGCCTTTGCGTCGCGGACACCCGCGCCCAGGTGGCCGCGGCGGCGGGGTCCGGGATGTAGCCTCCGAGCAAGCGGGCTTGGACCAGCTCCTGGGCCGCGCGCGCTGCCGCCGTATCCGCGGTGGGTTGCGCGGGCCCGTCGCACGCGGCTGTCGATGCGACGAGGGGCAGCAGGAGGGCGACGACGGGGCGCACGACGAGGGCGAGGCTAGCACCCGCGCCGCGCGTGCGTGCGGGCGTGCGGGCTGACGCCGTCGGACGACCGCACGAAGTCCCTTGAACGAGATCCATGAGAATGTCGGGCATCCCGACCCTCGCACAGACTCCAATGCGGCGCGTTCCGCGATCGGCACGAAGGGGACAATCCGAGGGTACGCGCCTACGGTCGTAGCCGCCGGGCCCCCATTGACCGTCCATCGAGCGGTTGGTACTCCCTGGCGGGAGGAGGGTTCATGAAAGCTCGTTGGTGTGTCTTGGCGATGGGGCTCGTGGTGGGGTGCGGCCCGGCGATCTCGGAGACCCGCATGTCCTTCGCGCCGCCGCGCGAGGCCACTTGCACGCTCGAATTCGTGCAGGCAGGTCCCGAGACGATGATGATGAATGGCCCGTGGGAGCTGCTCGGCCACGTCGTGCTCCGCGAGAGCGGCGTGACCGACCCGATGGCCCCGCGCTATCGCGACATCGTTCGCCCGCGCGCCTGCGCGATGGGAGGGACCGCCATCGCGATCATGATGAGCAGCTCGAACCAATTCGCGATGGGTTCGGGCTCCGGAACGATCTACGGCGTGCTGCGACCGCGACCGACGGTGCAGGTCGGGGCGCCGCCCACGGCGTTCTGACGGACCCTTGTCCTCTCGTCGCCCCCTTTCGCTCGAGGCTCTTCCGTTCGTTCCGTGCTGAACGCGGGGAGGGTCGTCGGGACGGCGGGGCGCGCGAACGCGTCAGGATGAAGGGAGGACGGCGAGGTCAGTGCGCGGCGGGCGCCGTCGGCGCGGTCGGCGCAGGCATCGCCGCGGAGGCGTCCGCCGCGGGCTGGGCCATCGCCACAGCCCCGGAGTCCGCAGCGACGACGGGCGCCGGCACCGGCGCG
>CAIMWA010000657.1 GCA_903845045.1 uncultured delta proteobacterium | reverse complement strand
GTCGTTCCTGTTCTTCATCGATGTCGTCTTCGCGCGCATGGGAACGACGGCCCTCGCTGCGCTCATGGCGGTGCTCCAGCTCAACTCCATCGCGTTCATGCCGGCCTTCGGCCTCGCCAACGCCGGGGCCATCCACGTCGGTCAGGCCCTCGGTGCCGGGCGCGCCGACGCGGTGCGTGCGTTGGTCCGACGGACGATGCTCGCCGCTGCGGGATGGATGCTCCTCGTCGGCACCGGGTACGCGCTCACGCCGCGGCTGCTGCTCGCGCCGTTCTCGCCGGGAAGCGTCGCCGCGCGCACGGGCTTCCTCGCGGTGGGCGTTCCGCTCTTGTGGGTGGCCGTGGCGTGGCAGCTCTTCGACGCGGCCACCATCGTGCTCGGCGAGACGCTGCGCGCCGCGGGCGACACCGCGTGGCCCATGCGCGCGCGCATCGCGATTTCGTGGGGCGCCTTCGTGCCGATCACGCTGCTCACGGCGCGCTGGGGCGGCGGTCCGGTCACGGTGCTCGCCTGGGTGGTGGCGTACATGGCCGCGCTGACGGCGCTGCTCGCGTGGCGCTTCGCGGGCGGCGCATGGCGGAGCGTGAGCTTGACCGGTGACGAGGCCGGCGTCGTCGTCGATTGAGGCGCCGTGCGGGCCGACGCTCCCTTGACGCCCCCGGCGCGGCCAGTGTACTTCGCCGACTGGTTACTTAACCAGACGGTGAAATGATGTCCACCGACACGCTGAGTCAGACCTTCGCGGCCCTCGCCCACCCGACGCGCCGGGCCATCCTCGCGCGGCTGCACGAAGGCGAGGCCTCGGTGCAGGACCTCGCGCGCCCGTTCAAGCTGAGCGGCCCGGCGATGACCAAGCACCTCAAGGTGCTCGAGCAGAGCGGCCTCATCACCCGCTCGCGCAAGGCGCAGTTCCGCCCGTGCCGCATCGAGACCGCCCCGCTGAAGGCCGCCTCGGACTGGATCGAGCACTACCGTCAGGAGTGGGAGGACCGCTTCGACCGGCTCGAGTCGTACCTGCAAGAGATCCAACAGCCGCCGACGCCGAAGAAAGGAAACAAGTCATGAGCCCCCCGAGTCCCTTCACCGTCTCCCGCGTGGTCGATGCGCCGCGCGCCCTCGTCTATCTGGTCCACGTCGACCCGGTGCACATTGCTCGCTGGTACGGGCCCGGCGGCGCCACCGTGCTCAAGGCCGAAATGGACCTGCGCCCCGGCGGCGTTCACCACTACGGACTTCGCACCGCCGACGGCACCGAGATGTGGGGCAAGCAGACCTTCAAGGAGGTGGTGACCAACGAGCGGCTCGTCTACGTCCAAGCGTTCTCCAACCCCGAGCGGGGTCTCGAGCGTCATCCGTTGGCGGCCTCCTGGCCCCTGCAGATGCTCTCGACGGTCACCTTCGAGGACGCGCCCGACGGCAAGACGAAGATCACCGTGAGCTGGCTTCCCTACGAGTCCGACGAGGCCGGCGAGGCCACCTTCGACGCGGCGCGAGGGGGCATGGCCGGCGGCTTCGAAGGGATGTTCGCGAACCTCGAGCGATATCTCGTCGACAGCGAGGCCACCATCGTCCATTCGCGGCTGCTCGCGGCGCCGCGGGCTCTCGTGTGGAAGGCGCTCACGGACCCCGCGCAGGTCAACGTCTGGTGGGGTCCGACGGGCCATCGGAACACCGAGGTCACCCAGGACGTGCGCGTCGGCGGCGAGTGGCGCTTCACGATGATCGGCCCTGGCGGCGAGACCTATCCGAACCTCGTCAAATACCTCGAGGTGCTGCCCGAGGAGCGTCTGGTCTTCGACCATGGCGACTTCGAGAGCGTCCATTTCCGCTCGCGGATCACCCTCGCCGACGAGGGGGGCAAGACACGCATCACCCTCGGCGTCGTCTTCGGCGATCGCCAGGCCCGCGATGCCGTGCTCCGGTTCGGCGCCGTCGAGGGCGGCCAGCAGACGCTCGCCAAGCTCGAAGCGTTCCTGCAGCGGTAGGGCGAGGCTTCGGCGCCTGGAGCCTCGCGCGCAGCAACCCGAACGGATCGCCCGCGCGAACCCTAGAGCCCGTGCTTGCGGATCTTGTCGAGCAACGTGACGCGGCTCGTGCCGAGCCTCCGCGCGGCCTCGGACTGGTTTCCGCGGGACCCTTCGAGCGCGCGTGCGATGAGCCCGCGCTCGAAGGCCTCCACCTGCTCGCGCAGCGATGGCGCCGCGCCGGCCTCGGGCGTCGGTTCGTCGCGCTCGTCGCGCAGCACGGGCGCCGCGAGACCGCCCAGCGCGTCGACGTCGAGCTCCGCGCTCGCGCTCAGCGCCACCATGCGGGCCACGGTGTTCTCGAGCTCGCGCACGTTGCCGGGCCACTCGCGCCGCGCCAGCGCCGCGTGCAGCGCCGGGGTCAGCGTCACCCGTCCCACGCCGAAGCGCTCGCCGTAGCGCCGCGCGAACTCCTCGGCCAGCGGGCCCACGTCCTCGCGCCGCGCGCGCAGCGGCGGCACCTCGAGCTCCACCACCGCGAGGCGGAACAGCAGGTCCTCGCGAAAGCGCCCGTCGCGCACCATCTGGCGCAGGTCGCGGTGCGTGCTCGCCACCACGCGCACGTCCACGCGCTCGACGCGCGACGCGCCGACGGGCTGCACCTCACCCTCCTGCAGCGTGCGCAAGAGCTTCGGCTGCAGCTCGAGGGGGAGATCACCCACCTCGTCGAGCACCAGCGTGCCGCCGTCGGCCTGCGCCACGTAGCCCTTGCGCGCGGCGACGGCGCCGGTGAACGCACCGCGGGTGTGGCCGAAGAGCTCGGCGTCGGCGACGTCACCCGCGATGGCCGCGCAGTTGAAGCGCACCAGCTAAACAAATTTTAGTATAGTGTAACTGTGCCACACAGATATAAACAACTTCAATGGGTTCAAACTAATCACGTAAATAGCAACATCCAATCAAAGTGCTTTATATCACCAAAGTTATGTTACGATGTAATTTTTGCATGAC
>CAIMWA010000656.1 GCA_903845045.1 uncultured delta proteobacterium | reverse complement strand
CTGGTTCCCGTCCTGCGGAACGGGCGGGATGGCGCTGACGTAGCCGTGCGCGCAGATGTGCTGGTACCAGCCGCAGTCCCAGGTGCAGAGCGCCTCGTACGCCGCGCCGGCGGTGCGCTTGCCCGTCGCCAGCGCGCCGAGGAGCGTGAGCGCCCCGGTGAACCCCAGCGCCGTCGCGATCGACGTGGGGAAGGCGGATCCAGTGTCCTCGCTGCGCGGCGCCGCATCGACGGCGGCGCGGCCCTTGGAACGCGTCGTGCGGGACCTCGCCATGGAGAGCGCCGATGGTAACGCAAAGCACGCCGACGTTCGCCGCTTCCCACGCGCGGTGCGTCGGGGTTAGCGTCGAGCCGGGCCGTCGCCGGGGAGCCGGCGCAGCGGACCTGGAGCCACGAGCCGACGGTGTCACCGCGCCCACGAACCCTGCGCACCCTGGTCCTCGCGGCGGCGGCGGGAGTGTTCGCGCGCGCGGCGCACGCCGACGAGCGCACCGAGGCGCGGCGGCACTTCCGCGCAGGCATCGCCCTCGTGTCGCAGCGGCAGTTCCAGCGCGCCATCGAGGAGTTCCAGACGGCGTACGCGACGCTGCCGAACGCCAACGTGCTCTTCAACATCGCCCGGGCGTACAGCGACCTCGGCGACGTCGAGCACGCCATCGAATATTACCAGCGGTATCTCCAGGCCGACGTGGCCGACCGCTCGGAGGTCGAGGCCACGGTGCGCGACCTCGAGCGGCGACGACGCGCTGCAGCCCCCGCCGAGACCGCCTCGACCACTCCCTCGACGACGACGGCGACGACGCCCGGCGCGCCTCTCGCCGCCCAGATCGAGGCCCTGCAATCCGCGGTGCGCGCGCTGGTGCAGCTCACCCAGGGCGGCGCCGCGGCGCCCGCGACGGGCACGACGCCGGCAGCCCCGACGACGCCCGCGACGCCCGCTCCCGAAGCCCCGGCGGCGACCACCGAGGACACCTACGAAGAGCGCGTGGTGACGGCGGCGCTGTCGGAGCAGAACCCCGTCGACGCGCCCAACGCGACGACCATCATCACGGCGCAGGACATCCGCCTGTCGGGGCTGCGCAACGTCGCCGAGATGCTCCGCCGCGCCGTCGGCGTGGACGTGATGACCCTCGACGAGGGCGACCAGCAGGTGGGCATCCGCGGCTTCAACCGCCGCCTCGCGAACCGCGTGCTCGTGCTCGTCGACGGGCGCTCCATCTACATGGATTTCCTCGGCGTGACCTTCTGGTCGATGCTGCCGGTGGACCCCGAGGAGATCGAGCGCATCGAGGTGATCCGCGGCGCGGGATCGGCCCTCTACGGCGCCGACGCGTACTCCGGCGTCATCAACATCCTGACGCGCGCGCCCGGCGAGGGGCGCAACAGCGTGACCGTCGGCGGCGGCAACGGCGCCGTGGTGCACGCCTCGGCGACGAACAGCGGACGCGCCGGCGGCGTGAGCTTTCGCAGCAACGTCGGCTACGACCAGGGGCAGACCTTCGGGCGGCTGACGGGCCCCACCGACGCGACGTACCGCGTGGGCGCGCCCGATCCCAACGTCGCGCTGCGCAACCTTCACGCCGACGTCGACCTGCGCGCGTCGCTCGGTCGCGGCGTCACGCTCCGCGGCGGCGTCGCCATGGCCACCGGCGGCACGTGGTTCAACGCCATCGGCCCGCTGCGCCGCTTCTGGACCGACCTCACGCTGCTGCAGCCGTACCTCCAGGTCGACGTCGGGGGCTTCAGCGCCCGCGCGTTCATGAACCACGCTGCCGCCACCGCGGGCCAGGTCATCGAGCCCGTCGGCGCGCAGTCCCTCGACGACCGGATGTTCCAGGACGTCGTCGACGTCGAGGCGCGGTACCGCCGCGGCTGGCGCTTCGGCTCCGTGGCGCTCGACCTCACCTTCGGCGGAAGCTGGCGCGCGAAATACATCTCGTGGTCGTTCCTCGACCGCGACCACCTGCTGAACTTCTTCGCGGGCTACGTGCAGGCCGGCGCGCGCTTCGGCGAGCACTTCGCGGCCACGGCGTCGCTGCGCCTCGACCAGCACCCGGTGCTCGACGCGCCGATGGTGTCTCCGCGCCTCGCGCTCATCTACAAGCCCACGGCGCGGCGCTCGCTGCGCCTCACCGGCGCGACGGCGTTCCGCACGCCGACGATGCTCGAGCTGTACCTGAACCTCGCGAACCCGTCGCCGCTGCCCGGCGTGTCGGTGCAAGCGCAGGGCGGCGAGGTGTTCCAGGGCGGATCGCAGCGGCTCTCCGCCGAGAGCGCCATCACCGCCGACCTCGGCTGGCAGGACCACACCAGCGACCGCTTCCAGTACGAGGTCGGGGGCTACGTCACGCGCGGCACCGGGCTCATCACCCTCGGCAACGTCGCCTTCGATCCGCTGCCGGGCTCCACGGGCTCCGGCGGCCTCGTCGACGTCGGCACCTTTCACTTCGTCAACGACCCCCTCGCGACGTGGATCGCCGGCGTCGAGGCCGCGGTGCGCGTGAGCCCCGTCGAGGGCCTCGACCTCTTCGCGAATTACACCTTCGCGTATACGCGCCAGGAGTCCGGCGGCAACATGGACGGCGACCAACGCACGCCGCAGCACAAGCTCAACGTCGGCGCGCAGGTGCGCACGCGCTTCGGCCTCGACCTCGAGCTGACGGGCCACTACGTGTCGTCGCAGGTCTGGCGCGAGCAGGACTTCGACGTCTCCCGCGGCGTCGTCTACGGCACGTACCCTCTCGACGCGTACTTCCTCCTCAACGGGCGCGTGGGGTTCCGCACGCTGCGCGACCGCCTCGAGTTCGCCGTCACGGGCACGAACCTCACCGACAACCACGCGCGGCAGCACCCCTTCGGCGCGCCCCTCGGCGCCCGTGTGCTCGGCTCCATCACGGTGCGCTACTGATGCTCCCGCGACGACGCACCGCCCGCGCCCCGCTCGCCCTCGCGGCCCTCGCCACGCTCGCCGCGCGCTGCGCCGACGCCCCGCTCGACCGCGACGCCGCCGGCGGCCACCCGAACCACAACGCCCCGCTCGGACGCCTCGAAGGAACGATCGTCTACCAGGGTCCGTTCCCCGCGCTCGACGGCTTCGGGCACCCGCTCGGGCGCGTGGTGCTGCTGCTCTTCGATGCCACGCGCCTGCCGCCGCCCGAAGGCCTCGCCACGAGCGCGGTGTCCGTGCAGACGCTCCCGGCGTCGCAGCTCTTCGCCAACGTCACGCCGCTGGGCAACGGTGCCGTGCGGGCCAGCGCGGCGTTTACCTTCCCTGGTATTCCCGCGGGCGGGGTGTACCAGCTCCGCGCGTTCTACTCGAACCGCGACGCGGCCACGGGCTTCGACCCGGTGTACGGCGTGCGCAGCCAGCCGGTGCGCGGCGACGTCGGCGGCGGCGCCGTGGCCGACCCGAGCGCGGCGTCCCCGTCGTTCATCGACCTCGTCGTAGGCACGTCCGATGGAGCGGGCGGGTACACGCTGCCCGACGACGGCGCCGTGGTGCGCAACGTCACGGTGTTCCTCGGCGCGCCGATCACCG
>CAIMWA010000655.1 GCA_903845045.1 uncultured delta proteobacterium | reverse complement strand
TCGAAGCCGTGGTCGCACGGCAGCGCGCGCTCGACGCGTGGAGGACGCCATGAACGACTTGAGCCCCGAGGCCCGACGGCTTCTCTCCGACGCCCGCGATGCCGACGATCCGACCGCCTCGGACCAGGACCGCGTGCGCCGCGCGCTCGCCACCTCGCTGGGCGCCGCAGCGTTCGGCGCGGCGACGGCGCAGGCGGGAGCGCTCACCGCCACCGCGACGGCGTCCGTGGGCGCCGTGAAGGTGCTCGTGCTCGCGGCCATCGTCGGCACCGGCGCGGCCGTCGCGTGGAGGGCGCGCCCGTCGCACCCCGTCGTCGCCCACGCCCCGGCGGTGCACGTTCGCGTGGTGCAGGCGCCGCCGAGCCCGGCTCCGATCGCTGCGAGCGTCGCCTCATCGGCCGCGCCGCCGGTGCCCACGCCCGCGCCGGTTGCTCCTTCCGTCGACGTGGTGGCCACCGCGCCCGGGCACGCCGACGCGCCGCGCCCGCGCACGGCGGAGCCCAGCGTCGACGCCCTCGCCGCCGAGAGCGCGATGCTCGGCGCGGCGCACCGTGCGACCACCGCTGGCGACGCGGCGCATGCCCTCGCGCTGCTGCACGACTACGCCGTGACGTTTCCCCGCGGGGCGCTGCGCGAGGAGGGCGACGTCGAGCGCGTGCGAGCCCTCTGCGCCCTCGACCGCGTCGACGAGGCCGGCCGCGCGGCGCGGGCGTTCGTACGTGCCCACCCACGCTCCCCGCTGGCCTCGCGGGTGGCGGCGGGCTGCGCGACGACGGGCGTCGCTGCGGCGCCCGCGGCGGCCGCGCGCGAGGGCGGTGGCCATGACTGAGCCTCGATTTCGCTCGAGCCTCTTCGTACCCCGGGCTGAAGCCCGGGGCACTTCGAGTGAAGCCCGTTTCACGGGCTGTCCGCAGGACTCACGAGATGGGTGCGATGGCGCTGCAGCCCGCGGCGAAGGCGATCGCGAGCGAAATGGACGCTGAGCGCGCGCCTCTCATCGCCGCCCTGCTGGCGTGCGCGTGCGTGCCGGCCCCGGAGGTCAGCCTGGGATCGGACGCGCGCGATGCGGGCACCGCGGTCGATGTCGCGATCGTCGCCGACGTCGGGACCTCGCGCGACGCAGTGCCCGCGATGGACGGCCCGGTCGCGCCCGACGTCACCGACGTCCCACCGGCAGACGTCGTCTCTGCGGTCACCGACGTCCCCGAGGTCGCCGACGTCCCGGGTGTCTCCGACGTGCTCGCATCGCGCGACACGGGACCGGCGGCGCCCGACGCCGATCCGTTTCCGCCGCGGCCGTGCATGGTGACGGCGCAGTGCGCAGGAGCGTGCCCGCCGATGGTCATGGGGTGCGTTTGCGCGCCGACGCCCATGGGCGTGTTCTGCGTGCCCACCTGCATGGCGACGCCGGATTGCCCGCCGCACCCCGGCGCGCCGTTGGTGTGCCGCATGGGCGTCTGCCTGCCCTGACGCCTCGCGCGACGCGCACCCCGTGCGTCGACGCAATCGTGCGCCGCGGTGTGCCCGCCGACGCGCTGCGGCGTATGTCCCCGCGCATGCACGCCGCCGTCACCGGAGCCACGGGCCTTCTCGGAAAGAACCTCCTGCGCGCCCTCGACGCGCCCATCGCCCTCTGCCGCGACCCTGCGCGGGCTGCGGCGTCGCTCCCCGGAACGCGGCTGCGCAAGTGGGACCCGCTCGCGGGCGCAGACACCGCGGGCGCCCTCGACGGCGCCGACGTCGTCTATCACCTCGCCGGCGAGCCCGTCGCCGACACGCGATGGAGCGACGCGCAGAAGGCGCGCATCCGTGACAGCCGCGTGCTCGGAACACGCGCGCTGGTGACGGCGATGGAGGGCGCCGCGCAGCGTCCTTCGGTGCTCGTGTCGGCGTCGGCGGTGGGGTTCTACGGCGACCGCGGCGACGAGGTGCTCGACGAGACCTCCACCGGCGGGAGCGACTTTCTCGCGTCGGTGTGCGCGGCGTGGGAGGCCGAGGCCATGGCCGCCGGGCGCCTCGGCGTGCGCGTGGTGTGCGTGCGCATGGGCATCGTCCTGGCGCGCGAGGGTGGAGCGCTCGCGAAGATGCTCCCGCCGTTCAAGCTCGGCGCCGGCGGGCGCCTCGGCAACGGACGCCAGTGGATGCCCTGGGTGCACCTCGACGACGCCGTGGGCCTGCTGCTCCATGCCGCGTCGACCCCGTCGCTCCGCGGACCCATGGACGCCGTCTCGCCGAACCCGGTGACCAACGCCGACTTCACCGCGGCGCTGGGGCACGCGCTGCACCGTCCCGCGGTGATCCCCGTGCCGAACTTCGCGCTGCGCGTGGCCTTCGGGGAGATGGCCGCGGTGCTCACGGCGTCGCAGCGCGCGCTGCCCCGGGCCGCCGTCGCGAGCGGGTACGCGTTCCGGTATCCGGAGCTCGCCGGGGCGCTGGCGGACCTCGTCGGGGGGTGAGACCTCGGGGTCCAGACGCCTGGACCTCGGAGTCCAGACGCCTGGACCTGCGAGTCCAGACGCCTGGACCTGCCGGTCGCTCACTCCGCGTCGAGGGCGGACCGCGCCCAGCGAACGGTCACGGACTGCGCGGCGACGACGACCTCGCCCTTCGGCAGCCCAGCGGCCTTCAGCGCCGCGGCGACCTTGCGCGCCACGCTGCGCTCGGCCTTCGCTCG
>CAIMWA010000654.1 GCA_903845045.1 uncultured delta proteobacterium | reverse complement strand
TCGCGGTGCTCGCGGTCTTCTTCGTGGTGGTCGTCGGAAGGCTCCTCGGCGCCGGGGCCGACGTCTCCGCGCTCGTCGACGACGTGCCGCGCACGCGCCGCGTCGCGGGCCTCGCGGTGCAGGGCGTCGTCGCGGCGGCGGCTTTGATTGCACTGGTGCGCGCGCGGCGTCCATCGTGGCTCGACCCGTCGCAGCACCTCGCACGCACCGCGCTCGTGGCCGTGGCGGTGCCGTGCTTCTGGCTCTACCTGCTCAACGGCGACGTGAATTTCGCCGGCGACGTGACCTTCACGGGAATGATCCCGGGGCGCCTCGTGCGCGGCGAGGGCCTCGCCTTCGACGGGCGCTTCGTGGCCACGCACGACCCCTGGGGACTGCTCTCCGTGGGCCCGGACCGATGGGCGCCGCTGTGGCCGGTGGGGCCCGCGCTCTGGGGCGTTCCTGCGGCGCTCATGCAGCGTCTCGCGGCGGTGCCGCCGGGGCACGTCGCCGACATGCTCGGTCAGCGCGTGACGGCGTGCGCGCTCGCGGCGGCGGCCGACGCGCTGCTCTTCGCGGCGCTCTGGGTCCGTCATCGCCGCGCGGACCTCGCCGCCCTCGTGACGGCGGGCTTCGCCTTCGGAACGCCGCAGGCCTCGGTGTGCGCGCTCGCCATCAGCCAGCACACCCCCGCGGTGATGCTCGCGGCCGCGGCGGTGCTCTGCGTCGCGCTCGGCGAGCGGCGCGGGGGGGCGGCGTGGCTGGCGCGCGCGGGGCTCCCGGTGGGGCTCATCGCCGCGATGCGTCCGCAGGCGGCGCCGGTGGGCGCTGGGTTGGCGCTGGCGGTGGCGCTCGTGCGCTGGCGCTCGCTGCCGCGCTTCGCGCTGTGGACCCTGCCGGGCATCGCCCTCTACGCGGGGCTGAACCGCGCGCTCTTCGGCAACGTGCTCGGCGGCTACGCGCAGTTCGCCGGCGGCACGCACTTCACCACGCCCTGGATCGACGGCCTCGCGGGGCTCCTCGTGTCGCCGAACCGCGGGCTCGCGGCGTACGCGCCGGTGACGCTGCTGGCGCTTCCGGGCATCGTCGTGGCGGTGCGGCGGCGCTCGCGCGTCGACCTCGCGATGCTCGCCGGCGCCGTGGGGCTCTTGCTGCTGCACGCGCGCTGGGACGTGTGGTGGGGCGGATGGTGCCTCCCGCCGCGGTTCCTGTGCGAGGCGCTGCCGGCGCTGATGATGCTCGGCGGTGCCTTTCTCGCGGCGGTGCCGTCGGTGGCGGTGCGGCGCGGGACCACGGCGCTCACGGCGCTGTCGGTGCTAGTCACGCTTCCCTTGCTGTTCTTCAACGACGCCTCGGTGCAATGGAACGCCTTCCCCGACGTCGACCTGCGCACCCGCGACCGCATCTGGGACGCGCGCGACTGGGCTCCCATGCACTTCATGCAGACGGTGCGATGGCGCCTCGGTCGCGACGCGAACGCGCACGCCTTCGCGAACCTCGCCGCCGCGCGGGCCGTGCGCGGGACGACGGTTCCGTGGCGCGCCGAGGTGGAGCTCGCGACGGTGCGCACGCAGCGAGCGCTGCTGCTCCCGCCCAAGGACCTCGCGGCGGGGCCCGCGGAGCTCGTGCTGCGCGGCGCGGTGACCGGCGCGTCGGCGGCGTCCCTCGACGTCGCGGCGTACGCGACGGACACGAACACCGCGCTCGGGCGCGCGCACGCCGGCCTCGGCGCGGGCGAGGCGTTCGCGGTGCACGTGCCGGTGGTCGTGGCGGTGTCGGGGGTGCAGCGCCTCGACGTCCGGCTCCGCGGCGCGGGCACCGTGGCCCTCGACACCGTGCGCTTGCGGTAACCCCCCGGGGACGGTTTCAACAAGTTGCCATTCCGGTCCCACCGGAATTCACGGTGTACGAAAACCCTATTTTCCTCGCATTTCTCGCCGAGGCAATTCCGGTGTCACCGAAATGTTGAAATGTTGAAACCGTCCCCTACATGCGAACGGTGACGTTGCCGACGAGGCGGTCGTCCTCGGTGCGCAGGTCGGGGTGGAACGCGGCGCGCTCGGCGTCGGTGGCGGGCGGGAGCCCGTTGGGGCCGGTGATGCCGCCGGGGCCCGAGAAGTACGGCTGGTTCGCCATGCGGTGCGCGTACTCGAGGCGCACGAGGATCCATGGGCTCGGGCGCCAGTCGAAGGTGACCGCGACGCCGCCGCCGAGCCACTCGTAGGGGTTCGTCGCGCTGCCGTTGCCCGGGAGCGAGTACGGGCTTCCAAGCGGGAGCGGCGCCACCACGGCACCGCTGTAATCGTAGAAGATGTCGCCCCGCAGCGAGGTCATGAAGTTGCGGGTCCACTCGACGCGCGCGGTGAGCGAGTAGCCGGTCATGATGCCGTTGGGGGGCGACACGCGGCCCATCACCGAAGCGCCGGCGTTCGGTCCGCGGTACTCGTAGCCGAAGTCGAAGACGAGACAGAAGGCGAGGCGCTGAAAGAACCGGCGCTGCAGGTTCTCGAAGGCGAGCACCTGGATGTAGTTGTCCGAATAACCCCGGAACGACTGGCTGTTCGGGTCGGCGTTGCGGGTCTGCTCCTGGCCGAAGTACGCCGTGTGCGTGAACGAGAACCGCCCGTTCGGGCGGTGGTTGACGAGATAGCCGCCGGTGATGGCGTCGTGCCAGCGGCCGAAGGTCTGCCATCCGTTCACGAGCCAGAGCTCGAGCTTGAGGTTCTCGCGGAAGTAGATCTGCGTGCGAAGCCCGGCGAAGTAGTAGGGCGTGAAGTCCGAGACGAAGGGATGCGTGTAGTTCCAGTTCTCTTGCGGCGTGTAGCTCTCGAGGGCGATGTACGAAGGAAAGATGCCCGCCTCGACGTTGACGCCGTGCAGCCAGTGGAAATGCCATCCCGCGCCGGCCTGCTTCACGTAGCTCAGCGTCGGGTTCGAGAGGTAGAAGCCGCGCTCGAGGGACTGGTCCTGCCCGTGGATAGTGGCGATGTAGCTCCCGAACTGGAGCTCGATGCGGCCGATGGGACCGCCGTAGCGGGTGTCGATGCCGTTGAGCTCGAAGCCCAGGTACGCGAGGTTCAGGCTGAACTCGCCGTGCCGCGCGGCCGTCGTCGTCTGGAAGATGGTGTGGTCGACGGGGTTCGAGAACTGCCACGCGAACGCCGTGTCGACCATGAACGACGGCGTCACCGGACCCACCCGGAGCAGCGACGCCGGCTGGTAGTTCGAGCCGTTGGTCCAGCTCCAGTCGAAGCGGGAGAACGGCGGCTCGCGCACGTCGAGGTGCGGCGACGGCGGCTCCGGCGCGGCGGCGGGAGGGGGCGCGGGCGGTGCGGCCGCGCGGGCCTCGAGCTCGCGAACGCGGGCCTCGAGGGCGCGCATCGCACGCCGGTCCTCGTCGGCCTGCGAGGGCTGCGGAGCGGGCGCGTCGGCGGACTGCGCGCGGGCCACGGCGGGGGCGAAGGTCGCGAGCAGCGCTGCGACGCACGCGGGGCGTCTCCATCGGTCGATCATGGATGGCATCGGTGACCACCTCGGCGCGCGCGGTTCGTCGCGGCGCTCCATGAGGGCGCGTCCTATCACCGCGCGCCGAAAACTGCGCGGTCAGAGATCGATCTGCGTGCCGATCTCGACGACCTGCTGCGGGGGAATGCCGAAATAAGCCGTGGCCGTGCTCGCGTTGCGCGACAGGAACGCGAAGATGCTCTCGGTGATCGCGCCGAGGCGCCCGCGCGACGTCGCGAGGAACGTCTCGCGCCCGAGGAAATACGTCACCGCGCCGGGGTCCACCGGGAGCCGCGCGTCCTTCGCGGCGCGCGCGAGGACGTCGGTGACGTTGGGGCTCTCCATGAAGCCGTACTGCGCGACGATGCGGACGAAGCCCGCGCCGAGGGTCTGCACCGCGAAGCGCTCGGCCTCGGGCACGAAGGGCACGTGCGGCACGGTGATGGTCAGCAGCACCACGCTCTGGTGCAGCGCGCCCACGCGCTCGACGTAGTGCGTGAGCACCGGCGGGGCGCCCTCGGCGCTCGACGCCATGAACACCGCGCACCCGGGCGGCCGCAGGATCGTTCCTCGCGCGAGCGACGCGATGAAGTCGTCGAGCTTGCGCGCGCGCTCGGCGTAGTGCGCACGCAGCGCGTCGCGGCCCCAGCGCCACGTCATCATCACCGTCAGGAACACCGCGCCCACGGCCAGCGGGATGTACCCGCCGTCGACGAACTTAAGCAGGTTCGCCGCGAAGAACGGAACGTCGAGGGCCAGGAACGCGACGAGCACGGCGCGGCTCTTCAGCTTCGACCAGCCCCAGGTGTGGCGCGCCACGAGGTAGTAGACCACCGAGGTGATCGCCATGGTGCCGCTCACCGCGAGGCCGAACGCCGCCGCGAGCCGCGACGACCGCTGGAATACGAGTACGAGTAAGATGCACGCCACGGCGACGATCCAGTTGAGGGCCGGGACGTAGATCTGCCCCTCGGCCTCGCCGGACGTGTGGCGCACCTCGACGCGCGGAAAGAACCCGAGCTGGATGGCCTGCTGCGTGAGCGAGAACACCCCCGAGATGAGGGCCTGCGACGCGATGACCGTGGCCGGGGCGGCGAGGGCGACGAGGGCGTAGACGGCCCACCCGCGCGGCACCATGGAGAAGAACGGCTGCGCGGCGGCCTCGGGGTGCTCGAGGAGCATCGCGCCCTGGCCGGCATAGCAGAGAAGCAGCGCGGGGAAGACCAGCGTGAGCCACGCGAAGCGGATGGGGCGCCGGCCGAAGTGACCCATGTCTGCGTAGAGGGCCTCACCGCCGGTCACCGCGAGCACCACCGATCCGAGGAGCCGAAAGCCCTGGAACCCGTGGCGATGCAGCAGCCCGAGGGCGTGCGTGGGGAGCAGCGCCGCGAGGATCGCCGGGGCACGCGCGACGTGCACCGCGCCGAGCACGCCGATGGTGAGGAACCACACCGTCATGACCGGTCCGAAGAGCCGGCCGATGGAGGCGGTGCCGCGGCTCTGGATGGAGAAGAGCCCCAGGAGGATGAGCACGGTGATGGGCACCACGGCGTGGTCGAAGGCCGTCGTCGCGACGGTGAGCCCCTCGACGGCGCTGAGCACGCTGATGGCTGGCGTGATGATGCCGTCGCCGAAGAGCAGCGCCGCGCCGGCGAGCACGAGCAGCGCCACGAGGCCGATGCCGCCCCGCTTCGCCGCGCGCACCTTGTCGGGAACCAACGCCAGCAGCGCGAGGATGCCGCCTTCGCCGCGGTTGTCCGCGCGCATGACGAAGAAGAGATATTTCACCGTGACGACGAGGGTCACGGACCAGATCACCTGCGAGATCACCCCGACGACGTTCTCGGGTGTGGGCGCGACGCCGTGCTCGCCGAAGCACTCCTGGATCGTGTAGAGCGGCGACGTCCCGATGTCGCCGAAGACGATGCCGATGGCGGCGAAGGCGAGCGTCGCGATGCGCGCGTCACGGTGCGTGCCGTGCGAGGCCGGGCCGGTCATGGCGGCAGTCTGCCAACATCACCGCGGGGTCGTCGATGCCCACGTCGCGCCCGCCGCCGTGCGGACCGCGCGCCGCGAGGGGGCTCGCTCAGGGCGTCGAGACGCAGCCGCGGTGCACGAAGTACCAGTTGGGTGACGCCCCCGGCGTGGGGTCGTGCACGAGCACCCACTGGCCGTCCTTGGAGACGTAGCGCCAGCGCAGCAGCCGCCCGTCGGGAACGACGCCCACGAGGTTCGCCGGCGTCGCGGGGACCCGCCACGGCTCGACGTTGCCGTAGCCGTCGTGCGTGGTGCAGCCGGAGCCCGCGTAGTGCATGTGCGTGTCGGTGCCGTCGCCGGCGCCGGCGCTGTGCATGCCGTTGGTGTACGTCGCGAGGAAGAGCGCCGTGTCGTAGGTGCGCGGGCATCCCGTGCCGCACGCGCCGGTGTCGGCGGTGCCCCGGACGACGCTGCGCGCCACCCAGCCGCAGTGGGAGAAGTTCTCGCCGAAGAGGAACCCGCACTGGTAGTTCGTCCCCGTCGGGTTGCCCGGCCCGGCCTGGAACACCGTCGTCCCGTGCAGCGTGTCCGTCCACCCCGGGTAGGCGTTGCCGATGACGACGGAGTTCGGCGCATACGAGATCGGGTAAAGATCGCCGATGCCGCTCGTGCAGGCCGGCGGTGGCGGTGGCGGTGGCGGTGGCGGTGGCGGTGGCGGCGTCCAGACGTCCGTCGGCGTGCTCACGTCGACGGCGACGACGGCGGCCTCGGGCGCCACGTCGACGGGAGCGATGGCCGCGTCCGGCGCGACATCGGATGTCGCATCGACGGTGGCATCGACGGCCGCCATCGCGTCGTCGGCAGGTAGCGCGCCCGGGTCCCACGCGTCGTCGCCCGCGGACGTGAAGGCGTCGTCCGGCGCGCCGAGGTCGTCGATGGCCGCGTCGGTCGCGACGCCATCCGCGGTCGCCGAGCAGGCCGCGAGCGCGGCACCCAGCACGAGCATCCCGAAGGCGCGGCCGTTCCCCAGCACATGGCGAAGGTAGCACGGAGGACCCCGGCCTCGCGCGTACCCGGTTCGCATCGGCGACGCCGATGCACTGGCGCATTGCGTGACGCGAGGGCAGGCTCCCGCGCGCCAAGGAGCCCCCGCCATGATCGACGTACCGCACCTCGTAGAGACCCACGCCCAGTTCGCCGCCGTGTTGCGCGTCACCGTTCCGCGGGCGCAGATCCGCGAGGTGATGGGCCCCGGGCTCGCCGAGGTGCGGGCGGCCATCGCCGCGCAGGGCATCGCCGTCGTCGGGCCGTGGTTCACGCACCACCTCGAGATGAAGCCCGACGTCTTCGACTTCGAGATCGGCGTGCCCGTCGCGACGCCCATCGAAGCCGTGGGGCGGGTGCGGCCCGGAGAGCTTCCGGCGGCGCGGGTCGCACGCACGGTCTACCACGGTGGGTACGAGCGGCTCTCCGAAGGCTGGGGCGAGCTCATGGCGTGGATCGCCGGGCGGGGGCACACGCCGCGCGCGGACCTCTGGGAGTGCTACCTGACGGCCCCGGAGCCGGGCTCGGACCCGGCCCAGTACCGCACCGAGCTCAACCGGCCGCTGAGCGCGTAGACGCCGCGCCGAAGCCACGGACGCCACAGCG
>CAIMWA010000653.1 GCA_903845045.1 uncultured delta proteobacterium | reverse complement strand
TTGTTCTCGATTTAAGCTGGGCCGATCAACTGGGAATCCCGAGACTCTGTTGACCTCAACTTCTCGAACCGCCGGATGCGGACCCGCTTGTCCGGTGGTGTGGCAGGGGTCGGCTCCTCCCTCGCGGAGGGGCCGCCCCTATGCCGATTGTAGCCCGGGGTGCAACCCCGGCACGCGACGTTCGCACGCCGAGCCCGTCGCGAAAGACCTGAAAAACAAGGCGTGAATCTGCGGCGGAGCGAAGTACTGATCAATGGTCAGGGGTAAGCCCGCGGGCAACCGTCTGCGAGGCTCGCCGACGCGAGCCTGCCCGATACCGAGCCTCGCCTCGCGAGGCGTGCCGAAGGTAGCCATGCCCATTTCATGGGCCGGACGAACGGCAGCGATGGGTTGACGCGTACGGGGGGCGGCGGGGGCGCGTCGTGACCGTCGATCTTCGCGAACCCGAGGCCTTCCGAGACGAATCCCGCATCCGTGTTCAGCCCGACGGCGTGCGCGCGCGCTGGTAGGTGAGCGCGGTGAGCAGCGAGGTGTAGGCGAAGACGGCCACGCCGCCGACGACGGTGGCCGAGAGCAGCGTTCCGAGGCCCGCGCCGACGCCCCAGATGACCAGCGTCGGGAGCAGGTTGGCGCGCACGATGCGGAAGCTCTCGGTGGCGACGTCGAAGGCGCCGAGCTCCGGGCGGTCGGCCTGCACGAAGAACACGAAGGACAGCACGAAGCCCGCCACGAGGGATCCGAGGCCGACGGCCAGCGCGCCGACGAGGACCGCGCCGAGCACCAGCAGCCCCAGCGTGAGCGCCGCGCCGAAGCGCTTCATGCCGTCGAAGGACTGTCCGACGCGCACCGTCTCGCCGCGCAGCACGGCCAGGCACATGCCCGCGTAGCCGAGCATCAGCGGGGGAAAGAGGATCCCGAGGGTGCAGGCGCCGAGGGCGGTGACGAGCAGCGCGTCGACGAGCAGCGGCACGACGTTGGGCGACGCGGTGAGCCGCGTGAAGGCCTCGGTGAGCGTCTCGGCGGGGTCGGCGGGGGTCCTGGGCATGAAGCGAACAGCCTCCTGCGGCCGTCCGTTCGGCGGCCGCGCGCACAGGATGTGTCGCCCCCGGCGCGCCGCACGTGAAATCGGAGGGGGTGCGGGAGGGGTGCAGCCCCGGTCTGGCGGCCGCGTGCCCGCGCGAATGCAACAACGTAACTGTGTCCCCGGTGCGCTAGGCTGCGCGGCCGTGCCCAGCCCCGAAGCCGCCGCCCTCGAACGCAAGTACCGCACGCTCGTCGCCTGGCGCGACGCCCACGCACACGACGGCGCCGTCGCCGCGCGCGGGGAGCTGCAGCGCCTCGCCGTGGAGTTTCCGGGGTGCTTGCGCGAGCTCGACACGCTCCCCCGGGAGGAGCTCGAACGCCGCGCCGACGTACTCGCGCGCGGGGACGACGAGCCGTGGGTGCTCCCCCTCGCGCGGTACCACGCGCTGATGCGCACCGTGCTCGCCGTCCGCCGCAGCGGCGGGGACGCCGACCGCATCGCCGCGCTCGCCGACGCGCTCGCCGCGGAGACCGGCATCGCCCTCGACGCGGCGGACGTCGACGCCATCGCCCGACCGCCGCAGGGGCGCCTGGTGGTGTACGTCTTCGAGCGCCTCGGTGCGCTCTTCGGCGTCGAGCCCGACGCGCTGCGCGACCAGCTCTTTCCCGAACCCGCCACCGCCCGCCGCCGCCGCGCCGCGCAGAACGCACCATGAGCGACCTCCTCGACTTCGACGACGTGGCCGGCGACGGCGCGACCCTCGACGCCCTCGACCGCGAACGCCTCGCCGCCCGCTGGAACTTCGGCCCCGCACCGCTCGCCGCCGGCGCAGCGCTGCTCCGCGCCAACGATCCCCGCGCGCTTCCGGGCGTCCCTGGCGCCGCGGCGTTTCTCGCTCCGGACGACGTTCCGTCGCTGCGCAACGCCGGGGCCGTGGGGACCGACGCCCTCGTCGCGCTGATGCTCTGCCCCTGGGCGCCGATGCCCTCCCGGGTGCGCGCCGCCGAGAGCCTCGCGGGCATGCCCGTCACCGCCGCCCTCTACGTCGCCCTCCGCGAGGTCGTCGACGGACCCAAGATCGCCGTGCGCGTCCCCGCGGAGAAGGTGCTCGCCGACGTCGCACCGCAGATCCGCGGCGCCCTCAAGGAGCCCTCGGACCGGCTGCGCCTCTGGGGTGTGCAGCTTCGCGAAGGGCGTCGCAACCCGCTGCAACGGCAGGAGCTGCAGCGCGCCATGGCCGCAGGCGACGCGCATCCGGCGCTGGGGTTCCTCGTGCGCGACGACGGGAGCTACCTCGCGGGGCTGCTTCCGCCGGTGCACGACGCCGCCCGCGCGCCGCTGCTGCCGTACCTGCTCGCCACCGCGCGCACGGACCACGAGCCCGCGCGCGACAAGGTCTTCGGCATCTTCCAACGCCGCTGGCGCGAGGTGGCGCAGCCGTCGCTCTCGGCCGTCGCGCGCACCCCCTTCAAGGCCAAGGACGCCGCCCTCGCGGTCTCCGCCGTGCGCGCCCTCGGCGCCATGGGAGCGTCCGACGCCCTCACGGCCGCCGCGGCGTTCGGGGTCCCTACGGCGCGCATCGCGGCCTTCGCCGAGTTCGCGAAGCGTCCCTTCGACGGGGACCGCGCGCTTCTCAACGCCGTCGTCGCCCGTGCCGCCGTCGATGCGGACGCGGCGGTGCGGCGTGCGGCGGAGGGGTTGCGACCGGCGGCGGTACCTTCAGGGGCCTGAGGTTCCGGCGGGCTTCGGGAGCCCCCACCCCCGGCCCCGCCCCCACGAGTGGGGGCGGGGTGCGCAGAGGCGACGCTCACTGCATGCGGATCCGCGTCGAAGCACCACCCTCCCCGACATCGTCGGTGATCCGCCCTCCCCGACGTCGTCGGTTGTCCGTCTCCCTGCCCCCACTCGTGGGGGCGGGGCCGGGGGTGGGGGCTCCCGGCAACCCCCGCATTCCGACGCGAGTTCCCTGCCTACTCGGTCTCCCGCTCCTGCACGGCGGTGCGGTGCTCCTCGCGCATGGCGCGGCCGCGCGAGAGGGCGTTGTCCCGGGCCTCGTAGGCGCGGACGATGCGGGCCACGAGCGGGTGCCGCACCACGTCGACGTCGGTGAACGTGCAGAACGCGATGCCCTCGACGCCCGCGAGGAGGTTCGTCGCGTCGGAGAGGCCCGACTTGCGGCCCTCGGGGAGGTCCACCTGCGTGACGTCGCCGGTGATCACGGCCTTGGAGTCGTAGCCCAGCCGCGTGAGGAACATCTTCATCTGCTCGGCGGTGGTGTTCTGCGCCTCGTCGAGGATCACGAAGGCCTCGTTGAGCGTGCGCCCGCGCATGAACGCCAGCGGCGCCACCTCGATCTGCCCGCGCTGGATCAGCGCCTGCGCCTTGTCGAGGTCCATCATGTCGTGCATCGCGTCGTAGAGCGGACGCAGGTACGGGTTCACCTTCTCCGCGAGGTCGCCAGGGAGGAACCCGAGCTTCTCGCCGGCCTCCACCGCGGGCCGCGTGAGGATGATGCGCTTCACCTTCTTCTGCATGAGCGCCGCCACCGCCATGGCCATGGCGAGGTAGGTCTTGCCCGTGCCCGCGGGTCCGATGCCGAAGACGATGTCGTGCTGCCGCAGGGCCTCGATGTACTTCTTCTGCGCGAGGCCCTTGGGCGCGATGATCCGGTGCCGCGCGCTCACCAGCACCACCTCGTGGAACACGTCGCGGAGCTTCAGCTCCGGGTGCTCGCGCAGCAGCCGCACCGCGCGCGCGACGTCCGACGCGTGCACCTCGTTGCCGTCGCGGATGCTCTCGCAAAGCTCCGCCACCACGCGCTCGGCGAAGGCCACGTCCTCCGGCGTGCCCTGCAGGTGCACCTGCGTGCCGCGCTGGCCGATGACCACGCCGGTCTCGCCCTCGAGCACGCGAAGGTGCTCGTTGCGCGGCCCGCACAGCGCCACCAGCAGCGCCGGATCGTCGACCTCGACCTGCGCGCTGCCCCCCAGCCCGCGCGCGCCCTTCGACCCCGGAACCTCACGATTCGCCATGTACCCCGGAGGCTAGCACGCCGCCGATGCGCTATGACCGCAGCGCCCTCCCATGCTGCGCGCGGTGATCCTCGACCTCGACGACACGCTGTACCCCGAGGCCTCGTACGTCGCCTCGGGCTTTCGCGCGGCCGGCGCGGCGCTCGCGGCGCAGCACGGCGTCGCGGGCTTCGCGGCCATGGCCACGGCGGTGGCGTCCGAGGGCTTCGCCGGCAAGGTCTTCGACGAGGCCCTGCGCCGCCTCGGGGCCGACACGTCGCTGGCCCCCTTCTGCCTCGCCGCGTACCGCGCGCATCGCCCTGAAATCGAGCTGTTTCCCGAGGCCGACGAGGCGCTGCGGGCGCTGCGTCCGCGCTTCGCGCTGGGGGTGCTGACGGACGGATGGCTCGAGGTGCAGACGCAGAAGGTGGCCGTCCTCGGGCTCGCCGCGCGCGTCGACGCCGTGGTGTGCACCGACGCCTTCGGCCGGGCCCACTGGAAGCCCGCGCCCACGGGCTACGAGGCCATCGCCGAGGCCCTCCGCGTGCAGCACACGGCCTGCGCGTACGTGGCCGACAACCCCGCCAAGGACTTCATCACCGCGCGCGCGCTGGGCTGGCGCACGGTGCAGGTCGCGCGCCCCGGGCAGACGCACTCCGCGGTGCCGCCGACGCCGGCGCACGCCGCCGAGCGCGTGGCCGAGGGCTTGCGCGAAGCCGTGGCGATGCTGCAGGAGTGGGGCGCCGATGGCTGAACGTAGGGCGCTGCCGCTGATCCCTGGGGAGCTCCCGCACATCGAGCAGGCGCGACGGCGCCTCGGCGGGCGCTGGGCGGCGGACGTCGACGCGGTGCTCCTCGGGGCGTGCGCGCGCAGCGGCGGAGACACCGGCGTGGTGCTCTACGCCGACACGTCCAACGCCGACCTCTTCGTGGGGTCGCGGACCGTGCGCCGCGTGACCCGGGACCGCCTCGAGGTGCTCGACGACGACGCGCTCCCGGCGGCGCTGCGGGGCATCGCCCTCGACGTGGCGCGCTTCGCGGGGGTGCCCGAGGGGCGGCGCGCGCGGTTCCGCACGGAGACCGGCGCCGAGGCCGAGGGGCTGGTGCTCGAGAAGTGCCGCTTCGGCGCGCTGCTGGGCCTCGACGACGACCGCGTGGTGGCCGTGGGCTTCGGGCGGCTGCTGCGCACGCTCCTGCCCGAGTGAGCCCGCGCAGAGTTCGCGCCGCGCCGGTCGTTCAGTGTAACGTCGAGGAGGTTCATGGCGTCGCTGCTGTCCATCCTCGGTCTGCTCGGGATGCCCGTCGGGGCCTACCTGCTCTCGCTCTGCATTCGCGGGGCGACGACCCCGTGGGCGTGGGGCTGGATGGTCGCCTACGTGCTCGTCGACCTCGGGCTCTTCTGGCTCGTGGGCGAGCCGCGTCGCGCGCGCATCTGCCTCGCCCTGGGCCTCGTGCTGGCCGCGGGCCTCGGGGGCCTGCGCTACACGCGAAACGTTCCGACGCCGCAGGGGGCCGAGCTTCGCCTCCCCGCGGGGACCCCGGGACACTGGGCCGGGCGCCTCGGCGAGGAGGCCGACCTCGGACCGATGCTGCTCACGGCCTTCGGCGACGTGGGGGCGTACCCCGGCGACGACGTGCACCGCGGCCGGCCGTTCGTTCGTCAGGCGTACCGCCGCATGCGCGCGGACCCCGATTTCACCACCGTGCCTTCGACGGTGGCCGCGTCGACGCTGGGCGCGACGTCGCCGACGTCCGTCGAGGCGCTGGTGTTCAACGCCCCGGCCGAGGGGGCTCGCGCCGAGCGGGCGGTGATCTTCCTGCACGGCGCCGGCGCGCTGCAGAAGCTCCCGTGCTGGATGCTCGCGCGGCGCATGCCCGACGCCATGGTGGTCTGCCCGACGGTGGGGCTCCGCGGCGAGTGGGCGCACCCCGACGGCGCGGCGACGTTCCAGACGGTGCTGAGCTGGGTGCGGGAGCGCGCGTCGGCGGTGTACGGCATCGGCTGGGGCTCCGGCGGCGAGGGGCTGCTGCGGCTGCTCAACGGCAACGCCCTCGGCCACGTGTCGGGCATCGTGCTGGTGAGCGGCTACGCCGAGGCGTATTTCGACGACGTGCGGCGGTCGGGCATCCCGGTGCTGATCCTCCGGGGCGACGCCGACGCGCGCACCCCGGCGTTCCGCGTCGACGGCCTCGCGGGCGTGGACCGCGTGCGAAACGTCGAAATGGCCGGCGGAACGTTCGTCTTCTACGAGCAGGAGGACGCCGTGCTCGAGGAGATCGACGGCTTCTGCGGGGCCCACTGAGCCGCGCACGGAACGGGACGGGACGTTGAATCAACCGCCGGGAAATCCGTCCAAAGCGGCGTCCGATGAGCAGGCGCGCCGCCACGACCGAGATCTCGTCGTCCGGGCCGCGGCTGGCGACATGCGCGCCTTCGAGGAGCTCGTTCGCCGCCACGAGCGCCGTGCGTACACCGTCGCGTACGGCGTGGTGCGCGACGCCAACGACGCCCGCGAGGTCGCCCAGGACGCCTTTCTCCGGGTCTACAAGCACCTCCGCGATTTCGAGGGCGGGGCGAGCTTCACGACGTGGCTCTATCGCATCGTGCACAACCTCTCCATCGACCTGCTGCGCCGCCGCGACCCCGGCCGCGCGGTGGAGCTCGAGGAGCACACGGACCTCACCGGCGCGCCGGACGAGTGGCTCCCGCAGCGGGGCGAGGGCGACCCCTTCGCGGCCCTCGACCGCGCCAAGCTCGTCGCCGTCATGCAGCGCGCCCTCGACGAATTGCCTCCGCACCACCGCACCGCCATCGTGCTCCGCGAGGTCGAGGGCATGTCGTACGAGGAGATCGCCGAGGCCATGGAGGTGCCCAAGGGCACGGTCATGTCGCGGCTGTTCCACGCGCGGCGCAAGATGCAGCGCATGCTTCGGGAGCACTTCGGCGACGAGGTCCCGGCGACGGCCGACGAGCGCGACGGAAAGGGGGGCGCGTGAGCCACGGCCCTGAGGACCCCGCGCTGCGCCGGGCGATGGAGCTCTGGGCCGAGGACGTGCCCTCGCTGCCGGTCGATTTCGCCGCGCAGGTGCGCCGCGAGCTCGAGCTGCGCGAGGCGGTGACGCGCTGGGCCGACGACGCCGTTCCGCCGCTCCCGGCGGACTTCGCGAAGACCGTGGCCGCGCGGGCGGCGCCGAGGCCCGTGGCGGTGCTGCGCCGACGGTGGCTGTGGCCGGCGCTCGCGGTGGCCGCGGTGGCGCTGGTGGTGCTGCTCACCCCGTGGCGCGTGCGCGGGCGGGTCGAGTCGACGATGCCCGACCAGGCCGACGCGGCGGACGCCGGGGCGGGCGTGAGCGAGGGCTACGTGCGTCCCGACGGGCGGGCCGAGGTGACGCACGTCGAGGTCTTCGGCGCGCAGAGCTACGCCGTGATCTCGGCCGATGAAGAGAACGAGGCCAAGGGCAATCCCCCGGTGGTGTGGATCACCGACGACCCCGACGACGGCCTCGACGACGCACAGGAATCCGGGACGGTGATGCCATGACGGCGCGGGTGTGGACGTGGTCGGCGGCGGTGGTGATCGCCGCCGGGGTGGCGTGGGCGCAGCAGGGGCATCCGCCGGTGCCGGTGCCGGTGCCGCACCTCGGTCCGCGGGTGCATGCGCCGCTGCAGCCGGCGCAGATCGACGTCATCGTCATCGAGGCGGGCGCGGGCGATGCGGGCGTCGACGCGGCGCTGGCGGGGCTGGCGCAGCTTCGTCGCGGGCCCTTCGCGATGTTTCCGTCGATGCGCCAGGTGAGCCGCACGACGCTCCCGCTGGGCGAGGCGCCGAGCGTGGCGACGCTGCCCAACGGCACGGCGACGTTCACCCTCGAGGACCGCGAGAGCAGCGGCCGCTACCGCTTTCGCGTGCACCTCGCGCAGGGCGCCCGAGGGAGCGACCTGACCTTCGTCGCGAACCCCGGCCAGCCGCTCTTCACGGTGCGCTCGAGCCGCGCCGATCGGGCGATGATCCTCGGCTTCGTGGTGCACCCGTAGGCGCCTACGGGCGCGTGAGCACCTGCCTGTGGAGCATGCCGAGGGCGGGCCCGCGTCCGCGGCGCAGCCCGCTTCACCGCGGAGACACGAGACGAAAGACATCGACCGGCATCGAAGCTCCCTGTGAGGTCCCGATCGCGGAGACCGACCCGTCGGCACCGATGGGAGCGGTCCAGTACAACTGCCACGGAATGGTCGCCCCCGCGACGCTGGGCGGCACGAGGAAGAACAGCGCGTCGGAGGCCTCGTGCAGACGCCGCCACTCGGGAATGCCGGCGCCCGAGGCGACGATGCGACGGGTGTCGGGATTCCCCGCGGAGTCCACGAGGGACACGCCGCCCGTCGCGCCGAGCACCGTGGGCGCATCGATGGAAGCTCCGAGCCCATCGGACACCACGAGGTGCGTCGATGCCATCGCGTACTGCACATACAGATTCGTCCATGCCTGCGCCCGCGCTGGAGTCTCGGCGTGCAGCGCACCCACCGTCGACGCCCGCAGCACCACGCCCCCGGCGCTCCGCACGTAGGACGCGAGCGCGGCGAGATCCGCGGGCGGCGGAGCGGCCAAGGCGCCGAGGTCCAGCGGCGCGGCGTCCTCCGACGGAGCGCACGCGCCCGCGAAGACGCAAGCGACACATGCGGCGAGGAACCAAATCCGTGGGTTCACGGTGCTCTTCCGAGGGCAGCAGGTGCATCATCGCGAGCACCATCCCGGGGAGGATCCCATCGATGACGAACGACACGCCCTACCGCGCACCGAACCCGCCCGGTGCCGCCGCGCGCACCGAGCGCCTCGTCGTCGACTGGACCGACACCGAGAGCCTCAACCGATGGAAGCGGTTCATGCGCGGGTACTACGCGTTCCTCGCGTGGGTGCTCGTGCTGGCGGCGGTGGCCATCGCCTCGCTTCCCGCCGCGGCGGGGCTCGCGGTGGGGCTCATCGCATACCAGATCCATCGACGCCGCACGACGGTGCAGCCCGGGTTCACCCTCGAGGTCGCCGACGAGACGCTTCGGATCACCCGCGCCGGCGAGGCCGCGCCGACGACCGCGGCGCTCGCGTCGGTGCGCGACGTCGAGGTGGAGCGCAAGTCCATTCAGCGCGTGTCGTATCACCAGAACTTCAACGAGCCCGTGCCGTCGACGTCGCTCAGCGGAGACCTCGACGTGGCGCGCATCGTCGTGGTGTTCGATGGCGGCGCGCTCCCGCTGCGGCTCACCGAAGAGTACGCGCCGGTGTTCCTGTGCTTGGAGCGCTTCGGCAAGGTGCGCACGTTCCTGCGCCGGCAGGGGTGGAAGCCCGTCGGCGAGCGGGAGCCGGGCTGAACAGGGATCCGGGATTCATCTCGGAAAACCTTGTTTTCCTGCATATTTACCGTCACATCGGGCCCCCACCCCCGGCCCCGCCCCCACGAGTGGGGGCAGGGTGTCCGGAGGGGAGAAGCGTCGGGGACGCAGTTGCCTTGTTGCGTCCAGCGCTCCCCGCCACGCCCTCAAGGCATCGGCGTCGTCGCCTCGAGGCGGTCGTCCCAGCGCGTCGCATCGCCCGCGAGCATGGCGCCGAGCCATTGCGCCACGGTGACGCCGTTCACGGCCCGCACGTACATGCTCTCGATGTGCACCATGCCGATCTGCGCGGCGAAGCCCGACGGGAGATCCACGGCGTTGAGGTTCGTGCCGACGATGCCCGTGGCGTTGCCGAGAAGCGTCGTGTGCCCGGTGCCGGCATAGAAGAACCGACGGTACGTGTCGGGATGCGCCGCGTGCAGCGCGTCCGTCGCGCGGGCGAGGTCGGCCTGGAATGTCGCCGCCGGCTCCATCAGGAACAGGCTCGAGATGACCCAGTCGTTCCATGAAGAGATGGCCGCGATGTGGGCGTTGCGGTCGTGCGCGAGAAAGTAGTCGACGAGCCCCGTGATGTTGCCGTCGGCGGTGCAATTCGCGCAGTCCGCAGGGATGAACGCGCGGGCGCCGAAGTCGTCGAGGAGCCGTCCGAGGTACGCCGGGTCGCCGGTGCGTGCGACGCCGATGCCCGCGTCGTCGACCACGTACAGCGGCGCGTCGGGGTACACGTAACGCACCAGGAACGCCGCGAGGATCGTTCCGAAGCCGCCGCCGGAGCTTCCCGCGAGGACGATGCGGCGCGGGTGCGGATAGCGGGTGAAGCCCGCGGCGAGGGCCGCCGAGAGGTTCTGCAGTCCGTGGTGGATGCGCGCCGGCGTGCCGTCGGCGTTGTTCACCGTGTGGTCACCCGCGAAGAGCGATCCATCGCAGTACGGGAGGTAGAGCACGTCGAAGTCGTGCAGCGGGTTCTCGGCTGTGGTGCGCAGGAGATCCATCGAAGGAACGCCCGCGGGCGCGGCGGTGACGGCGAGGCAGAAGTCCGTCCAGCACGCGCCGCCGCCTTGGAGGAAGATCAACAGGTCGTCGCTGGCGCCGTCGCGCACCGACGCGCGGTAGGGCGCGCCGTGCATGCACACGGGTCCCTGCGCGGGGTCGAAGGTGAACGTGGTGACGGCGCCGGTGGTGGTGGTCTCCGTCGGCGGGGCGGTGCCGACGTAGCGCGTGATTCCCGCGGTGTACGCGATGGAGGCCGCGCTCCCCGCGGCCGGAACGTAGCGCTGAAAGCCGGTGACGACGGGCGTTGCGTCGCCTCCGCAGCCGAGCGAGAGCGCCATCACCGCGGCCGCCTGGAGTGCGCGTCGGAGCATCTTCATCGGTGCGCCGCAGCGTACACCGCGGGGGGCTGGCCGAGGGGTGGCCGAGGGTCGCGCGCCCGGGTTCCGCCACCCCCCGCCGCCACCGCCGCCACTGGCGGAACACCCCATTTCCCGCGCGATTCGTGCGGCACGTCGTTCGCTCGGGGGCGCCGTCATGGCTCGGCCGCACGACGCCCTCGCGAAGAACGTGCTCGAGGCGGTGCTGTCGCCGGCGGGGACCTTCGAGCGCGAGGCGGGGGTGCCCGAGGTGCCGGCGCAGCGTGGAGACGCGTTCTTCGTGCCCGACGCGGCGCGGGCGTCGGCGCTCGAGGGTGGCGGACTGCTCGGGCGCATGGCGTCGGCGCCGTGCCTCTTCGAGGCGTTTCACGATGCGCCGGGCGTCGACGAGCTCACCGCCGTCGCGCGCAAGCTGCTGCACCATCGGCATGCGCGGACCCTGGCGAAGCAGGTGCCGGCGGAGCGCGTGTGGGTGCTGTCGGCGGGGCGTCCGGTGGGCGCGCTCGAGGCGGCGTGGGCGCGGCCGGCGCCGGGGTGGCCCGCGGGTGTCTACGCGACGGCGCCGATGTTCGGCGTGTGGTTCGTGGTGATCCCGGAGCTTCCCGAGGAGCCGTCGACGCTGGCGGTGCGTCTGCTGGGACGGGGGCGGCGCTGGGTCGAGGCGTGCCGAGCGCTCGAGACGGGCGAGCACGACACGCCGCGGGGGCGCGGGCTGCGCGGCGCGGTGCATGGGCTGCTTGCGCGCGGAGCATCGGCTACCATGGTCCCAGCCGAGGAGGACGACATGTTCTATCACCCCGACTTCGCCGAGGACTTCGAGGAGTACCGCGTCGAGCTGCTGCAAGAGGGCATCGAGCTGGGCAAGGCCGAAGGCAAGGCCGAAGAGCGTCACGCGCTGCTCCCGGCGCTGCTCGTGCTCGCCGAGCTTCGCCTCGGTCGCGCGCTCTCCGACGCCGAGCGGGGCGCCGTCGCATCGCGTGTCGAACGTGACGGGGCGTCGGCCGCGGTGGCGCTCTCGACCCTCGACGCCACGGCGCTCGCGGGGTGGATCGCCGGCTGAGGTCCGCGCGATGCGTCGACGCTCGCCGCGGGTGTAGCCTCGCGCCGTGAGCATGATCACCGCCCGAGCGCGCTTCGATGCGGCGTACCCCGACGCCCTGGCGCTGTACTGCTCCGACGGGCGCTTCACCGACGCCATCGAGGAGCTGCTGCACGGCCTGGGGTTTCCGCGCCTCGACACGCTCACGCTCCCTGGCGGACCGGCCCTGGTGGAGCTCACGTCGTCGTCGCTCGCGGCCAACGAGGTGGCGCGGTCGTCGCTGTCGTTTCTCGTGACGGCGCACCACCTGAAGCACGTCGTGCTCGTGGCCCACGCGTCGTGCGGCTACTACAAGCATCGCTTCGCCTACGAGTCGCCCGAAGCCATGCTGCGGCGCCAGTACGCCGACCTGCGGGGCGCGGCGCGGTGGGTGCGCGGGCAGCACGCCGGCGTCGCGGTGTCGGCGTTCTACGCGCGAACCGAGGGCGCGGTGGTGACCTTCGAGGACGTCGGCGAGCCCGGCTGACCGGAACGGGGACACAGTTACGTTCTTGCATTCGGCGCCCCGTTCGCGCCGCGAATGCAACAACGTAACTGTGTCCCCACGGCGCCCATCGCGTAGCCTCGGCCCGTCGTGAACTTCCTCGAAGCGCTCTGGTCCGAGGCCCACGCCGCGCACACGCTGTGGCTGCTCGCGCTGTGCCTCGTCGCGTTGGTGTCGGTGCGGCTGCGCGATCCGTCGCACCACCGGCTGCGGGCCCTCGGGTTCTGGGTCGGCGTGCACGTCATCGCGCTCGTGCTCGACGCCGCGCTGGTGTCCGTGGAGCACCACGCGCACAACGAATTCCGCACCGTGGCGTGGGTGTTCGGCGGCGTCGCGTTCGTCGGCGCGGGCATGTCGCTGATGCTCCACGGGGTGCTGTCGCGCGTGCGCGTGCAGCTCCCCCGCATCGTCGAGGACGTGCTCGTCGGCGTGCTCGCGCTCCTCGCGGCGGTCACCGCGGCCAGCCGCTCCGGCGCGAACCTCTCGGGCATCATCGCCACCAGCGCGGTCTTCACCGCGGTGCTCGGCTTCTCGCTGCAGGACGTCATCGGCAACGTCGCCAGCGGCCTCGCGCTGCAGGTCGACACCGCCATCGACGTCGACGACTGGATCAAGGTCAACGACGTCATCGGCCGCGTCGTCGAGGTGCGCTGGCGCTACACCGCCATCGAGACGCGCAACTGGGAGACCATCCTCGTGCCGAACCTCGTGCTGCTGCGCAACCAGGTGACGATCCTCGGGCGGCGCGGGGGCAAGCCGAGGCTCTGGCGCCGCTGGGTGTACTTCAACGTCGACTGGCGCCATCAGCCGTCGGACGTGCTCGAGGTCGTGCAGACCGCCGTGCGCGGCGTGGAGATCCCGCGCGTCGCCGCGGACCCGCCGCCGAACTGCGTGCTCATGGACATGGCCGACTCCTACGGTCACTACGCCCTGCGCTACTGGCTCACGGACCTCGCCGCCGACGACCCCACGGACAGCGAGGTGCGCACGCGCATCTACTTCGCGCTGCAGCGCGCGGGCATCCGCCTGGCGACGCCGACGCAGGCGGTGAAGGTGCACCAGGCGACGGTGGAGGCGCCGTCGGTGAAGACCGAGAAGCAGGCCGTGCGGCGCCGCGACGTGCTGCACAAGGTGGGCTTCTTCGACATGCTCGACGCCGAGGAATTCGAGGCCCTCGCGATGTCGTTGAAGTACGCGCCGTTCGCGCGCGGCGAGGTCGTCACGCGGCAGGGCGCCGAGGCCCACTGGCTCTACCTCATCGAAGAGGGAACGGTGCGCATCTGCATCAGCGAGGAGGGCGTCGAGCGCGAGGTGGGGCGCCTCGGGGCCGGCGATGCGTTCGGCGAGATGGCCCTGCTCCAAGGCGCGCGGCGCGAGGCGAGCGTCGTCGCCGAGACCGACGCGGAGTGCTTTCGCCTCGAGCGCGGAACGTTCCAGCGCGTCGTCGACAAGCACCCGGAGATCGTCGCGCGCTTCGCCGAGGTGGTCACGAAGCGCAAGGCGCAGCTCAGCGTGGCCCACGAGGTGCTCGACGCCGAGGCCGCCAAGGTGCGCGCGCAGCACGACGAGAAGGACCTGTTCCAGCAGATCCGGGGGTTCCTCGGGATGGACTGACGGCCCGCGGCCGCGATGACGCGCCGCCCCGTTGCGACGCGCGCAGGAGTGATGGAAAGTTCCGCGCCATGATCGCGGATCCCGCAGCGAAGAAGCCGGTTCGGTACTACGTGGGGCGCGCCGTGCTGACGGCGCTGGGGTGGCGCGAGGAGGGCGTGGTGCCCGACGTCGAGAGCTACGTGCTCATCGCCGCGCCGCACTCCACGAACTGGGACCTGCCGATCTGCCTCGGCGTCGCCTACACCCTCGGCGTCGACGTGGTGTGGGTGGGGAAGCACACGCTCTTCACGAGCCCGCTCGGGCCGTTCTACCGCTGGCTCGGCGGCGTCCCGGTGGACCGCTCGAAGTCGAAGGACCAGGTGCAGGCGCTGGCCTCGCTCTTCGACGTCGAGGGCGGCCGCGTGGTGGTCGTCGCGCCCGAAGGAAGCCGCGCCAAGCGCAAGCACTGGAAGTCCGGCTTCTACTGGATCGCGCGCTCGGCGAAGGTGCCCATCGGCCTCGGGTACCTCGACTACCGGCGCAAGCGCGGCGGCATCGGTCCGCTCATCGTGCCGACCGAGGACGTCGACGCCGACGTGCAGCGCATCCACGATTTCTACGAGCGCATCACGGCGAAGTTCCCCGAGAACTTCACGAACATCGCGTTCCGCGCGGCGGGCGAGACCGTCGAGCGTCCGCGCAAGGAGCGGCGGGATCTGCTCGGTCGCGCGAGGGGTTTGCTCCACGGCATGGGGTGGACGTAGGCTCCGCGCCCCCTATGGCGACCCTCACCCTTGCGCAGATCCGCGTTCAGCTCGACCAGATCGTCGGCGAGTACGACGCACGGTTCGCGGGCCAGTCCCGCGTCACCCGCGACATCAACGACCTCGACGCGCTCGTGCGCCGCGCGGAGCAGCTCCAGCGCGCCCTCGGCGAGCTCCCGCGCTCGAAGGACCGCACCGACACCGAGCAGACCCTGCGCGACCTCGTGACGCTCTACGGAAACGAGCGCGTGGAGATCAAGAAGGCGCAGAACCTCGGCCCCGAGTTCGAGGAATTCTCGTCGCTGCGCGGCGACGCGAACTTCGTGTTCTCGCAGTACCACCGGCACTTCGCGGGCAAGAACCGCGCGACGCGGGACCTCGGCCTGCTCACCGAGATGATCGCCGACCTCGAGCGCGTGCACGACGCGATGACCGAGCTCGCGGCCGCCGTGGCCGGGCAGCCCGGCGTGCAGGACGACCTCAAGCTCGTCGCCGACAACCTGGTGATGTACCGCGGCGAGCGCGGCGAGATCATCGAGGCGCGGGGCATCGGATCCCTCGACGACCAGGCGGGCGCGCTGGCCGAGGTCGCGAACGCGCAGTTCCGCATCTACGCGGACCACTTCGCGGGCAAGTCGCGCACGACGCGGCGCCCGGAGCTGCTGCAGCGCATGATCGACACCCTCGAGCAGGTGCGCGAGCGCATGGTCGCGGTGCGGGCTCAGGGCCTGCGCGTCGACTACAACGAGCAGAACATCACCATCGTCGAGCAGAGCCTCGGCACGTACCGCACGGAGCTCGTCGAGATCCGCAACGCGCGGCAGATCACCCGCATCACGGACCTGCAGGGCCAGCTCGGGGGCGCCGCCAACGACATCTTCGAGGCGTACCGCAAGGAGTTCGCGGGCCACGACCGCCGCACCCGGGACCTCGAGAAGCTCTCGTCGATCTGCGACCAGCTCGGCGAGGTCGGCCGCCAGATGGCGAGCCTCGGCGCCTTCGAGCCGACGGACCAGAACAGCCGCAACCTCCGCATCGTCACCGATCAGCGCGTGCTCTTCGAGCGCGAGTACACGATGATCGAGGACGCCAAGGCCCAAGCCATCCACTGACCAGCGCTACTGCGCGCGCAGGGCGTTCACCAGGGCCGCGGCCATGCGCGCGTGCGTCGCCGCGCCCGGGTGATGGTCGCAGCCCGAGCCCTCGGCGTTCGATGCGGCTCCGAAGGTGAGCAGCGTCGCGCCGTGGCGTGCGGCGACGCGGGCGTGCGCGGCGAGCACCCGCTGGCGCGAGCGGCTCCCCGACGCGGGCACGTCGTCGTGCAGCAGCGGACCCACGGTGAGCACCACCCGCGCCCGCGGCGCCAGCGCCATCACGCGCCCTACGAAGGCGTCGAGGGCGCGCTCGAAGCGCCCGTCGTCGAAGCCCGCGCGCATCACGTCGTTGGTGCCCACGTTGAAGACCACGTCGTCGGGCACCCAGTGCGACGCGTCCCAGCGCGACGCGGGCTCCGTGGGGATCGTTCGCGAAAACAGCACGGGCAGCGTCTCGCGGTCCTCGGCGTTGAGGTTGCGCCAGACGCCGCGGCCGGACCACGCCAGCACCTGCAGGTCGGCGTGCAGCGTCGCGGCGGCGCGGGACACGAAGGTCGTGTCGGCGTCGGCCCAGCGCACGTCGTAGTGGCACCGCGCGTCGGCCCCCGCGGCGCCGTAGCCCGCGGTGATGGAGTCGCCGATGGCCAGCATCCGCCGCGTCGGAGCGGGAGGCGCCGCGAGGAGAAGCCCCGTGCCGTCGATGCGCACGGTGCGCAGCGTGACGGTGCCCGCCTCGGCCTCGGTGAGCTTCACCACACGGAGCGTGTGCGTCTCGCCGTCGGCGCCCTGCGCGAGGGTGTACTCGTGCGTGCCCTCGGCGAGGGCGAGGCGCTGCACCGGGCCGTCGTCGACCTGCACGCCGAGCACGTCGTGGTCGGGGATGCGGTCGGCGTACGCGTGGTCCGTGATGCGCGCGTGCACCCGGCTGCCGCGGTAGCGAAGGTGCACGGCGGTGCGCGGCCAGGCGAAGCGCACGGCGTGGGCGTCGCGGTCGGTGCGTCCCTCCCAGCGAAGGCGCGGGTCGTCGGCGCGCACGCCGCGCTCGCACGCCGCGAGGCCCAGCGCCACGAGCAGCGCCGCACCGCGACGCAGGATCACGGGGCGACCGTCGACGCGTCGTCGCGCAGCGACTCGAAGCGGGCCATCTGCACGAGCGCCGTCACGTCGCCTCCGCGCACCGCGAGGTCGCGTCCACGGCGGGAGCGCGCGGCGAGGCGGCCGAGGGCCAGCGAGAGCTGCGATTGCACCCGCGCGCGGGTGTCGTCGGCGAGGGCGGATCCGCTGTTACGAAGACGTGTAAGGGCGGCGTTGACGTCGCCGACGTCGGCGGCGCCGGCCCGCGAGAGCACGCCGATGGCGATGACGTTGGGGCGATGCGTCGAGGCCCAGCGCAGCAACGGAGCGCGCGCCGCGGGAACATCGCGCACCGCAGCGAGCGGGCGCGGAATCATGCCGTTGCCGCCGAGGGGGTCGAGCACCACGCGCTCGCCGGCGTGCAGCGCGCGGCTCGCCACCGGGCGCAGCACCGCGTCGAGCTCGCGGATCTCCACGTCGAGCAGCACCGGGTGCTCCGGCGTCTGGCGGCGCAGCGCGGCGATCTGGTCCGGCGCGAGGCGCGTGGCCTGCGCGGGCGGCGCGGGCGGACCGGGCCACAACGTGACGCCGTCGCCGTCGGCGAGGACGAAGGTCCAGCCGTCGTCGGAGACCGCGACGAGGGCGCTGCCGGAGCGCACGATGACGCGGCCCGAGGGCGTGTCGACGCGCAGACCGTCGGGGGACAGCGGCGCGGCCTCCAGCGTCGCGACGCCGTAGGAGAGCACCAGCGAGCTTCCCGTGTGTCCCGCGCCCTCGACGGTCGCGGCGCCGTGCAGCACCACGTGATCGCGGTGCGCCGTCGCGAGGGTGAGCTCGGCGCCGTCGGCGGTGACGAGGCCGTCGCCCGGAAGCAACGAAGCGCCGGTCTGCGCGGCCCCGACGCCTCCGTCCTGGGGCGTGGTTCCAGCGGCCTCGGAGGGGAGGCGCAGCGTCGTGTCGAGGGTGGCCGCGCCCTGTACCGCAGCGAGGGTCAGCCGCACGCCGCCGAAGCGCCGCAAGACCGTCGCGGCGCCAGCGTCGGCGGTCGCGGGGGCGGGCTGGTGCGCAGCGACGGCGGCCGTCGCGTCGGTGCGCGGCGGTGCCGGCGGCGAGGCCGCGGCGCGGTGCGGGGAGCAGCCGAGACCCAGCGCCAGGAGCACCGTCGGGAGCGCGCGTCGGGAGGTCGCTTGCATCGCGGACGATGCACTACCGCAGGCGGCGGTCCGACGCGAAGTTCCGGGGGAAGGCGGCGGCGCGGCGGTCCGGGCGCCGGAGGCCGTCGTCGCGAATGCAACAACGTAACTGTGTCCCCGGGCCGTCATGGAGTCGCACGCCGGTCCGGCGTACCGCATGGTCACCCGCTTCGCGGCGGACGGCACACCGGAGTCGTTCATCGACTTTCCGCGGGGGAACTCCGGTGATCCGTCTTCGCCGCACTGGTCCGACGCGCAGTCGGATTGGGAGGAGGGCGTGTACCACCCGCTGGCGTACGCGCCTGCCGACATCGAGGCCGCGGCCGCGGAGCGCGTCACCCTGGAGTAGGTTGGCGGCGGCGCGGCGGTCACTCGCCTTGCGCGGCGAGCCAGCGTGCGAGGTCGTCGGCGGCGAGGTCGAGCACGGCGTCGCCGAGGCGGTCGGCCAGCCCCGGATCACCGAGTCCCCGCTCCATGAAGACACGCATCATCGCACCCAACTCGCCGAGCTGATCGGGGTCGCGCACGCGCTCCACGAGCTCCGCGGCGACCCGATCCCCCAACCCGGTGAAGTCCGCAGACGCATGATCCCTTCACCGCCCTTTGCCCGGCCCATGAAATGGGCGGGCGACCTCCTTCAAGCCTCGCGTTGCGAGGCTGGGCACAGGGCAGGCTCGCGTCGGCGAGCCTTGCGGAAGGTTGCCCGCGGGTTCACCCCTGACCATTGATCACTTTGTCATTCGGGTTCGTGGATTCATTCGTTGTTACGAATACTTGCGCGAGCGCCCGACAGCCCGCGACACCCACGCCCCCGCTCGGTGGACGGCCGCCGGGGGTTCCCACCCCCGGCTACAACATGATGTCCGCCCCGGGCATCGCCCGGGGCTGAAGGAGCCGCGCTTTCCGTTCGGGGAGCGCCGGGCCGCGGCC
>CAIMWA010000652.1 GCA_903845045.1 uncultured delta proteobacterium | reverse complement strand
GTAGTCGAGGAGCGTGACGCTGGCGCCGTCGGCGGCGACCTTGAGCACGTTGAACCCCTCGACGGGAGCGCCGGCCTCGGCGACGCGCGCCATCACGGCCGCGCGTGCAGCCTCGTCGAGGGCGCTCACGTGGAGGTAGCGCGCGCCCCCGACGAACTTTCCGACGCCGACGGGCGCGAGGGCCGTGAACCATGCGGCCCCGCTTCGTCGATCGGTCGTCCGGGTCGCCGCCATGGTGCGGTCGCGAGGGTACCGCGTCCGGCCCGCCCCCAGACGTCTGGGGGTGGTGCTGGGGACACAGTTACGTTGTTGCACTTACCAGGGATGCGGGATTCATCTCGGAACACCTTGTTTCCTTCACATTTACCGTCACATCGGGCCCCCACCCCCGACCCCGCCCCCACGAGTGGGGGCCGGGTGTCCGGAGGGGAGGATCGTGCGGCGGTGCCTGGAGCGCCCGACGGCCGTGCTCCGTCGATGGTGGCTCACGGGGACGATCGCGGTTCGCCATGACTCTTCCGGCCTCCCTGCCCCCACCTGTGTGGGGGCGGGGCCGGGGGTGGGGGCTCGAGCACTGGCCTTGAAATGTAGGGTTCTGACGCTTACGCGGCGCTTTCGCGGAACCCTGCTTACGGGGCGTCGGCGGGGGCCGAATGCAAGAACGTAACTGTGTCCCCGTGCCGCCTTGGTGCCGGCGCCGCCGGCTCGGCCGGAGAGGGGAGCAAGAGCCGGAGCCCGAAGGGAGAGGGGTGGCGCGAAGCGCCGGGGTGAGGTCCGGGTCCGTGGGGGACCGAAACGGATCGTCAGGAATGCAAAACGCTGATCGCGTCCCCGTACGGGTTCACATCCCGGCGTACACGCAGACACCCTCGCGCGTTCCGACGAACGCCGTGGTGCCGTCGACGTTGGTGCACGGGTCGTGAAGCGAGAACGCCGGGAGCGTGGCGAAGCTCGAGGTCGACGCCGCCGTGGCGGGGGTGCCCCCGTCGATGCTGATCGAGAGCACGCCCGAGCGGCGCGTCACGAGCACGTGGTGCCGCACGCCGTCGTTCACCCGCTGCGCGGAGCTGAGCGCCGTGTACCCCGAACACGGCACCGGACCGCAGTCGTCGGTCTCCACGCCGAGCAAGCCCGCCGGCGTCATGCGGATGTCCCAGAAGAGGTTGCCGGTGCACCCCGCGCGCTGCGAGATGACCTCCATGAGGTGCGTGCTCGTCGTCGTGACGAAGAACTGGATGCGGAAGTCGCCGCGCGCGACCCCTGACAGCGTGCCCGTGCACATCGCCGCCGTGGCGCAGACGCCCGACGTGCAGGCCTCGCCGGTGCCGCACGCGTGGCCGCAGGCGCCGCAGCTCCCGAGGTCGAAGCTCGTGTTCACGCAGGTCGCGCCGCAGCGTGTGAGCCCCGTCGCGCACGGCGGGTAGCAGACCCCGGCGCTGCACGACTGCCCCGTCGGACACGCCGTCCCGCACGCGCCGCAGTTCGCGTTGTCGGTCTGCAGGTTGGTGCAGGTCGTCGAGGTGCCGCAGCGGGCCGATCCGGCGGTGCACGCCGCGAGGCACGACCCTGCGATGCAGCTCGTCCCGGTGCCGCACGCGGTGCCGCAGGCGCCGCAGTTGGCGTTGTCGGTCTGCGTGTTGGTGCAGGTCGTCGAGGTGCCGCAGCGGGCCGTTCCGGCGCCGCAGGGCGCCAGGCACGACCCCGCGATGCAGCTCGTTCCGGCGCCGCACGCGTGGCCGCAGGTGCCGCAGTTGGCGTTGTCGGTCTGCGCGTTGACGCAGGTCGTGCCGCAGCCGGTGAGCCCGCCGGTGCAGGTCGGGGTTCCGGTGCACGCCCCGGCGGTGCACGACTGTCCGGGCAGGCACGCGTGGCCGCAGGCGCCGCAGTGGGTGGTGCTCGTCTGGGTGTTCACGCAGGCCATGCCGCAGCCCGTGAGGCCGCCGGTGCACACCAGCGAGCACGTGCTCGCCGCGCACGTGAGCCCCGCCGCGCAGGCGCCGCCGCAGCGTCCGCAGTTCGCGCCGTCGGTGCGCACGTCGACCTCGCAGCCGTTCGCCGCGTCGTGATCGCAGTCCGCGAAGCCGGCGTTGCAGGTGTATCCGCAGGTGCCCGAGGCGCACGTCGCCGCGGCGTTGGTGCGGGTCGCGCAGACGGTGCCGCACGCGCCGCAGTTCGTCGTGCTCGTGGCGAGCGTCGCCTCGCAGCCGTTGGCCGCGGCGTGGTCGCAGTCGGCGAAGCCCGCGCGGCAGGCGCCGGTGCCGCAGACGCCCGCGGTGCACGTCGCGGTGCCGCCGGCCGGTACGGCGCACGCGGTCCCGCACGCTCCGCAGTTGGAGACGTTGGACGTCGTGGCGATGCAGGCGCCGGAACAACAGCTCTGGCCGCTCGGGCACGGGCTCGCGGCCGAGCACCCCGCGGCGCAGGCGTGGAAGCGGCACACCTGTCCCGAGGGGCACTGCCCGTCGGTGACGCACGGCTCGCAGAGCGAGAGCGAGGTGTCGCAGTGCGTCCTGCCCGCGGTGGTGCAGTCGGCGTCGGAGCCGCAGCCGAACTCGCACGCATGCGCCGCGGTGCAGCGCTGCCCGGCGCCGCAATCGCTGCTCGTCACGCAGCGCACGCAGTCGCCGGTGGCCGTGTCGCACACCTGCCCCGACGGCGACGAGCTGCAGTCCGTGTTCGTGGTGCACGAGGCGCTGCAGACGCCCCGGGTGTTGCACGGGGTCACGCCGTCGTCGCAGATGGAGCCCGGAATGCACTCCACGCAGGTCCCGTCGAGGCTGCCGGTGGGCCGGTAACAGAGCGGGTGCGCCGGGTCCGACGCGCAGTCGAAGGAGAACGTGCACGGTCCGCCGGTGATGGGCGTGCCCGTGTCCGTCGGCGGCGGCACGTCGACGGCGACCGGCACGTCGTCGGCCGGTGGAACGTCCATGGGCGCGGCGACGTCCATCGCACCCGGAACATCGACGGCGGCCGGCACGTCGGCCGGTGCCGCGGTGTCCGGCGTCGTGACGGGGGTGTCCTGGGCCGTCGCGGTATCCGCGGCGGTCGCTGCGTCCTGGGGTGTCGCTGGGGACGACGAACAGGCCGCCCCTACCGTCATTGCGCACACCACGAGGGCACGCACGGGCTTCTCACGCATCACAATTCCTCCGTCGAGGGCAGAACCCACCGCCCTTCGCATCCCGTTGGTACCACGGCGCCGACCGCCGAAATCCCTCCAACGAGCGGCTTCTCGTCGGTATTCATCGAGGCGGCGCCGGCGGCGCGCGCCGGCCGCACTCACGGCACCAGCCCGAGGGTCCCCGCGACGGACGCCACCGTCGCCTGCACCACGGCCCGCATGAAGCCGGGAACGAGGGTGTCGATAGTGTCCTGGCCGTGCTGGCAATGGTACCGCGGGTTCCGATACTCGGCAGTGTCGGTGATCTGGATGGCGGGATAGCCCGCAGCCCAGAAGGCCGCATGGTCCGAGCGCTGGAGCGTTCCGTACAACGTCGAGCGCGACTGCGCCGCGGTGAGGAACAGCGAGACCGACGGCAACGACACCCCCGCCGCCGCGCTCGCGAGGGTCCCGGCCATCGCGCGCGCGCCGTCATCGGCGATCAATGCGATGAAGTCCCCGCGGGAGTCGTTGTCGCGAATCTGCCTCGCCTGCGGTGCGAACAAGAGGTCCAGGCCCGGCGGAAGCTGCTGGCTCGACGGCTCCGTCGAACGGAACCCGATCATCTCGAAGACGTACGCCACCGCGATGGCGTCGCCGGCGTCGTGCGCGCGTCGCGCGTAGGCCTGGGAGCCGATGAGACCGCGCTCCTCCTCGTCCCAACAAGCGACGACGAGGGTGCGTTGAAAGTGGCCCGTCGACAGCAGCCGGGCGGCCTCGAGCACGCCGGCCAGGCCGCTACCGTTGTCGTCCGCGCCGGGGCACCCCGCGATGTGGTCATAGTGTGCCGAAAGGATCACCCGCGGAGCCGAAGGATCGGCGCCGGGCTTCACGCCGAGCACGTCGACGCCGGTGCCGTAGTCGAAGCGCTCGACGGTGTACCCGAGGGCCGCGAAGCGGTCTGCGCAGAGGTCGCGCACCTCGTCGTGATGGGCGCTCCCCGGCGGTCGCGGCGCGGCGATGCGGGCGAGGTCGGTCATGAGATCGGACTCGTGCACGCACGCGGCGATGGCGGCCGGGCTCGAGGTTCCGCACACCGCCGGAGGAACGTCCCGCGCGACGTCGGCGAGGGTGGCGGTGTCGGTAGAAGGCGTGTCGGTCGCGTCGACGCCGGAGTCCGTCGCCGGGGTCTGCGTGTGACACGCCGAGAGCGCGAGGAGGAGCAGCAGCGATGGGAACGGCGAACATCGCGTCATCGAGACACCTCGCGATAGTCGACATGGACGACATCTCGAAAGTGCTGCACCCGCGTCGCCGCCTCGCCCAGCGCGCCTCGCAGGATCAGCCCCGCCGGCACGGAGATTTCGAGGCGATCGGGCGCCGTCCAGCGGGCGGCGATGGCAAGAGCGGTTCCCATGGCCATGAACACCCCGCTGCCGCCGCTGGCAAAGCTCACGATCCCTTGCGTGTTGGCCCCCGCGGGACTGTCGATCTCGGTGATCGAGAACTGATACGCGCCGGTCGGCGAGGCGAGCTCGAGCACAGTGCGAAGCTCGGGAAGGGGCAGCCTCCGGCGCCGCGTCGCCTTCGAGGGAGCGGCCCGTGCCATCGGCTCTTCCGAGAGGCGAGCGCGGAGGTCCTCGACGGACTTCGACCAGCCACCGTCGGAGCCGTCACGCCACAGGTCGGCGAGCTCCGAGTTCCCTTGTTGCACGCGTTCGACGGCGGCGAGGGCCGCGGCGGTGCGACGCTTCGAAGGCTTTCTCCGGCCTTCGTCCACGTACGCCACGAGGTCGTCGGGGAGGCCTGCGGCGGGGCGTCCGTGGATGGCCGCGACCACCTCCGCGGCGGCGAGCGCGCGGGCTCCGTCGTCGACGTCGACGTACTCCCCAGGACCGGGCAGCGCGAGCGCCTCGTCGAGGTCGCCGCCTTCGACGAGGTCACGCACGAAGTCCAAAGCTGCATCGTTCTCGAAGGTCCCGCTGCCCCAGGCGCCCATGGCGGGACCGTATCACGGGCTCTGTCGGCTCGCGCGGGCGATGCCATCATGCGTGCAAAGGACCACGAGGAAGTACCAACCCTCCTCAGCAGGGTTTCGGGAAAGCGCCGCAGAAGCGTAAGAACCCTACATTTCAAGGCCACTGCTCGAGCCCCCACCCCCGGCCCCGCCCCCACACAGGTGGGGGCAGGGAGGCCGGAAGAGTCATGGAGAACCGCGATC
>CAIMWA010000651.1 GCA_903845045.1 uncultured delta proteobacterium | reverse complement strand
GGGCTTCACCCTATGTGCCGAGTGCTTCAGCCCGCGGCGAAGCCAATCGCGAGCGAAATTGATGCTGAATGCAACAAGGTAACTGTGTCCCCGTGCTGCCGCCGGGCCTGGCGTCTGAATGCAACAAGGTAACTGTGTCCCCGTGCTGCCCCCCGTGCCGCCGGCCGGGCCGGGCGGCTGAATGCAACAACGTAACTGTGTCCCCGTGCCGCCGCGCCTCCGAACGTGCGCTACCCTCGGCACACCCATGGAACGCCGCCTGGACCCCGATCGCCTCGCTCGGATGCGCGCCCGCGTGCTCGCCGTCGCCGGCGCCGTCGCAACGCTCGCGCACCCCGCCGCCGCGCAGGACGCCGCGCACGCCGGGCACCCGCGCACGACGCTGGCCCAGAACGCGGTGCCTCTCGGACCGCCGCCGCCGTCGACGATGCCGCCGGGCAACCCTCCACCGCCTCCTCCGCCGCCGACGATGAACCCGCCGCCGAGGCTTCCAGTGACGGCGCCGAACCCGCCGCCGATCCGCACCCCGCTGCCGCCGCCGACGGTGAACCGCCCGCCGATGCCACCGCCCGCCACGGGGCACCATCGCCACGGACCGCACCCGCCGGCCACGCACCCGACTCCACCCGCGCCACCACCGCGACGTCCGGCGTTCCCGCCCGGCAACGGCTGACCGTGCAGCGCGTCCCCCTCGGCACGGACGCGGCGATGTTTCGCGCGATGCACCGGGACATCGTCGCGGCGCCGCGCGCGCTTCCGCCGTGGGAGCTCCTGGACGCCGCAGCGCTCCCCGACGCGACCCGCGAGGTCGTGCGTCGCACGTGGTCCGCGCGCGTCGAGGCCGAGTACCGCTCCATGGTGGTCTTCGGCGAGGTGCTCGCGCGGCTCCCCGAGGCCGGCCTCCCCCTCGAGGTCAGCAGCGCCGCCACCCGCCTCGTGCAGGACGAAGCCCGGCACACGGAATTCTGCGCGCGCATCGCCGAGGCCTTCGGCGGCCACCACGACGCCCTCCTCGACCCCACGTCGCTGCGCCTCGTCGACGACGGCCTCGCCGCCGACCTCTTCGTCGCCCGCTGGACCGCCTCGATGTTCTGCATCGGCGAGACCGCCAGCGTGGGGCTCCTCGAGGTGCTGTCGGAGCACGCCACGAACCCCTGCGTCGCCGCCGTCATCGACAGCCTGCTCCGCGACGAGCGCATGCACGACCGCTTCGGTTGGGCCCTCGCGAAGATCGTGTTTCCACGGCTGAGCGACGACGACCGTGAGTGGCTCGGCGCCGACCTCGCCTTCGCCTTCGCCCACTACGACGCCAACGACGCCGGGTGCCTGCGCCCCGATGGCGGCAAGGTCCCCGACGCCCCGACGGAGCCCGAGGACGCCCTCGCGCTGGGCTACGGCGCGGCCTCGCGGTGGCGCCTCGCGCCGGCGTTCTATCGCCGCCTCGACGAGGTCATCCTCCCGGGCCTCGCGGACCTCGGCATCCCCGCCTACGAAGCCTGGGTCCTCCGCACCGAGGCGCCGGTGCCGGCATGACCACGCTCGTCGTCGCGGGGCACACGGTCTCCGACGGCGCAGCGCTCCTCGACCTGCGCGCGGGGCTCCCCGGGGCCTCGGGCTACGACCGCTCGGCGCAAGCGCTCCGCGTCGCCGCCGCCCACGGACTCGGCTTGCGCGACCGCCTCCCGCTCACCCTCCACGGGAGCTGGATGGTGAACTCCCGCGCCACTTCGCCGGTGTTTCAACGGTGGCTGCAGCCCGCCGCGGAGCCTGCGTGGGAGGTCCTCGACGCCGCCCTCGCCGGCGGCTGGGATCCTTCGTCGCCGTCGCGCGAGACCGCGGGTCAGGCAGCGGCGTGGCTGTGCTCCGCGGGGACCGGCGTGGCGGCGCTGAGCAAGGCCCTCGGGCTCCTCTATCCGCAGGGAATGTTGCTGATGGACGACCACGCGCTCGCCTACCTCGGCGTCGCGCCCGCGCCCGCGGCCGGCGAGGAGCAGGGCACCGCCGGCGCCGACCGTTTCGCCCCCGCCCTCGACGCGTTCACCGCCGCCGTCGAG
>CAIMWA010000650.1 GCA_903845045.1 uncultured delta proteobacterium | reverse complement strand
GTGCGGCGCGGGCTACCCCGGAGCCATTCCCTTCGACCTCTGAGCCGCCCGGTCTCCGGAGAGCTGCGCGCGCACCCGCGCCACACCTGGGGCGCCCGTGCGGAACACCGTCGGCGCGCGCCGTCGCGACGCCCCTCGCGACGGGCCGAACGCCCGCGTTGGGCCGGGAAGGCGGCTGCGGTACGCGTCGTGCTCGGCGTCGAAGTGTGCGGCACCCCCGCGCCGCGGCGACGATGGACATCGCCGATGCACCCCTCGAGGAGCCTGCGCCATGAACACCGAACACCGGGACCGCTACACGACCCGTGACGACATCGTCGAGATGCTCTCGGACACCGAGATCGCGCGGGTGAGCACCGCGGAGACGTCGGAACTCACCGAGGGCGACGAGTACATCGACCTCACGCGCCTCGAGGACGGCGTGCAGTGCGCCGACGGCGTCATCGTCCCCATCGGGCGCGTGCTGCCGAAGAAGGCCGTGCGGGAGCAGACCTGGGGCCGGATCCTCGAGAAGGTCGAGCTGCTCGCGCAGCCCTGACGCGACGCGATCGCCCCGTCAGCCAGCTTCGACGGCCGCGAGCGCAGCCTCGAAGTCCCGAGCGGGTATGGGGCGACCGAAGAGGTAGCCCTGGTAGGTGCCGCAGCCGTGCGCCGCCAGGGCCGCGCGCTCGTCGGCGGTCTCGACGCCTTCGGCGACGACGTCGATGCCGAGCGCCTCGCTCATCGCCACGATGGAGCGCACGATGGCCACGCCGACCCCGTCCTGCCCGAGCCCGCGCACGAAGGACTGGTCGATCTTGAGCTCGTCGAAGGGCAGCCGTCGCAGGTACGTGAGCGACGAGTAGCCGCTGCCGAAGTCGTCCATGGAGAAGCGCACGCCGAGGCCCTTGAGCGCCCGCATGGTCTCGACGGTGCGCTCGACGTCGCGCAGCGCCGTCGACTCGGTGAGCTCGAGCCGAAGGAGGCTTGGCGGGGCGCCCGTCTCGTCGAGCACGTCCTGCACGTGCGCCACGAAGTCAAACTGCGCGAACTGCTTGGCGCTGACGTTGACCGAGAGCCGCATGGCGCGGGTGTGCGGCGACGCCTGCCACGCCACGAGCTGCCGGCACGCCGCGCGGAGCACCCACGCGCCGAGCAGCCGGATGAAGCCGCTCTCCTCGGCGGCGGCGATGAACGCGCCGGGCATCACGAGGCCTCGCTCGGGGTGCCTCCAGCGGATGAGGGCCTCGGCGCCGCAGGGTCGCTCCGCCGCGTCGACCTGCACCTGGTAGAAGAGCTCGAACTGCTCCGCCGCGAGCGCCGCGCGCATCTCGCGGTCCAGCGCCGCGCGCTCGGCGAGGCGCGACTGCAGCCCGGCGTCGAAGAAGTGCACGCCGTCGCGGCCGCCGCGCTTGGCCTGGTACATCGCCGAGTCGGCGCGGGCGAGCACGGTGTCGAGGTCGTCGCGCGGGGTCTCGAAGAGCACGACGCCGATGCTCGAGCTCCCGCGGTGCACGTAGTCGCCCACGAGATAGCTCTGCGCGAGCGCCGCGCGGATGCGCTCGGCGATGACCCCGGCCTGCCCCGCGGCGTCGGCGGCGCCGGCGGCGAGGTCCTCGAGCACGACGACGAACTCGTCGCCGCCGAGGCGGGCCACGGTGTCGCCGGGGCGCACGCAGGCCAGCAATCGCCGCGCGACCTCGCGGAGAAAGCCATCGCCGACCTCGTGCCCGAGGGTGTCGTTGAGGAGCTTGAAGTGGTCGAGGTCGAGGTACATCAGCGCGCCGTGCTGCCTCTTGCGGGCCGACGAGGCCACGGCGCGGCGGTAGCGGTCGATGAGCATGCGGCGGTTCGGCAGCCCCGTGAGCGCGTCGTGGAAGGCCGCCATGCGCGCCTCGGCCTCGTGGCGCTTGCGCTCGCGCACGTCGCGCACGAAGACGAGTATCAGCCCGTCGTCCTGCGCGTGCCACGCCGACGCCTCGACCTCGATGAGGCTTCCGTCGCGGTGCCGATGCACGGCGTCGACGCGGGCCGATCCGCTCGCGTAGATGGCGGGAATGATCATCTTCGCTTCGGCCAGATAGTCCACGCCCAGGAAGCGCGCGACGGGAGCCCCGCGGATCTCGTCGAGGGGCCAGCCGACGAGCGACGCATACGCGTCGTTGGCGTCGACGACGACCCCCGCGCGGTCGACGGCGAGGTAGCCGTCGAGGCTGTGCCGCAGGATCGCGTCGAAGCGGCGTGCCTGCACCTCGCGTTCGGCTCGCAGCGCGGCCTCGGCGGCCTCGGCGCGGCGCTTCTCCGTGACGTCGCGGAGGAACACCGCGTACTCGTCGTGCTCCGCGAGGTACATCGCGCTGACGCTGAGGGTGATGGACCGTCCGTCGCGGTGACGATGCGAGGTCGTCAGCGAGGCGTGCCCGCCGCCCTCGCGGACGGCGCGGAGCGTGCGCGCGACGTCTTCGGGCTGCAGGTCCCGGAGCGAGATGTCCGAGACGAGGCGGCCGACGATCTCGTCGGCATCGTAGCCCACCATGGCGCAGTACGCCGGGTTCACCGTCGCGATGCGACCGTCGGCGGTGACGATCCAGAAGCCGTCGCGGGAGATGTTGATGATGTCCGACAGCCGCTTTGCGGCGCGGTTGCGCTCGGTGACGTCGCGGCCGATGAAGACGTGCTCGCCGCGCTCGGGGAGGTACGTCGACGCCATCTCGATCTGCACGACGCGGCCGCTCGCGTGGCGCAGCGTCTTCTCGAAGCGATCGGTGTGGGCCGAGTCGACGCGGCGCTGCAGCTCCACCGAGACGCTCTCGGGAGTGTCCGCGCCGGACGAGCTGTCCGCGACGAGCCGTCCGAGGAGCTCCTCCGGCGCGCGGCCCAGCATGCGGCACATCGCGTCGTTCACGCTCGTGTAGCGTCCCTCGCGGTCGACGGTCCCCATGCCGTCGGACGACGTCTCGAAGAGCGTCGCGAAGGAGCGCGAAGCCACGACGAGCTCGTCGCGCAGCGCCCGCTCGGCCTCCTCGCGCTGGTGCCGTTCGCGCACGTCGCGGATGAATCCCACGACCTCGTCGCGGCCGGGGAGGTACGTCGCCGACACCTCCACGGGCACCGTGTGTCCGTCCCGATGACGGTGCTCCGTCACGAGCGTCTGCGATCCCGCGCGCGCGATGCCGGCGATGACCTCAAGGGCCGCGTCGGGGGTCGGCGTGAGCAGCGAGATGTCCCAGATGTGCAGACCGCACATCTCGTCGGGCCGGTACCCGAGCATGGCGGCGTAGCTCCGGTTCACCGCGAGGATCCGTCCCTGCGCATCGAGGCGCAAGAAGCCGTCGGGCGTCGCGTCGAGGATCTCGACGAGGGCGTTCGTGGTGGCGTCGCGTTCGGACCGCAGCGCCCGCATCGAGGCCTCGGCGCGGTGCACGTCCGACACGTCGCGCAGAAAGGCCACGTGCTC
>CAIMWA010000649.1 GCA_903845045.1 uncultured delta proteobacterium | reverse complement strand
CGCCTACGCGCGCACCTTCGGCGTCGCTCCGCGCGAACACCTCTCGGCGCTCGCAGGCCACATCCACCGCCTCGAGCCCGGAGCCCGTCTCATGTAGCGCGCGGCATCTCCCGCGACGGCCGGGACGCGCCGCGGGGCGTCCGTCGATCCCACCATCTCTGCCCCGAGCGCGCGGGCACAACGCCTCCATGGACGAAGAGACCCGGAGAGCGATCGCACGCTGGCGCCTTGCCGTACTCGGCCCGCTGATCAGCGCGCGCCTCGAGCACGGCGATCGCGTCGAGTGGTTCCGCGCCGCCGCCGCGCGCACCCACGAGCACCCCGATGGGCACCTCGTGAAGCTCTCGGCGCGCACCGTCGAGGCGTGGTTCCTCGCGTACCGCCACGGCGGCTTCGACGCGCTCCATCCCAAGACGCGCGAGGACGCAGGCCAGTCCCGCGCCATCTCGGAGGAGATCGCCGACCTCATCCTCCGCGCCAAGCGCGAGCGGCCGCGCCGGTCCATCCGTCGCATCATCCGCATGCTCGAGCGCGCCGGGCGCGTGCGCCGCGGTGAGCTCTCGCGATCGAGCGTCCATCGCCTGCTCCAGCGACACGGCGTCTCCGTCCGCCCGGTGCGCGGCCCCGCCGCCGAGCGACGCTCCTTCCTCCACGAGCACGCGGGCGACCTGTGGGTCGGCGACGTTCTGCACTGGACCCGCGCGCTCGGCCCCGATGGACGAGTCTGCCGCGCGTACCTGATCTCCGTGATCGACGGCGCCACGCGCTACGTCGTCCACAGCCAGTTCATGCTCTCCGAGGGCGCCATCGCCCACGAGCACGGCTTCAAGCAGGCGCTCCTCAAGGTCGGCCGGCCGCGCGTCTACTACGTCGATCTCGGGTCGGCGTACCGCGCGGACTCGCTGCACGACATCTGCGCCGAGCTCGGCATCCGGCACCTCAACACCGAGCGCGAAGATCCCGAGGCCAAGGGCGTCATCGAGCGCTGGCACCGGACCTGGCGGGACGAGGTCGGCGACGAGCTGCCCGACGGGCCCATGTCCATCGCGGACCTCAACGCGCGGCACTGGGCGTGGCTCGCCGTCGAGTACCACGCGCGCGTGCACGACACGACCGGGCGGGCCCCGCGCGAGCACTGGCTCGACGAGGCCCAGCACCTGCTCCCGCTGCCACACGACAAGAAGCTCGACGAGGTGTTCCTGCACCGCGAGCGACGCACCGTGCGCAAGGACGGCACGGTGCGCTTCGGCGGCGCCCTGCTCGAGGTGCGACCCGAGCTCGTCGGCACGCGCGTCGAGCTTCGCTTCGATCCCACCGAGCCCGAGCGACTCCCGCGCGTCTTCGTCGGCGACGCGTTCCGCTGCGACACCGTCCCGCTCGACCGCCTCGCCAACGCCTCGCGCAAGCGCCGCCGCAACCTCGGCGCCCCCGATCCGCAGGCGCTTCCAACGGGACTCGATCCCCTCGCGCTCCTCCTCGAAGAGCACGACCGGCGCGCGCTCCCCGCCGCCATCGACGCGCTCGCGCGAGATGACTCCGATGACGACTCCGACGACGACACCGCCGACGACCGCGACCACGACACCACGGAGGACTGACCATGTACCGACAACGATTCGCGTTCACCGGACACCCGTTTCCCAAGGATGCCCAGGGCAAGACGTTCTTCACCGACAGCCCCGGATACCAGCGCTTCAAGCGCCGCTTCCAGCAGCTCGTGGACGATCCCGGGCTCGCCGTCCTCACGGCCGATCCCGGGCTCGGCAAGACCGCCGCGCTTCGAAACCTCTGCGCCGCGCTCCCGCGTCCCGACTACCAGGTGATCTACCTCTGCGACACCTCGGTCTCGCAGCTCGATCTCTACCGCACCCTCGCCACCGAGCTCGGCGTGCGCCCCTCGCACCGGCGCGCCCAGCTCTGGGCGGACATCAAGAAGACCCTCGTCCACATGGTCGATGAGCGCCGCACCATGCCCGTCATCGTCATCGACGAGGCGCAGCACCTCTCGGACAAGATCCTCCTGGACCTCTCGGGCTTTCTCAACTTCGCCTTCGACAGCCGCGATCTCTTCACCGTCTGGCTCGCGGGACTCACGCCCTTCGCGCGGCGCTTCCAGCTCCACGCGCACGAGGCGCTGCGCACCCGCGCCATGGTCCATGAGCACCTCGAGGCGTTCGACCGCGAGACCTTCGCCGCGTTCATCGACCACGGGCTGAAGGCCGTCGGCGCGCAGCAAAACCTCGTCAGCGATCCCGCCCTCGAGCAGCTCTTTCGCGCCACGCGAGGCATCCCGCGCGTGGCCGCCAAGATGATGCGCGCGGCGCTGCGCGCAGCCCACGAGCGCAACCAGACCTTCATCGACGAGCGCGTGATGGACGAGACCCTCGCCATGCTCACCGGGCCCAAGTGAGCGCCGCGCCGACGGTGCCGCCGCCGCTGCCGGTGGTGCGCGCCGCGGACCTCGACGACGCCCCCGCGACCGCCCAGTGGCTCGTCGAGTCGCTCTGGGCGCGCGCGGGCGTGGGCATCCTCGGCGGGGCACCCAAGTGCTGCAAGAGCTGGCTCGGCCTCGACCTCGCGCTCTCCGTCGCGAGCCACACGCCGTGCCTGGGAAGCTTCCCGGTCCACGACGCCGGCCCCGTGCTCGTGTACCTCGCCGAGGACGCCACCTCCGTCGTGAAGCAGCGCCTCCTCGGTCTCTGCGCCCATCGCGGCCTCGACCTCGCGGCGCTGCCGGTTCACGTCATCACCGCCAACGCGATCCGCATCGACCAGCCCCGGGACCAGGCGCGCCTCCGCGAGACCGTGAAGATCATCCGCCCACGGCTTCTCCTGCTCGACCCCTTCGTACGGCTCCATCGCGTGGACGAGAACGACTCGGGCCAGGTCTCGGCGCTGCTCGGATACCTGCGCGAGCTCCAGCGCGAGCACGACGCCGCCGTCCTCGTCGTGCACCACGCCCGCAAGAACGCCGCGAGCGCCCAGGCGCCAGGGCAGAGTCTGCGAGGGTCCGGCGACTTGCACGCATGGGGCGACTCGAACCTCTACCTTCACCGCCGCCGCGAGGGGCTGCTGCTCACCATCGAGCACCGCGCGGCTCCGGCCCCCGATCCGATCACGCTCCGACTCGACACCGAGGCCGACCGGACGCACCTCTGCATCGTCGGCGCCGACCGCGAGGACCCCACCGAGCACGACGACGAGCCGCGCGCCGACCTCGCCGACGCCCTCCTCGCAGCCATCGGCGCCGCCCATGAACCCCTCCGCCGACGCGAACTCCGCGCCGCGTTGCGCGTGCGCAACCAGCGCCTCGGGCCCGTCCTCGATCAGCTCCTCGCCGACGGATCCATCGTGCGCGTCGGCGACCGGTGGACCCGCGCTGGCGTTCCCGTTCCGGCGAACCCCTAGACGTTGGCCGGAACGGGAACCGGAACCGCGCTCGCCTTCGGGCAATCCACGACGTCAGCTCGGGACGGAACTACGAGCGGAGGGCGGGGTGGTACAGACATCCCGTCCCAGATTTCGTCACGATCCATCGAGAACTGAAGCCGTTTCCGACGGGAGGGTGGCGCGTGACATCGGGCCTGCCGGCGTGCGTCGTGTCTCACCGGAAGCCCCCGAAACCCCGGCAAACGCCGCGAGAAGGCGCGCGAGGGTGGCGCGTGACCGGGCGGCCTCCTTGTCCCAGGAATCGAGCAGAAT
>CAIMWA010000648.1 GCA_903845045.1 uncultured delta proteobacterium | reverse complement strand
GTCGTCGCGAAGGAGATCCGGGACTTCCTGCGCACCACGAGCTTCGCTTCGGACGTGAAGAACATCCTCACGGGCATGGCCTTCGAGGTGAAGATGGAGGTGCGCTTCAAGAACGTCGAGAACGCCGCGGGCGAGGACTCGTTGCGCCCGGACGTGCAGGCGCGCACCCGCGTGAAGACGACGAAGAAGCCGCCGCCGGAGCCCGAGGGCGAAGGCGAGACCTAGATCGCCTCGAGGTCCGCCGCGTCGACGCGCGCCGACAGCAGCCCGAAGGACACCTTGGCGCCGCGCACGTCGCGCTCGACGATGGCTCCGACCTTGCCCTCGAAGGGGCCGCCCTTGACGCGCACGCGCACGCCGACGGACAGCACCGCGGGCGCCGCGGGGGCGGCGGGCTTGGGTGCAGGCGCAGGCTTCGGCGCGGTCACGACCCTCGCGGGGGCGGCGGTGGGCGCAGGGGCCTTCTCGGCGGGAGCTCGCTCCGTGCGTGCAGCGCCCTTCACCGCGGCGGCGGCGCGACGGGGATGAACCACCGCGCGGTCACGGGCCTCGGCGGCGGTCTCGGCGCGACGGCGCTCGATCTCGGCGGCCTGCGATGCCTGCCACGCGGCCTCGCGCGCTTCGGACTCGCGGGCGGCGGCGGCGCGATCGACGGCGGCCTGCGCGAGCTCTCGATCGAGGCCGAGGAGGTCGTTCTCGCGGGACCACGCGACGAGCCGGTACACCGGAAGCAGCGCACGGAATGCCTGGAGGATGGGTTCTTCGAGGGCCTCGCCCTGGTCGAGCACGGCGGCCTTCGGCACGGGCCATCCCACGGACCACCACTGCTCGGGCTGCGACCATCCCTGCAGGGCCGTCGCGAGGGCGCCCGCGTCGACGTCGCGCACGGGCACCCGCGGGCCGTCGGTGACGCCGAGCACGAAGTCCTCGGGCAGCGCCGCGAGGGCCGCGACGAGGGCGTCGCGCGAGGCGTCGGCGTCGCAGCGCGCGCGGAGGTTGCGGGCGTCGACCCAGGCGTCGCCGTGGATGCGCAGCGAGACCTCGAGGCCGTCGGCGTCGACGTGCAGCGCGAGGAACGCGTGGCGGAAGAACGGCGTCGGGTCGGCCAGGGTCTCGCGCAGCGGCTGCTGTCCCACGAGCAGTGCGTCGAGCTCGCGACGGGCCGCGGCGTCGCGCCACAGGAAGACCCACTGCGCGGTGACGGAGCGCTTGTTCCAGAGCGACGGGTGGTCGTCGCTGGCTCGGAGCTCGAGCGCGAGGCCCGACGCAGCGGCCTCGCCGAGCATGACGCGCCCGAGCGCCATGGCCTTCTCGCGCACCTCGAGGCGCGGGCGATTGAACGCGTTGGAGCTCGCGCGGGGCGCGATGTACGCCTCGAACTGCGCGACGCTGATGCCGTTGAAACGCATGCCCTGGAACCTCGCGCGCGAACATACGCGCCGCGGCGGGCAGGTCAACGCAGCGCTGCGGTTGCCGGGCGCGCGGCGGTGCCTCTAGGCTCCGCGGCATGAGCGAGACCCATGGTCCCCGCGTCGTGCGAGCGGCGCGAGGGACGGCCCTCACGTGCCGCGGATGGACGCAGGAAGCGGCCCTTCGCATGCTGATGAACAACCTCGACCCGGAGGTGGCCGAGCGCCCCGCGGACCTCGTGGTCTACGGCGGCACGGGCAAGGCCGCGCGAAACTGGGAGGCCTTCGACGTCATCGTTCGCGAGCTGCGCGACCTGCCCGACGACCACACGTTGCTGGTGCAGTCGGGCAAGGCAGTGGGCCGCTTTCGCACGCACGAGGACGCTCCCCGCGTGCTCATCGCGAACTCGCTGCTCGTGCCGAAGTGGGCGACGTGGGAGCACTTTCGCAGGCTCGAGGCGCAGGGCCTCACGATGTACGGCCAGATGACGGCAGGGAGCTGGATCTACATCGGCACGCAGGGAATCTTGCAGGGCACCTACGAGACCTTCGCCGAGGCCGCCCGGCAGCACTTCGGCGGGAGCTGGTCGGGGCGCTGGATCCTCACCGCGGGGCTCGGCGGCATGGGCGGCGCGCAGCCGCTGGCGGCGACGATGAACGGCGCGTGCTGCCTCGCGGTGGAGGTCGACGCGACGCGGGTGCAGCGCCGCCTCGACACGCGCTACGTCGACCGCGCGTCGTCTTCGCTCGACGAGGCGCTGGGCTGGATTCGCGCGGCGTGCGCGGCTGGCGAGGCGCTCTCGGTGGGGCTCGTGGGCAACGCGGCGGACGTGTACCCGGAGCTCGTGCGGCGCGGTGTGTGGCCCGACTTCGTGACCGAGCAGACCTCGGCCCACGACCCGCTGAACGGCTACGTGCCGCCGGGGTTGGACCTCGCCGCGGCGGCGACGCTCCGTCACCAGGATCCCGATGGGTACGTCGCGCTCGCTCGTGCGGGCATGGCGCTCGAGATCGGTGCGATGCGGGCGATGCAGCGGGCGGGCGTGCACGCGTGCGATTACGGCAACAACATCCGCGCCGAGGCGCAGCTCGCGGGCGCCGTGGACGCCTTCGAGATCCCGGGCTTCGTGCCGGCGTACATCCGTCCGCAGTTCTGCGTGGGGCGCGGACCGTTCCGCTGGGCCGCGCTCTCGGGCGACCCCGAGGACATCGCGGTGACGGACCGCGCAGTGCTCGAGGCCGTGCCCGACGACCCCTCGCTGCGCCGTTGGATCGAGCTCGCGCAGGCGCGCGTCGCGTACCAGGGGCTTCCGGCGCGCATCTGCTGGCTGGGCTACGGCGAGCGCGCGCGCGTCGGCCTCGCGTTCAACGAGTTGGTGCGCACGGGGCGCGTGAAGGCCCCGCTCGTCATCGGCCGCGATCACCTCGACTGCGGCAGCGTCGCATCTCCGCATCGCGAGACCGAGGCCATGAAGGACGGCAGCGACGCCATCGCCGACTGGGCGGTGCTCAACGCGCTGATCAACTGCTGCACCGGCGCGTCGTGGGTGAGCGTGCACCACGGCGGCGGCGTGGGCATCGGCAACAGCCTGCACGCGGGCATGGTCGTCGTCGCCGACGGCACCGACGCAGCGGCGCGGAGGCTCGAGCGGGTGCTCACGAGCGACCCGGGCATGGGCGTGATCCGTCACGCCGACGCGGGCTACGAGATCGCCCAGGACTTCGCTGCCGAGCACGGCGTGCACGTGCCGCATCGGACCGCGACGTGAAGGTTCGCGCGACGCTGCTGCTGCGGCACGCGCGGGAGATGGTCACCTGCGCTGGGGAGCTCCCGACGTCGGCGGCGCGCGCGGATTTCGATGCCGGTCCGCTGGGGCTGGTGGCGGACGGCGCGGTGGCGGTGAACGCTGGGTGCATCGTGGCGGCCGGCCCGACGGCCTCGGTGGAGAGCGCCATCGCCCTCGCCGACGACGCAGTGGTCATCGACGTGGGGGACGCGCTGCTGTGCCCGGGCCTCGTCGACGCGCACACGCACGCGCTCTTCGCGGGCGAGCGTGCGCACGAATTTTCGATGCGCATGCAGGGCGCGACATACGCCGAGGGCGCCGCCGCGGGCGGGGGCATCGCGTCGAGCGTGCGGTCGCTCCGCGCGTCCTCCGACGCAGAGCTCGCAGCGACGCTGGAGCAGCGGGTCGCGGCGATGGCGCGCTACGGCACGACCACCGTCGAAGTGAAGACGGGCTACGCCCTCGACACGGCGCACGAGACGCGTTGTCTCGAGATCCTCGGGCGCGCAGGCGACCACGTGATTCCGACCTGGCTCGGCTTGCACGCCGTCCCGCCGGAGCTTCGCGGCAGCGCGACTGGCCGTCGCGAGTACCTCGCCGAGGTCGCGGGTCCGATGCTCGCCGCGGTGCTCGCCGGCGGGCGCGCGCGCTTCGTCGATGCCTACGTGGATGGTCCCGGTTTCTCGGTGGAGGAGTGCGCGCCGGTGCTCGAGCGAGCGCGCTCGGGCGGCCTGCGCGCGCGCCTTCACGTCGGCCAGTTCGAGGATGTCGGCGGCGCCGAGCTCGCGGCGCGCCTCGGTGCGGCGAGCGTCGACCATCTCGAGCACGTCTCCGACGAAGGCTTGCGCGCCCTCGCCCACGCCGGCGTGACCGCGGTCCTTCTTCCCGCCGCGGCGTTCTGCCTTGGGCAGCCGATGCCCGACGCGCGTCGCATGCGTGCGCTGGGCGTCTCGGTGGCGCTCGCGACGGACTGCAACCCGGGCACGTCGCACTGCGACGCGATTCCGTGGATGGCCTCCTTCGGCGTCCGCCAGATGGGACTCTCGACGGTGGAGGCGTGGTTCGCAGTGACCGTCACCGCGGCGCGATGCCTGGGATTCACCGACCGCGGCCGCATCGAGGCGGGTGCCCGCGCGGACCTCGCGGTGCTCGACCTCGCGAGCTGGGAGTCGCTCCCGTACGTGCTCGGATCACCCCGCGCGCGGTGCGTCGTTCGCAACGGCGAGGTGCTCTTCGGCGGCTGAGTCGCGGCGCGCGCGCGCTGCGAGGGCGCGGTACACGGGCACCATGCCGGCGACGATGAGCGCCGAGATGAGCTGCGAAGTGCTGAGCCCGACGAGCCCCCCGCGGTCGTCGTTGCGCAGAACCTCGACGGCCACACGAAGCACCGAGTAGCTCACGAGAAAGAACGCGAAGACCTGCCCGTCGAAGCGCTTGCGCGGCGCGATCAGGTAGTAGCCGACGACCGCGATGAGCAGCGACCCGGCGGCCTCGTAGAGCTGCGTCGGATGCACCGGCAGCGCCGCCACGGCCTCGCTGGGAAGCCGGTGCGCGCGAAACTGAGCCTCGCTCGCCGGCGAGTAGCGCGGAAACCACGCGCTCCACGGGTGATCGGTGACGGTGCCGAAGCAGCACCCCGCGAGGAAGCAGCCCATGCGTCCCCACGCCAGGCCGAGGGCGACGGCGAAGCCCGCCATGTCGGCGGCCTTCCAGAACGGGAAGCGCTCGCGACGCAGGAAGTACACGGCGTAGCCCGTCGCCCCGATGAGCCCGCCGTAATACGTGAGCCCGCCGGCCCAGAACGCGGCCCACGCGAAGCAGTTGGGCTCCTTCGGGTGGCATACGCGGGCGGCGGCGTCCCACACACCGCCCACGGATTCGTGAAGGCAATGCTCGCGGGTGATGTGCCACGCCACGCGCGAGGGGTCCGTGCACATGTGCACGTAGTCCCAGAAGTAGCCGTCGGCGATGACGTGGAGGAGCCGCGAGCCGATGACCCCGGCGACGACCATTGCGAGGCCGAGGTCGATGACCACCTCGCCGTCGAGCCCCAGGCGCCGCACCCACCGCGAGCCGATGAGCGTGGCGAGCGCGAAGCCCGTCGCGAGCATCGCGAAGTACGCGGGAAGCTCGACGCCGAAGAGCGCGACGAGGACCGGCCTCACGGGTCCGTGGCGGGGGTGGCGGCCGCCGGGCGCGCGATCTTCTTCGGTCCGAGGATGTACTCGAGGACCATGAGCCCGATGCCCACGGTGATGACGATGTCGGCCACGTTGAACGTCGGCCAGTGGAAGCGCCCGCGCCAGTGCGCGTGGATGAAGTCGACGACGTAGCCGAGGCGAACGCGGTCCACGAGGTTGCCGATGGCGCCGCCGAGCACGAGGGGCAGCGCGATCTTCATGAAGCGCTGGGTGACCTCCATGGTGCGGTAGAGGTGCACGATGAACACGATGGCGCCGAGCGTCACGAGCAGGAAGAACGGGCGCCGGATGGCCTCGCTCGAGCCGTGCAGCAGCCCCCACGCGCCGCCGCAGTTCTCGGCGTACTGGAAGTCGAGGTAGTCGCGCAGCAGCACGATCTCGCGCGACGGGTTGCGCTGCTGCAGGTAGTGGGTGAGCCCCGGCGGCGGCGAGCAGAGCGGCGGCGGGCTCAGGCTCGGGCGCGACAGCGTGCGCAGCGCCCAGGCCTTGCTCCAGAGGTCCGCGACGGCGCTGCCGACGGCGACGGCTCCGAGGAAGATCCAGTCGCGGGCGGTGACCGGCAGCGTCGCCGGGGCCTTCTTGTCTTGGTCGGGGGTGGCGTCGCTCATGGGTTCCTCGAGGCGTCGAAGCGGTCGACGGCGTGGCGGCAGCGGGGGCAGAGGCCATCGGCGGCCACGTCGCGGCGGCGGCGCCAGCAACGCGCGCACGCCGGTCCCGCAGCGCGCACCGCCGCCGTGAAGGGAGTGTGGATCACGTCGAAGTCGAGCGCACCGACGCCGAGAAGCTCCGCGGCGTCGTGCGCGAGAAGCCCCAGCGTCGAGGCATCGGCGGCATCGGCCCCCACGGTCACGACGGCGTCGCGCGCGTGGTCGATGCGAAGCTCCAGCGCCACCGGCGTCGCGCCCTCGCCGGGCTCGCGGCCCTCCTTCTTGGCGGCCTGACGCTCGACGCCCCAGGCGTGCACACGAGGCTCCAGCGCCGCGTGCACGGCGCCGCGCAGCGCCACGAGGCTCGTCATCGAAGCTCGCAGCGCCGCGGCATCGCTCTCGGCGGGCACCGACGGCCAGAGCTCGAGATGCACGCTCGCGCCCTTGCCCGCGAAGGAGGGGAGATGGTCCCACACGTCCTCGGCGGAGAACGGGAGGATCGGAGCCAAGACCGTCGCGATGGCACGGGCGAGGTGCTGCATCGTCGCGACGCTCGAGCGGCGCCGCGGGGCGTCCGACGCGTCGTTGTAGAGGCGGTCCTTCGACGCGTCGAGGTATACCGCCGACAGCTCCTGGCAGAGGTCGAGGACCTCGGCGAACACCGCGCGGAACGAATACGAACGGTAGTATTGCTCGCAGCGCGCGAGGGCGTCGCCGAGGCGCACGAGGGCCCAGCGGTCGAGGGGCTCGAGCTGCACGTCGGCGAGCGCCGGAGCCGGCTCGTCGCGCAGCGCGCCCAGCATGAATCGCACGGTGTTGCGCACGCGGCGGTAGGCGTCGATGGCCTGGTTCAGCACCGCGCGCGAATACGGCATGTCGTTCTCGAAATCGACGAACACCGCCCACGCGCGAAAGAGCTCGGCGCCCTGCTCGGCGATGATCTTCTCGGGCGGGATGAACTCGATGTCATCCTGCGCGATGGCGAGCGCGACATCTTCGACGGAGGTCTTGCGCGCGAGGCGCTTCTTCGCCTCGGCGACCTTCTCCGGCGTCGCCCACGTGCTCTTCACCGCCGCGAGAACGGCGTCGAGGGACTGGCCATTCCCCAGCCGCGCAACGATGTCGTCACGGCGCGCCTCCTGGCGACGGCGGATGTCGCTCTTGGAGTAGGGCCGCCCCTGGTCGTCGCAGACGAAGCCGTGCGTGAGCACCGCGCGGTACGGCGCCTCGCCGAGCACCGCGCAGCCCACGAGCAGCGACGAATGGAACCACCCGCGGTGCTGGTCGCTGCCCTCGAGGTACAGATCGACCTTCGGGCCGAGATCCGGCTGCGTCGCGCAGACGGCGTAGAACGAGCTGCCCGACTCGAACCAGACGTCGATGATGCTCGCGTCGCGGGTGAACTCCTCGCGCGGGCGCAGCACGCCGTCGGCGCAACGGATCTGCGCCGGGAGCACCGACGGATCGCCGTCGTACCAGGCGTCGGCGCCGCGGGTCTCGAAGACGTTGGCGACGTGGTCGAGCAGCTCCGCGGTGAGCACCACCTCACCGGTCGCCTCGTGGCGCACCGCCGGGATCGGAACGCCCCAGATGCGCTGCCGCGAGATGCACCAGTCGGGGCGCGCCTCGATCATGCCGCGGATGCGGTCCTTGCCCCAGGCGGGGATCCAGCCGCCGTTCGCTGCGAGGCGGTCGATCTCCGACAACGCATGCTCGCGCAGCGTGCGGCCGTCGGTCATGGACTCGTCCATGGCGATGAACCACTGCGTCGTCGCGCGAGTCAGCAGCGGGTTCTTGCAGCGCCAGCAGATCGGGTACTTGTGCGTGATGGACCGACCCGCCGGATGCAGCAGGGCGCGGTTCGCGACGAGCGCCGCCTCGACGACGGGGTTCGCGTCGAAGACGAAGCGCCCCACGAGGCCGAGGGCCTTGGCGCCGTCGCCGAGCTCTGCGGTGTAGCGTCCGTCGTCGCCTACCGGGGCGTAGGCCTCGAGGCCGTGGGCGCTACCGAGCTTGTAGTCGTCGCGGCCGTGGCCCGGCGCCGTGTGCACGAGGCCGGTGCCGGTGTCGCTCGCGACGTAGTCCGCCGCGAGGAGCCGCGCGCGCCGTGCTTCGAACGGATGCGCCGCGTCGAGTCCGACGAGGAGCTCGCCCGCCACCGGCGCACCGATCACCACCTCGTGGAGGCCCGCGATCTTCGCGACGGACTCGGCGAGCGCCTGCGCGACGACGAGCCCCTCGCCGTCTCGGCCCTCGAGCACGACGTACTCGAGCTCCGGGTGCACGGCGATGGCGAGGTTCGCGGGGAGCGTCCATGGCGTCGTGGTCCAGATCACCGCGGAGAGGTGGTCGACGCCCGCGGGAAGGTGCGCGCGGAGCTTCTCGACCGCGTCGGAGCCCATGGCGAAGCGGACGTAGACCGACGGCGAGACATGGGCCTCGGCGTACTCGACCTCGGCCTCGGCGAGCGCGGTGCGGCAGTGCCAGCACCACTGCACGGGCTTCTTGCCGCGGTACACGATGCCGTGCGCCACGAAGGCTCGGAGCGCGCGGATCACCTGCGCCTCGAAGCCGGGCTTCATGGTGAGGTACGGCTCGTTCCACGTGCCGAGCACCCCGAGGCGCTTGCGCTCGGTGCGCTGCACGTCGACCCACTTCGCGGCCTCGTCGCGGCACCGCGCGCGCATCTCGGGCGCGCCGAGCTTCTCGCCCTTGCGCTTCACCTCGCGGTCGACGTTCAGCTCGATGGGCAGGCCGTGGCAGTCCCAGCCGGGGATGAACCGCGTGCGCTCGCCCAGAAGGTTTCGCGAGCGCGTCACGAAGTCCTTCATGGAGTTGTTCAATATGTGCCCGTAGTGCATGTGCCCGTTCGCGTATGGCGGGCCGTCGTGGAAGACGAACTTCCCCGGCACGTCGCGCGCGAGCATCTGCTCGTAGAGGCCCATCGACTCCCAGCGCTCGAGCCACTGGGGCTCGCGCTTGAAGAGGTCGGCCTTCATCGCGAAGGCCGTCTTGGGCAAGAGACACGTATCCTTGTAGTCCCGCGTCACGGGCGTTCGCCTATCACAAGCGAACCCCGCCTTCCACCGGCGGCTACTGCGTGCGCTTGATGACGTGGAACCCGAACGGCGTCTCGACGATGTCGCTGATCTCGCCGACGCCGAGGGCGAAGGCCGCCCGCTCGAAGGCCGGAACCATGGCGCCGTGGCCGAAGCTTCCGAGGCTCCCGCCAGAGCTCGCAGCCCCGGGCTCGTCGCTGAACTGCCGTGCGAGCCCCGCGAAATCCTCGCCGGCGCGGGCGCGGCGGAGCACGTCCTCGGCGCGAGTGCGGGCTTCGTCGCGGGTGCGCGTGACGTTCGGGGGAACGCGTTCGGAGCCGCGATGCATCACGAGGACGTGCGAGGCGGCGACGGTGCGCGGACCGGCCGGGTTCGGCGCCCCGGAGCGCGGGTCGGCGTGCGGATCGGCTGGCAGCGCCGTGGTCGCGGCCCGCGTCGCGGGCTCGTCGGGGGCGCTGTTGCAGGCCGAGAGGAGGATCAGCGCGAGCAGCGTCGGGGTTCGCATGGTGCGCTGCGAGTAACGACTCCGGCGCCGTGGCGCAAGTCAGCCTTCGCGCTTGAGGCCCAGCGCGCGGATCTTCTTGTGCAGGTTCGTGCGCTCGAGCCCCAGCATCGTGGCCGCGCGGGAGATGTTCCAGTCGACCTCGTGGAGCGTGTCGCGGATGTACGCGCGCTCGGCGGCGTCGCGATGCTCCCGCAGCGACGGCCGCTCGCCGGGCGCGCGGGGGACCGTCGGCCCCTCGTCGTCGTCGACGGCCGCGTCGTCGTCGGCTTCGACGGGCAGCGACGGCGACGACGTGCGCTCGCGGAGCTCGCGGGAGTGCCGCGACTCCTCGGGCAGGTCGTCGAGGGTGATCTCGTCGCCGGAGAGGATCACGAGGCGCTCGACGAGGTTCTTCAGCTCGCGGACGTTGCCCGGAAATCCCCGGCTGCGCAGCGCCGCGACGACCTGCGGCTGCACGGGCTTGGGCTTCATGCCGCTCTCGCGAAAGAACTCCCGCATGAGCGCGTCGACGAGCATCGGGATGTCTTCAGGGTGCTCGCGCAGCGACGGCGTTCGGAGCGGCACGACGTTGAGGCGGAAGTAGAGGTCCTCGCGGAAGCGGCCCTCGCGGGCGTCGCGCTCGAGGTCGCGGTTGGTGGCGGCCACGACGCGCACGTCGACGGTGAACACCTGGTCGCTGCCGACGCGGCTCACCTCGCCGCTCTGCAGCGCGCGCAGCACCTTGGCCTGCGCCGGAAGCGGCATGTCGCCGATCTCGTCGAGGAAGAGCGTTCCGCCGTTCGCGGCCTCGAAGTGCCCGCGCTTGCGCGCCACGGCCCCGGTGAACGAACCCTTCTCGTGGCCGAAGAGCTCGCTCTCGACGAGCTCCGCGGGGATCGCCGCGCAGTTCACCTTCACGAAGGGCCCGTCGCGCCGCGGCGACAGCCGATGGATCGCGCGCGCCACGAGCTCCTTGCCGGTGCCGCTCTCGCCGGTGACGAGCACGCGGCCCTTGGTCGGAGCCACCTTCTCGACCTCGCGATAGAGGCGTCGCATCGCGGGGCTCTCGCCGACGAGCTCCTCGCGCGCACCGGCGGCGCTGCGCAGGGCCAGCACCTCGCGCTCGAGGCTCGACGCCCGCAGCGCGTTGCGCACGCTGACGAGCACGCGGTCGCGGTCCAGGGGCTTCTCGAAGAAGTCCGCGGCGCCGAGCTTGATCGCGTCGACGGCGACGCCGACGGTCGCGTGGCCGCTGATCACGATCACCGGAACCGCCCGGAGTTCCTGGGTCTTGCGCACGCGCTCGAGGAGCTCGATGCCGCTCATGCCCCCGAGCTTGATGTCCGTCACCACGGCGTCGATGGGCTCGTCGCCGAGCACGCGCAGCGCCTCCTCGGCGCTCTCGACGTCGCGCACGTCGAGGCCATCGCCCTCGAGCACCATGCGCAGCGTGCGCCGGATGTTGCGCTCGTCGTCGACCACCAGCACCGTCGGCGCCGCGCTCATCGCGCCCCCACCGCGCCTTCGAAGCGCCCGTGCACGTGCAGCGTCATGCGGCCCTGCACGAGGTCGGCGTCGAAGGCTCCGCGCACGGCGCTGCCGTCCCAGCTCTCGAGGGTCACCGTGCCCGCGCCAGGGCGCGGCTCGAGGGCCTGCCCGGACGCGAAGGTGAGCCGCAGCGTCGCGCCCTCGCCCACCGCCACGGCGCTCCCGACGGCGCTCGCGGGCACCGAGAGCTCGACGTCGCGAACGCTCCCTCGGGCTCCGCTCGCCCGAAGCCGAAGGGTGCCGTTGTCGTCGCGCACGTCCCGCGGACGCAGCGGCAGCCGCGAGTCGCCGGCCGCTCCGATGCCCCCGGCGCCGCTGCCGAGAGCAGCCACCGTCAGCTCCACGAACCCCGGCGCCTGGGCGTGCGCCGACGCCGCCCCGAGCACCACCCCGATGACCCACGCCGCGCGCATCGCCCGCGAGGCTACCACCGCCGTCACGCCGCGCAGAACCGCGCGTGCAGCGCCCGCGTCACGTCGTCGGCGAGCGACCGGTCCACCGCGACGATGATGCGGAACGACGACGACGACACCCCGCGCACCTCGGCGCCCGCGGCGCGCACGCACGCGAGGGTGTCACGGAGCACCGAGGCCTCCTCGGTCAATCCGTCGCCCACCACGGTCACGCTCGCGGCGTCGGTCTCCGTCGCGAAGCCGGCGGCAGCGAAGGCGTCGCGCGCTCGCTCCCACTCGGGCACACGCGGCAGCGACACCCACGCCTGCACCGAGCCCCCTGCGGCCTCCACGGAGCGAAGCGGAACGCCCTGCGCCTCGGCTACGTCGAGCAACGCGAGGGCATCGCCGGGGCCTCGGAGCCACGCCACGTTCACGTCGCCAGCCACCGCCCGCACGCGCTGCGGGGCCGGCGCGACGTCGGCGCGGACGATGGTCTCCCGTGCCTTGGGGTCCCCGGGAGCGTCGTCGGTGCGGCGCGCGTGGATCTCGATGCGCTCGCGCTTCGCGAAGGCGACAGCCTCGGCGTTGAGCACCTTCGCCCCGGCCTCGGCCATCTCCTGCAGCTCCGTGTAGCCGATCGCGGGCAGGTGGACGGCGCCCGTCACCACGCGTGGATCGGCGGTGTAGACGCCGTCGACGTCGGAGTAGATCTCGCAGCGGTCGGCGCGCAGCGCGGCCGCGAGGGCGACGGCGGTGGTGTCGCTGCCACCCCTGCCGAGCGTCGTGATCTCGCGGCGGTACGACATGCCCTGGTAGCCGGCGACGATGACCACGCGCCCACGCGCGAGCTCGTCCTCGATGCGGAACGGGCGCACCTCGATGATGCGGGCGTCGAAGTGCCGGTCATTGGTGAGGATGCCGCTCTGCGATCCGGTGAAGGAGATGGCGTCCTCGCCGCGGCGCTGCAGGGCGATGGCGAGAAGGGCCATGGTGATGCGCTCGCCCACGGACAGGAGCATGTCGAGCTCGCGCCGCGGCGGCGTTGCGCTGACCTCGCGGGCCATGGCGAGGAGCTGATCCGTCGTCTTTCCCATGGCGCTGACGACCACCACCACCTGATCGCCCTCGCGGCGCGCGGCCGCGACACGGTCGGCCACGCGGCCGATGCGCGTCAGGTCTGCGACGGACGAACCGCCGTACTTCTGGACGATCACGCTCATGGCCCGAGCGTTACTCCTCGCCACGACGGGCCGGGAATTTCCGACGCTCAGCGCTTCTCAGACGCCGAGGCGCGCCGCGACCCAGCCCACGGCGACGCGCGCGGCCCCGCCGGACCATTGCGCCGATCGCAGCGCCGCCGCGGTCGTCGGCAGCACCTCGGTGTCGGCCGCGGGCGTCCACCCGGCGTCGCGCAGCCGCGTCAGCGTCTCGGCCGACGCCGCGAGCACGAAGCGCACGCCGAGGCTCTGCGCGTCGCGCTCGAGCGCCACCGCCTCGAGCAACACCGACGGATCGTCGGGCACCGACGCGGCGAGGTCGAGCATCACCGCCTCGGCGTCCTGACGAAGCAGCCGCACGGACGTACGCGAGACGATGTCGCGCGCGCCGTCGGCGTCCGCGGCACCGAATCCCGAAGCGACCCACCGGCGCGGCGAGGCTTCGAAGACCGGCGCTGCTGCCGCCGCACGCGACGCCGCCGACGCGCGTGCTCGATCCTCGCGGCCGCGCGCATAGCCGTCGAGGAGCAGCGGGAGCAGCCGGTCGAGCACGGCAGCCTCGCCCGCGGCATCGCGCCACGCTAGGAGCGCGTCGGTCACGGCGCCCGCGGCGTAGCCCTGGTCGCCGAGGCGGTACGCAAACAGCAGCGCGAGGGAGCGCGCCTCGCTCCAGCTCGGGTCCGTCGGAGGCGCCGCGCGGCATCGGTGCGCCGCCTCGACGAAGGGCCGCAGTTCGGACACGACGACGTCGACGCGTTCGGGGGACTCGCCCGCGAAGCCCGGTGCGCGCTCGAGGGCCGCGCGCAGCGCGTCGACGTGGGCGTCGACGGAGGGGCTCACGGCGTCGCGCGCGGTCCGAGCGTGGCTTCGACGAGCACGAACTTGTTGTCGTCGGCCTCGGTGCTGATCTCGCTGCCGTTACCGCCCTGCTGCCGGATCTGTCCGAGCAGCCCCTGCACGCGCGAGTGCTCGGTGATGAAGAACGCGCGGATTCCCGGGTGCGCGCGCATCCACTCGTTGGTGGTGCCGCTGCAGTACTTCAGCCCGCACTCCTCCACGACGAGGTGGTTGCCTGTGTAGAAGTTCTCGCCCTTCCAGTTCATCTGGTGCGCGATCAACGGGTCGAAGCGGAACATGCCGCCGGTCGCGGGGTGGCGCCGCGCGTAGTAGCGCTCCATGAGCCCGCGCTGCGACCAGTGCGGCGTCACCGCCATCATGTAGCCGTCGAGGGACCAGCCCGCGAAGAACACGGCGACGGTGACCAGCGCGGCCACCATCGACGCGCGGAGCGGCGCCACGGCGAGCAGCGCGAGGCACGCCACGGCCACGACGGAGAAGCCGAGGAGCATCGGCGAGAAGTCGAGGAAGCGCAGCGGCCACGCCCGGTCGTAGTTGTAGACGAACAGGTGGATGAACCGCTCGCTGCCCGGCGGGACGCTCCGCCGCGTGCACAGGTCCCGCGCGACGAGCGTGGTCACCAGGGCGCCGACGACGCCGAAGGCCCCGAGCATCGTGTCCCAGCGATCGGCGTTGCCCGTACGCGGCGCGCGCCACCATGCGTACCCGAGGGCTCCGACGCCGAGCGCGAGAAGCACGCCACCGAGCACCGGGTTCGCCGGCGCGGCGACGCCATGTCCATCGAGGCGACCGCTCCAGGATCCGGCCATGCGCGCGACGCCGAGCACCGAGAGCACCACGCCGGCGATGCGCGCCCCCCAGACGTCTGGGGGTGAACCGTCGGCGTCGCGGTTCGACGCCAGGAAGCGCTCGAGGAGCAGCCCCACGAGCACCGCAGCGCCGGGCAGCGCCGGGAAGATGTAGTGGTGGAACTTCGTGATCATCGCGCTGAAGAGCACGAAGGACACGGCGAACCACAGCAGGCCGATGCGCGCGACGTCGCGCTGGCCTTGCGTCGACGACGTTCCGAGCACGGAGCGGCCCGCGACGAGGGCCGCGGGTACGAGGCCCGACCACGGGAACATCGCGTAGCCCAGCTGCCACACGAAGTACCGCACGGAGCCGGTGTCGCCGTGCACGCCGAGCACGGTGCGGTTGATGATGTCGTGGACGATGAAGCGCTGGATGAATTCGTTGCCGAGGCGCCCGGTGATGGCGACGTACCAGGGCATGCCCACGACGAGGAACAGCAGGATGCCCGCGCCGAGGCGGATCTCCTTCAGCTCGCGCCAGCGACCCGACGCCGCGAAGTGCAGCAGCGCGACGGCTCCGGGGATCGCGAGCCCCGCGGGTCCCTTGCCCATCGTGGACACCGCGCACCACACGTAGAACAGCGCGAAGTAGAGACCTCGCAGCGAGCGCTCGCGGCGCACGGACTGGAGCGCCCACGCGAGCACGCCGCACCACAGCGCACCCTGCAACACCGAAGGGAAGAACGGCACCGCGCTCGCGACGCGCTCCCACGCCGGCGACCCCGGCACGCTCGCCGCCGCCGTCGCCGCGGAGTTGCCCGCCGAGCCCGAGAAGAACGTCTCCACCGGGAACTGCATCCCGCCGATGCGGTTGGCGTGGAGCATGCGGGTGCATTGCTCCGTCGCGTCGCCGCCGCACCCCGCCGCCAGCGGACGGGTGAGCAGGTACCCGATCTGCGGCAGCGCGAGCACGAGCACGAGGCCCACGGTCAGGTGCCACAGCGACACCCGCAGCGTCAGCGGTCCGATGCGGACGAGGCGCGCGACGGTCTGCTCGTCGGAGGGCGCCAGCACCGCGAGGGTGAACATGCACAGCGCGAGCGTGAGCGTCGCGACGAAGGGCATGTCGGTCATCGCCTGGTGCGCGAGAAAGAACCACTGCGGCATCGTCGCGAGCACGAGCGCTGCGAGGAGCCCCGCACGCGGTCCCCAGGCACGCGACACCGCGCGGAAGACCGCCCACACCGCGCCGATGGCGAGCGCGCAGATGGGAACGCGGATGAACCACTCTTGGAGGTTGGGCCCCGCGTCGGCCTCGAAGCGCACGCCGAAGGGCGCGCCGAAGAGCATGCCGAGGGCGCTCATCCAGAAGATGAGGATGGGCTTCGAGACGAACCAGCCCTCCTGCGCCCACCAGAGCGTGATCCAGTCGTCGCGCGAGAGGATCTCCCGCGCCACCTCGGAGTAGTGCGTCTCCCACGGGTCCCAGAGCCCGAAGGCGCCCGCGAGGGGGAGATAGAGCCCGCCCGCCACCAACACGACGAGCCAGCCCGGGCGGCGCCACCACGGCGTAGCGTCGGCGTCGGGCTCGCGCTCGTCGCCACGAACGTCGAGCGGTGAGTCGCCGAGCAACCCGAGAATGCCCAGCGTCGCGGCGAGGACCATCGCGAGGCCCACCCAGGCCCCCGCGGGGAAATGCCCCGGCCAGCGCAGCAGCCCCGCGAAGAGCGCGAGCGGCAGCGCCGTCAGCGCGAGGTCGCGGCGACGATGGTCCATGGGAGCCTGCGTCGCGGTCCGTTCGGTGACGGGATCGGCCATCGGTTGGTTCCTCAGTGCGCGGCGGCTTCGGGACGGCCGTTGCCGGCGGTCGCCTCGACGAGCACGAACTTGTTCTGGTCCCACTCGTCGGTGAGCTCGCGGGCGGTGCCTCCTGCGGAGGTCACCGTCGACACGACGTTGGCGCCGTGCGAGCGCTCGCTGACGAAGAACAGGTGCTGCCCACGGTGGTGGTCGAGCCACTGCCGCAGGTGGTTCGAGCAGAACGGAAGGTCGCCGCAGTCGAGCATCGCGCAGCGCCCGCCGGTGTAGAAGTTCTCGCCCTTCCAGTTCATCTGGTAAGCGCCGATCGCGTCGTGGTCGTAGCGGGCGTCCTCGCCCTCGAGGTCGCCGTCGGTGCGGGCATGGCGGAGCGCGTAGTACCGCTCGAAGAGCGAGCGCTGCGACCAGTGCCGCGACACGTCGACCATGTAGAAGTCGAGCGCCCACATCGCGAAGAGGAAGCCCACGGCCACCATCGCCCGCGCCGCGAAGACCCGCGCCCGATGCACCGCCAGCGCCGCGCACGCGATGACCGCCGCCGCGCCGAAGCCCACGAGGATCGCGTGGTAGTTGAACGACCGGGACGGCCAGAGGCGCTCGTACTGGTACGTGAAGAGCTGCAGCAGGCGCTGGTAGCCCGGCGGATGCGACGGTCCGTCGTACTGCAGGTCGCGCGCGACGAAGGCCACGATGGCAGCGGCGGCGACGGCCATGGCCCCGAGGCCCGCGGCCCGGTACGCGGCCTCGCTGCCTGGAGCGGGGTTCTCGTCCTCGGAGACGACGCCGGGCTCACGGCCGAAATACCAGGCCACGGCGAGGAGACCGGCCGCGACGATGCACAGCGCGACGCCGAGGCCCGGCGACGCAGGAAGGGGCGTCCCTTCGGCAGAGCGCGGGATCACGCCTCGTGCGGAGCCGGTGAAGCTCGCGATGCCCACGACGAGCGAGAGCACGCCGCCCACGAGCGCCGCGATGGACGCCGCCGGGTTGCGCGCGCGGCCCACCGCCGAAGAGCCGAGGAGCCGCTCGAGGAGCAGGCCCACCATCACCGCAGCGCCCGGTACGGCGGGGAAGATGTAGTGGTGGAACTTCGTGATCATCGCGCTGAAGAGCACGAACGACAGCACGAACCAGAGCACGCCGATGCGGGCCACGGCGCGCTGCTCCGGGGTGGAGCCCGGCGGCACCACCTGGCGCCAACCGAGGAGCGCCACCGGCACGAGGCCCGACCACGGGAACATGGCGTAGCCGAGCTGCCAGATGAAGTAGCGCACGGACCCGGTGTCGCCGTGCACGCCGACCATCGTGCGGTTGATGATGTCGTGCACGACGAAGCGATCGAAGAACTCGTTGCCGAGGCGCCCGAGGATCGCGACGTACCAGGGCATCGCTACGACGAGGAAGACGAGCAGCCCGGTGAACGGCCGCGCACGACGGACGAGCCCCCACTCGCGGGACACCACGAGGTACGCCGCGGCGATGGCACCGGGGATGGCGAGGCCGGCGGGGCCCTTGCCCATCGTCGACACCGCGCACCACACGTAGAAGAGGATGAAGTGAAGGTCGCGCAGGCGGCGCTCGCGGCGCAGCACGAGGAGCGCGATGCCGCCGAGGACGATCCAGAGCAGGCCCTGCACCACCGACGGGAAGAACGGGACGACGTTGAGCAGGCGCTCCCACTTCGGCGAGCCGGGGACGCTGTGCTCGAGGGTGTCGGCGCTGTTGCCCGCGGAGCCGTAGAAGTACGTCTCCACCGGGAACTGCATGCGGCCGATGCGGTTCGCGCGCAGCATCTCGTCGCACTGCGCCATGCGCGCGTCCTCGGGGCACGACACGACCATCGCGCGGGTCACGAGGTACATGATCTGCGGCAGCGCCAGGATCAGCAGCAGGCCGATGGTGGTGTGCCAGTGCGACCAGCGGAAGCTGCGACCGAAGACGGTGACGCGGTACGGCTCCGCGACCTTGTCGCCGGCGGTGATGGCGAGCATCAGCGACGCCACGGCGAGCACCAGCGGGCCCACGAAGGGCATGTCGGTCATCGCCTGGTGCGCGAGGAAGAACCAGTGCGGCATCGTCGCGAGGACGAACGCCACGAGCATGCCCGCGCGCCGCCCGAAGGCGCTGGCGACGGCGCGGTACAAGGCCCAGAGCGCGGCGATGGCGAGCAGCGCGATGGGCACGCGGATGCACCACTCCTGGAACTGCGGCCCGCCGTCGGGACCGACGCGGAGGCCGAAGAGCGAGCCGACGCCCATGCCGATGGCGCTCATCCAGAAGATGAGGATCGGCTTGGACATGAACCAGCCCTCCTGGCCCCACCAGGTGGTGATCCAATCGTCGCGCGAGAGGATCTCCCGGGCGACCTCGGAGTAGTGCGTCTCCCACGGATCCCAGAGGCCGTAGGCGCCGGCCATGGGCAGGTAGAGGAGCCCGGCGAAGACCACGACCCAGAAGCCTTCACGCTTCCAGATCGGGCCGCGCTCGGTCTCCGTGGTCACCGTGCGCTCGTCGCCGCGAAGCCGCAGCGGCGAGTCACCCAGCAGCCCGAGGAGTCCCGTCACGGCGACGAAGGCCAGCAAGATGCCCAGCGGGACGCCGGCGCGCGCGTGCCCGGCGTGCAGCATGAGCCCCGCGAGGCCGCCGATGCCGACGACCGCGAGCACCGCGTCGACCACCGTCGGACGGCGTGCGTCTCCCCTCGGCGACGCCGTCGCGACCAGCGCCGGAGACGCTGCGACGGCCTCCGTCACAGGCTCGACGGGCGCGGATTCCGCTGCCGTTTCGGGGTCGCGAGGCTGCCCTGGTTCTTCTGTCTCCGCCGACATGGGGCGCACGTCTTACCAGAATCCCGTGAGCGAAGGGGATCGCCGCGGAGGCAGCGAGGCGATGACGGCGGCGGTTGCCTCTGGTAGAAGCACGCGCAGGCTCCCGCACGCGAGGATGGCGGAATTGGCAGACGCGCCGGACTTAGGATCCGGTGCCTCACGGCGTGCGGGTTCAACTCCCGCTCCTCGCACCCTCCCCCCCCCCCAACGGTCCCGGAAAACCCGTGGCTCTGAACCTCCACTCGCAATACCTCATGGGCTACCTGTCTGGCGCGCGCGGCGTCGACCCGCGGGCCGCCGCGTCGCTGGCGCAGGCCGGCTGTGACGATCCGGCGCAGAGCAAGGCGCTGCTGCGCGCCCTCGCGCTCGGGATGTCGGACGGTCAGCGCGGTCGCGCGATGCGCGAGGGGCACGAGGTGCGCCTGCACGTGCTCGCGCTGATGACCCGCGAGAACAGCGGCGGCGCCATGGGGCGGTCGCGACGCAGCACGCTGCTCCCCATCGCCGATGCCGACATCTCGAGCGACCTGTCGCAGGTCATCGAGGATTTCATCCGCCAGGCGGCGGAGCTGAAGTAGCGGGCCGCCGCGCGAGGTCGCAGTCCCACAGGTCGACGTCGGGGTGGGCGCGGCGCGGCGCTTCGACGGAGGCCGCGTGGGGTACCCACGGCGCGAGGCGCCAGCCGCCCTGCTCGAGCACCAGCCCTTCGGTCCACGCAGCCCAGGTCGCGCCGTCGCGAACGCCGACGACGAGGAGCCGGTCGATGACCACGGTGCGGGTGGTGAAGCCCTCGGCGCCGTCGCGCTCGGCGACGCGCACGCCCCGCGCGCACCAGCCCGCGACGGTGCTCCCGCCCCAGCGACGCCACGCCGTCCACCGCCGGTCGTTCGCTGAAGGAACGATGCCGACGAGCGTGTTGCGCTGCCGCGTGAGGGCGTCGGGACCGAGCCAGCCCTCCATCTGCTCCGATCCCAGTCGAAGCCGTCGATAGCCGTCGCGGCCCTGCGTCGACAACGTGTCGACGAAGGCCGGCAGATCGCGTTCGAGCGCGGCCGACACGAACGCCATCGGAGCCACGCCCGGCGGCACCGCCCTCGGGTGCGCGACCGGCACGGCGGGCGTCGTGGCGCAGCCGCAGGTCAGCGCGAGGACGATCTCACTGCGCCGGCGCATGCATCGGTTCATACGCCACCCACACACCGTGAACTTCGCGCGCGACGGACGGGGTCACGCGGACCTCGACGTGCATCCGCTCGGCCTCCGGTCCGCAGCGACGCAGCGACGCCGAAGAGACGCCGTCGGACTGCGCAGCGACCGTTCCGTCGGAGCGCCGCATGACGAGCTCCACGACGTCCGAAGAGCCCGCCGCGAAGGCCACGCTCGCGCAGCGATCCGCCGTCCGCTCGACGTCGAGGGCGATGACCCCTCCCGGGGCCACCGTCGCGGTCGTCACCAGTGACGTGGGCGCCAACGCACCGAGGGCGAACGCCGTCGCTGCGGCGTCGGCATCGGCGCCGCGCATCCACGCCGCGCGCTCCGCGGAGATCACACGCACGCCGACCTCGCCGGTGCCGTGCTCCGCGAACGCGCGAACGGACACCGTGCGCGCACCCTCGCCGCACTGCGCGACCGCCGCGATGCCACCGCGCTGCACGCCCGGAACGACGGCCCCTTCGCGGCCCGAGAGCGCCTCGAGCCGCACGCGCTGCACCCGTGGCGCACCGCCCGCCACGGCGAAGAGGCAATGCGCGGCGTCCACCGGCACGTCGAACTGCTCCACCTGGCCGGGCTCCAGCGTGAGGGCGTGCGACTGCACCGGCGCCGCGAGCGCCGACGGAGCGACCTGCCCGAGAAGCTCGCGCACACGCGTCCAGGCGGCGTCCAATGGCAAGGAGTCCCCGACGCTTCGTCGCACGCCGAGCCACAGGCTCCCGTCGCCGCCGATGGCCGCCGCGTCGGCGCTGAACGCGTGCAGCACCAGCGCTCCAGCCCCGGCCCCGCGCGTGAGCCGCACGGACAGCGGCGCGTCGGCGAGCGGGCAGAACTGCGCCGAGGGATCGCCGCCGCCGCGCTCGTCCCGCGCGATCTCCTCGAGGTCGCCGTCGAGGATCTGCAGCGACGCAGGCGCTGCTTCGCCGTCGGAGAACGCGGCCACCGTGTAGCAGCGATCGGGCGTCACCTGGAGCGGGAGCGTCACGGTCCCGGCACCGGCGAAATCGACGCGCCGCGGCTCCCCATAGGCCTGAAAACCACGCCGCGCGATGCCATCGCGGAGCGCCGCCACGCGCCTCTCGACGGCCGCGCCGCCGCCCGCCGCGCCGGTCGATACGCCCGGGCGTCCGCCCATGGCGTGCGCGATGCCCTCGAGGGCGCCGCGGTCGCTGCGGAAGAGCGCGATCGCGTACGCACCCTGGCCCTCGAAGGCCTCGACGAGGTGATACACGCGCCGCGCCTCGGTCGCGCAGAGCTGCACCGTCGGGTGGGCGTCGACCTCGACGTCCTCGACGACGAGGTCTCCGTCGGGTGCGTACACGTGCGCATCGAGGTCGCGGATCGTGCCCGAAGCCAGCGCGACGACGGTCACGCAGGCGCCGGCCTCGAGGGCGATGGGGTGCGTGACGTGTCCGTGCGGCGCCAGAAACCCACGGGCGACGACGGCCTCGAAGCGCGCTCCGACGGCTCCGAGGCGCTGCCGCAGCTCGTCGACGCGCCCTGCGAGCACCTCGTCGACCGCCGCCGTCGCCGGGACCGTCGACGCCGCCGTCGGGCGCTGCGGCGTTGCGCACCCCGCGACCACCACCATCGCCCCTGCCACACCGCGCAAAGCGCTCATCGACCGGACTCCTGTCGGTAACCCCAGACCACGAAGGAACCCCGGCCGCCGCCCGCGCGCGCATGAAGGACCGCTCGCGTGTTCGCCGTCGCGCACGCGTACACCTCGGACGGCGGACGCGCTCCGGCGAAGGTCGAGAGCACGGCCCCGTCGGCACGCGCGAGCCACAGGTCGATGATGGGCAGCGACGCCTCCGTGACCGCGGCGAAGCGGTAGCAGCTCCCCGCGCGCAGCAGCACCGGCCGCCGGAGCTCGGCGCCCAGCCACGCAGCGCCTCGCCACGGCGCCATGGACACGGACCACCCGGTCTCGTGGGCATCGGCATCGACGAGCGCCACCGGGGCGCGAAGCTCCTCGGGGATCTCCGCGCCCTCGATGGCCGTCTGCGAGCGCGGCATCTCGAGCACCGCCACGGACCACTCGCCGGAGCCCGCGAAGAGGCGCACCTCCACCGCGTGAGCGCCCGTCTCCGGCGCGCAGAACGCAACCCGCGGACGAGCGTCGACGGCGACGTCCTGCGCGACCGTGTTGCCGCGCGGGCCATGGATCACGAGGTCGAGGTCCTCGACGCGCTCGCTTCCCAGCGCGACGGCCAGGTAGCACCGCCCGCCGTCGAGGGCCCACGGGTGCTGCTCGCTGCGGCCCCGCGGCATGTTTCCGCTGACGACGCCGCCGATGCGCCGAAAGCCGCGCCCCTCGTAGCCCGTCAGCACGCGCTCGATGGCCTCGGCCGGGGGCAGCACCGCCGGGTCGCGCCCGGTGACCGCATGCGACGTACGCCCGCCGTTGGAAACGCCCCGCGGGCGATCGTGCAGCGCCTCGGCGACGGGTGGCGCGACGATCGGTCCATCGGCCATCGCGAGCACCGCGACCTCGCCCCCGCCGGGTCCCGCCGACACCTGGGAGAAGTACCGACCGGCGCCCGGGGCGCAGACGCGCACGTACGGATGCCCCGAGGGTTGGGCGTCGCGCGCGACCTCCGCACCATCGCCCGAGAGCACGCGAAGCTCGAGCGGACCGACGTCGTCCAGGCCGACCGCCGTGACGCCCACACAGCGCGCACGATCGACGCTCCACGACACGCCGCGAGCCTCTCCGGGGCGCAGGAACACCACCGGCGACTCTGCGAAGGGCGACGCCCCGCGCTCGCGGAACACCGCCCTCACGCGGTCGACGCGGGCGGCCAGCGCCGGCACCGGTCCCAGCGTCGGCGTAGACGCTTCGACGGGAGTCCGCACGACCGTCGGCACCGTCGACGCACCGCACGCCGCGAGCATCGGCACGGCGGATACGCAGAGCAACGCAGGCACACGGCGGCGCATCGGCCCGGCGCTCCCGCTCATCCGCGGAGCGGGCGCTCGAGGCGCTGAAGCTCGGCCTCGAGGCCGCCGAGGTCCACGCGCTGGCGCATGGTCAGTCGCAGCCCCGCGCGCTCGCCGGCCTCGCGCACCGAGCGGTCCATGGGGCTGAGCCACACCATGCGCCCCCCCGGCACCAGCGCGCGCGCAGCGTGGGCGACGAAGCGCTCGAGCATCGCCGGGAGCTCCCGTCCGAAGCCCACGCGATGCCCCAGCGGCGGGTTCGTGAGGATCAACGAAACTCCCGCCGGCGCGGGGTCCAGCGCGTCTCCCTGCACGAGGGAGAGCCGCGAGACGTGCCCGAGGTTCTTCTGCGCCGCGGCCAGCGCGACGGCGTCGAGGTCGCGCCCCTCCATGCGCGCATACGCGCCGAGCCGTGCGCGCTCTGCGAGCTCGAGGCCCGAGCCCACGAAGGGATCCCACACGACGTCGTCGGCCGACGCGCCGGCGACCCGCGCGAGGGCCGCGGCGATGGTCGGATGCGACGCCGCCGGAACCTCGGCGCGCCGGTAGCTGAAGCGCGGATCGACCATCTTCCGCGGGCGCAGGTGCACCTGCACGCGGTCGGCGCTCTCGTGGACGATGATGTCCCACGCGCTGTCCCTCGGATCGTTCACGGGCGCCGGGCACAGCTCGGAGATGCGCGACACGCACTTCCAGGTCAGCGCCTTGCGGTGCCCGCCCTCGGCCCACTCGAGCCGGTAACGCACGGTGCGCAGCATGAAGCTCTCGAAGAGCCGCATGGACCCGGGCGACAGCACCGACGCGACGACGGCGTCGGCCACGTCGGCCCCCGGCAGCTTCGGCACCGGCGGGACCACGAACGCCGCCGTGCGGAAGATCCGCGCGCGATAGATCGTCTCGAGGGGCCCGCTGAGCATCACGCGCACGCGGCCCGGCCCGATCACCGTCGCGCCCCAGGACGCGTCGAACTCCGACGCCAGGAGCTTCTCGAGGCCGCGCTTGCAGCCGAGCTCCATGGTGGCCGCCGCCCGCGGGGTGCCGCTCATCTCGACGGTGCCGTCGACGCCGCGGTGCAGCGTGCGCTCGACCATCAGCGCCGCCTGCTCGATGGCCTTCTGGAGCCGCGCGTCGCTGCTCGCCACGCTGCGCAACAGCGACCTCGCCCGCACGCCGCCGACCTTGCCCAGCGACTGCGCGATGGTCACGCGGTGCTCCACCCGCGACTCCTTCTCCCACGCAGCGAGGAGAGCCTCCTCGGCGCCGCGCACGCCCCATCGCGGGAGAGCCTGTGCAGCGTGCCGCCGGGTCTTCGGGTCCTCGTCGTCGAGGCGGCCGAGAAGCCACGCGCCGACGTCACCGGCCCGCGAGGCCAGCGACGACGTGCCGCCGAGCCGTCCCACGAGGCGCACGACCCGCGAACGCATCGGCGGGCGCGATCCGCTGAAGCGCTCCATGGCCCGGTCGAGGGTCTCCTCGGGGTGCGCGAGCAGCGCGCGTTGCACATCGTCCGCGGTGTCGTCGTCGGCGACGGCGAGCAGCGCCACGAGGGCGTCCACGTCCGCATGCCGCGGCGTGTAGCCCTTGTCCCGGACCGCAGCCAGCAGCGCCCGGTCTTCTCGTCGCGCGAGCTCCATCGCGCTACGCCAGCCGCTTGAACTTCACGCGGGTCGGCCGCGCGGCCTCGGCCCCGAGGCGCTTCACGCGGTCGGCCTCGTAGTCGTGGTAGTTGCCCTCGAAGAACACCACCCGGCTGTCGCCCTCGAACGCGAGCATGTGCGTCGCGATGCGATCGAGGAACCACCGGTCGTGCGAGATCACCAGCACGCATCCCGCGAAGTCGACGAGGGCGTCCTCGAGGGCGCGCAGCGTGTCGACGTCGAGGTCGTTCGTCGGCTCGTCGAGGAGCAGCACGTTGCCGCCCTTCTTGAGCAGCTTCGCGAGGTGCACGCGGTTGCGCTCGCCGCCGGACAGATCGCCCACGCGCTTCTGCTGGTCGCTCCCGCGGAACGCGAAGCCCGACACGTAGGCGCGCGACGGGATCGAGCGCTTGCCGATGTCGATGACGTCCTTGCCCTCGGAGATCTCCTGCCAGACGTTGCTGTCGGCGTTCAGCGCGTCGCGCGACTGGTCGACGTAGCTGATCAGCGTGTTGTCGCCGAAGCGGATCGTTCCGCCATCGGGCGTCTCGACGCCCGCGAGCATCTTGAAGAGCGTCGTCTTGCCGACGCCGTTGGGGCCGATGATGCCGACGATGCCGTTCTTCGGCAGGTCGAAGGAGAGGCCGTCGATGAGCACGCGGTCGCCGAAGCCCTTGCGCGCGCCGCGCACCTCGATGACGAGGTCGCCGAGACGCGGCCCCGGCGGGATCTGAAGCTCCGACTGGTTCACCTTGTCGGCGCCCGCGTCCGAGGCCATGGCCTCGTAGGCGGCCAGACGCGCCTTGCTCTTGGCCTGCCGCGCCCGCGGCGAGAGCCGCACCCACTCGAGCTCCCGCGCCAACGTGCGGCGCCGCGCGCTCTCCTGCTTCTCCTCGAGGGCGAGCCGCGCCTGCTTCTGCTCGAGCCAGCTCGTGTAGTTGCCCTTGAACGGATGCCCCTCGCCGCGGTCCAGCTCGAGGATCCAGCCGGCGACGTTGTCGAGGAAGTACCGGTCGTGGGTCACCGCGATGACCGTGCCCGGGAACGCGTGCAGGTGCTGCTCGAGCCAGTCGACGCTCTCGGCGTCGAGGTGGTTCGTCGGCTCGTCGAGGAGGAGCACGTCGGGCTTCTCGAGGAGCAGGCGACACAGCGCCACGCGGCGCCGCTCGCCTCCCGACAGCTTCGTCACGTCGGCGTCGCCAGGCGGGAGCCGCAGCGCGTCCATGGCCACCTCGACGTGCCGGTCGAGGTTCCACCCGTCGACGGCGTCGATGGCCTCCTGGGCGCGGGTGAACTCCTCCATCACCTTGTCGTACTGCTTCTCGGGCATCGACTCGCCGAGCTTCATGGACAGCTCTTCGAAGCGCGCGAGGAGCGCCCGCGTCTCGGCGACGCCCTGCTCGACGTTGCCGCGCACGTCGACCTTGGGGTCGAGCGACGGCTCCTGCTGCAGGAACCCGAAGCGCAGGTTCTTCGCGCGGAGGACGTCGCCGGTGAACTCCTTGTCGACGCCGGCCATGATGCGCAGCAGCGAGCTCTTGCCCGACCCGTTGGAGCCGAGCACGCCGATCTTGGCGCCCGGCAGGAACGCGAGGGTCATGCCCTTGAGCACCTCCTTCTTCGGGGGGTGCACCTTTCGGACGTCGAGCATCTGGAGAACGAATTCCTGCGCCATTCCCGGGAACCTCTTTCGCGGCAGCGGTTCTAGCACGACTCGCGCGGCGCAACGCGGGCTGCGCGCCTGCCGTTCACTCCCCCCGCCGCGGCAAAATCGGTCACACTGGTGGGTGCGTGCGCCACACCGTGGTCATCTCCGACGTGCACCTGTGCGAGGGAGTCCCCGGCGACGACCTCTGGATGCGCTGGCGCCAGAGCCCGTACTTTCCAGACGGCGAGTTCGCGGCCCTCGTCGACCATCTGCTCACCGACGCCATCGGAGCCGAAGACTCGCTGGACCTGGTGTTCAACGGAGACCTCTTCGACTTCGACGCCGGCCGCGTCATGAACGGCAAGGCCCAGTTCGAGGACCTCCCGCGCACCGAGCCCGTGGCAGTGGCGCTCCTCGATCGGATCCTCGACGACCACGAGGGGTACGTCGGCGCGCTCGCGCAAGTGCTGCGCCGCGGGCATCGCATCGTCTTCGTCTCCGGCAACCACGACCCGCAGCTTGGCTTTCCGGGGCTGCGCGCGCGCCTGCGGGAGCGCCTCGCGACCGCCGCGGGGCACGTGCGCTTCGGCGACGCGGTGCTCTTTCGCGCCTGGTTCTGGCAGGGCCCCGACGGCATCCACGTCGAGCACGGCAACCAGTACGACACGTACTGCTCGTTCCGGTACCCGATGGCGCCGTTCCTCCCGCCGGAGCGCGGCAAGGACCGCGAGATCCACGCCACCGTGGGCTCCATGGCGTTCCGGCTCCTCGGGTCGCGGCTGGGGTTCTTGAACCCCCACGTCGACGGGTCGTTCCTGATGGGGCTCACGGAGTACCTGGAGCACTGGTCGAAGCACTACCTGTTCAGCGACCACTCGCTCGCGATGACCTGGTTCAAGGGCGCCTGGACCATCGCCGCCCGGGTGGCCACGGAGCGCGACCGCGGCTCGCCCGATCGTGGCCAGAAGGACATCGTCGCCGCCGCGCGCGAGTCGGGCTGCGACGAGGCCGACGTCGCCCAGCACCACGCCCTCTTCGAGGCCCCCGCGGAGGAGTCGTTCCACCGCGTCGTGCGTGAATTCTGGCTCGATCGCATGACCCTCGGCGCGCTCTCGGCGCTGGCCATCGCGACGCCGGCGCTGGTGCGCAACCGCACGGCGGTGGGCATCGCCATCGGGCTCCCGCTGCTCTTCGCGGCGTACGAGCTCGCGACGCCGAAGATCACCCTCGACGACAACTACCGCCTCATCGCGCTGCGCGCCGAGACCATCGCGAGCATCTACCGTCTGCGCGCGGTGGTCTTCGGCCACACGCACATCCCCTACGGCCGCTGGCGCGGCGGCGTCTTCTTCGGCAACTCGGGGACGTGGTCCGCGGCGTATCGCGACCTGGAGTGCAGCGTGCCGGTGGATCCGCGCGGCAAGCCCGTGATCTGGCTGCGCGCCGAGAACGACACGCTGCGGGGCGGCCTGCACCGCTGGACCGGCGGGGCGCTGGTCCCCGATTTCGAGAAGATCGCGCCGGTGGACCACGAGCGCTTCAGCGAGTCGATGCCCCCGCGCGAGCCCGTGCCCGCGTGAGGGCATCGCCCCGCGGCGCTCAGCCCTGCTTCACGAGGTTGCGAAGCACCGTCTGAAGGATGCCGCCGTTCTTGTAATAGAGAACGTCGACGGGGGTATCGAGGCGCGCGATGGCGCTGAACGTGAGCGTCGTGCCGTCCTCGCGGGTCGCGACGACGGTGAGCGCCTTGCGGGCGGTGATCGTGTCGTCGATGCCCTCGATGGTGAACGTCTCGCGGCCCGTGAGCCCGAGCGACTCGGCGTTCTCGCCCTCGCGGAACACCAGCGGAAGCACGCCCATGCCCACGAGGTTCGCGCGGTGGATGCGCTCGAAGCTCTCGGCGATGACCGCACGCACGCCGAGCAGCAGCGTGCCCTTCGCGGCCCAGTCGCGCGACGAGCCCGTTCCGTACTCCTTGCCCGCGATGACGATGAGCGGCACGCCGTCGGCGCGGTAGCGCTCCGCCGCGTCGAAGATCGCGAGGCGATCGCCGCTCGGAAGGTGCGTCGTCACGCCGCCCTCGACGCCGGGAACGAGCAGGTTCTTGAGGCGTATGTTCGCGAACTTTCCGCGCACCATCACCCGGTCGTTGCCGCGGCGCGATCCGTACGAGTTGAAGTCGACCTTGGCGACGCCGAGCGACTGGAGGTACCGGCCCGCGGGGCTGTCGGCGGCGATGTCGCCGGCCGGCGAGATGTGGTCCGTCGTAACCGAGTCGCCGAGGAACGCGAGCACCCGCGCGCCGGCCACGGGGCGCAGCGGAGCGGGCGTGAGCTCGAGGTCGGCGAAGAACGGCGGGTGCTGGATGTACGTCGACGCGTCGTCCCAGCCGTAGAGCTCGCCGCCGCCGGTGGGGATGGCGCGCCACTCGTCGGTGCCGTCATACACGGTCTTGTAAGTGTTCTGGTACATCGCGGGGGTGATGCAGCGCTCCACCGCGGCGGCCACCTCGGCGTCCGAGGGCCACACGTCCTTCAGGAACACCGGCGCGCCGTCGGAGCCCGTGCCGAGGGGCTCGGTGACGAGGTCGCGGTCCACGGTGCCAGCGATGGCGAAGGCGACCACGAGCGGCGGCGACGCGAGGTAGTTCGCCTTCACCTGCGGATGCACGCGGCCCTCGAAGTTGCGGTTGCCAGAGATGACGGCCGCGGCCACGAGGTTCGACCCCGCGAGCGGCTTCGAAACCTCTTCCGGGAGCGGTCCGCTGTTGCCGATGCACGTCGTGCATCCGTAGCCGACGACGTTGAAGCCGAGCTGATCGAGCGCCTCGATGGACCCCGACTCCCGCAGGTAGTCGGTCACCACGCGGGAGCCCGGCGCGAGCGAGGTCTTCACCGCCGGCGAGACCTTGAGGCCCTTGGCGACGGCCTTCTGCGCGAGGAGCCCGGCGGCGATCATCACCGAAGGGTTCGACGTGTTGGTGCAGCTCGTGATGGCGGCGATGACCACCGCGCCGTGGCCGAGCGTCGTCGTCTCACCGCGCGCCGTCACCTGCACCGCGGCGGTGCGGTCGCCCTCGGCCAGGCCGAAGCCGCGGTCCTTCACGGGGGCGCCGAGCGCCTTGCCGAAGGTCGCCTTGACCTGCGACAGGCTCACGCGGTCCTGCGGGCGCTTCGGGCCGGCGAGCGTCGGGACCACCGTCGAGAGGTCGAAGGACACCGTGTCGGTGAACACCGGGTCCGGCGACGACGCCGTGTGAAAGAGCCCCTGCTCCTTCGTGTAGTGCTCCACCGTGCGCACGACCGCGTCGGGGCGACCGGTGCGGCGCAGGAACTCGATGGTCGCAGCGTCGACGGGGAAGAAGCCCATGGTCGCGCCGTACTCCGGCGCCATGTTCGCGATGGTGGCGCGGTCGGCGACGGCGATGTGCGAGACGGCCGGTCCGTAGAACTCGACGATCTTGTCGACGACGCCCTTCTTGCGCAGCACCTCGGTGAGCGTGAGCGTGAGGTCCGTGGCCGTGACGCCCGGCGCGAGCTCGCCGTGGAGCCGCACGCCGATGACCTGCGGGGTCAGCATGAACAGCGGCTGGCCGAGCATCACCGCCTCGGCCTCGATGCCGCCGACGCCCCAGCCCACCACGCCGAGGCCGTTGATCATCGTCGTGTGCGAGTCGGTGCCCACGAGCGTGTCGGGGAAAGCCACCGCGCCGCCGCGGTCGGTGCCCGTGCGCACCACCGTCGCGAGGCGCTCGACGTTCACCTGGTGAACGATGCCCATGCCCGGCGGCACCGCCGTGAAGTCCTGGAACGCGCCTTGGCCCCACTTCAAGAACTGGTACCGCTCGCGGTTACGGTGGAACTCCACCTGCAGGTTCAGCGAGACGGCCTTGTCGGTGCCGAAGTAGTCGACCTGCACCGAGTGATCGATGACGAGGTCCACGGGCACGAGCGGGTTGATGCGCTTCGGGTCGCCGCCGAGGCGGGCCACGGCGGCGCGCATCGCCGCGAGGTCGACCACCACAGGAACGCCCGTGAAATCCTGCAGGATGACGCGCGCGGGCTTGAACGGAAGCTCCACGGCTTGCGGCGCCGGGGCGTTCCAGCGCGCGAGGCGGCGGACGTCCTCGTCGCTGACCTCGAAGCCGTCGCAGTTGCGCAGCACCGCCTCGAGCAGCACCCGGATCGACACCGGCAGCGACGCGATGGACGAGGCCACCCCGGTCTTCTCCAGCCGGTCGAGGCGGTGGATGCCGAGCGGCCCCGCGCCGGCGTCGAAGGTTGCGCGCGCACCGAAAGAATCGAACGTCCGTTGGCTCATGGCGCCGGGTGTCTAGCGTCGCGCCCGGGGCTTCGTCAACGGACCGCCGTCACCGGAGAAATCGTGCGAGCCCCTGGTGCCGCGGCGTCAGCGCCCCGCCCGCCACCACCACCGCGTGCTGCAGCGCCGCGGGAAGCTCGTCCACGCCCGCATGGTAGCGCGCGCCGAAGAACGTGCGCACGAAGGGGATCAGCGCCCGGCTGAAGTCGAGGCTCGCGTCGCGCGGCAGCGCGCATGGCAGGTTGTCCACGGCCATGATCGCCACCCCGTCGCCGTTGACCCCCACCGTCGCCGCGCGCGTCGCCGGGTCGTACACGAACGCCGGCTCGTCGTTCTGCGTCGCGAGCACGGTCCACTCGATGCCCCCGTCGATGTCGCACGCCACGTCGCCGAGCACCGTCGGGAGCGTGCCGTTCGCGTGCATGCGCCGCAGCGTCGAGTCGTCGAGGAGCCGCGGAAAGCGAGCGTCCCAGTAGAGCCCGTTGACCAGCGCTACGCAGTGCGGGAGGTGCATGGCGCCGACGTTCAGGTACCGCTCGGGGTGCGCGAGGTAGTGCTGGAAATCGAAGCGGCGCGTGCCCGCGGTGACGAAGACGTCGGCGTCGCGGAGGTGCAGCACCCGCAGCGTGCGATCACCCGGCGCCTCGTGCCGCAGCGCGATGGCCTCGCCCACCGTGCACGGGATGGCGCCGACGGCCTCGAGGTACTCGAGCGCCCCCTTCGACACGCGGCCCTCGCCGGTGACCGCGACGACGAACGGCGCGACCGCGTCGGGCCCGTCGATGCGCAACGAGGCCAGCGCCTCGCGGGTGTGCGCGACCATGTCCGCGAGGTCGCGGTAGTCGACGGCGTGCCGCAGCGTCGCGAGCGCCGAGGGCGCGCCGAGCGCGGCGAGCCGGTGCCCGAGCGTCCAGATCGTCTCGTGGGCGCCCGCGAGGCCGGCGTAGCGCCCGAAGGCCACCTGCCGCGCGCCCTGGTCGTCGACGATCACCTCGTAGTCGATGAGCGTCGCGCGCTGATCGATGAACCGCTGGAGCAGCGGCATGTTGTGCGCCTGGCCCTTGATGGTGTGCGAGAAGCACATCACCGTCTGTCCGGGACGCACCTGCTCGGCCTTCACCTCCTTCACGCCCATGATGAAGCGGCAGTCGGTGGCGTCGTCGACCATCGTCGCGCCCGCGGCCTCGAACTCCTCGGCGGTGATGGCCCGCGTCGGCGACCGCTCGACGCGCACCTCGATGCCCGCCGCGACGAGCGAGCGCACCTCCGCCGGCACCAGCGGCACGCGCCGTTCGAAGCGGTTCTTGGTCTCCTGGAGGATGCCCACGGCGTCGCGCAGCGCGTTCATGGCGCGCACTCTCGGGACCGTCGGCGCCGCGGTCAAGCGCGCGAAGGCACCCCGCGCACGGGCACGATCTCGTCGCCGCGCACCTCGCCCTCGGCGAGCACCTCGCCGTGCCCGTGCGACGCCTGCGGGCGCAGCCGAAGCACCGTCCCGTCGGGCAGCGAAGACAACGGTACGCCCAGGAGCTCCTCCGTGACCTCGCGCAGCTCGTGACGGTGCTCGTGGGGCATCTCGTCGTCCGGCACCTCGACGTCGACGACCAGCGTGACCGCGCCCGTCGCGGCGTCGTGGCGGTAGCGCAGCGTGATCGTCCGACGGTCCTTGGGCGCGCTCATCCTCGCACCACCACCGTGAGCTCGTAGCCGCCGCCGGCGCTGCCGTTCTCGGTCACGCTCTCGACATCGCCGAGCGCCCTCGCCCGCTGCATCACCGCCTCGCGGTGCACCCCGTCGACGGCCGCCGCGAGCTCCGCGCGCACCGTGGCCTCGGCCTCGGTCAACGCGCGTGCGTTCTCCACCCCGAGCTCGACGCGGACGCCGCCGACCCCGCCGGGGAGCGACGACGCGACGGCGACGCGGGACACACGTACGACGGTGCCGCCGGCTTCGAGGACCGCCATGGCGTCACCGACGGGCCGGCACAGCCCCCCGCTTTCGCCCTCGATCCACCCTGCGGACCCGAGCGCAGCACGAAGCAACGACGCCATCCCGCCGTCGGGAAGCAGCGGGAGCAGCCGCACCTCGACGCGCACCTCGCCCTCGACGGCAACGCGCTCGGCGGCCCCTGGTGCGCGCACGGACCGCACGACGCCGTCGAGGCCGAGCTCGAGCACCATCCCACAGGTCATCGCGGACTCCCGGTGCGGTCACGCCGCGCGAAGCAGGTCACGGCGGCACCGAGTCGCACACGCCCGCCGCGGTGCACACCAGCGGATCGCAGCAGTCGGCGTCGGTGCGGCAGCGACCGCACGCACCGGCGACGCAGGCCTGCGACGACCGGCAGCTTCCGCAGTGGGCACAGGTTGCAGGGGTCGGGTCCGGCGGGCACTCGTCGCCGGCGTGCACGATGGTGCGGTCGTAGTGCACGTCGAGGTCGCCGCCGGTGTGCAGGTCGTGCGCGAAGATCGCGCCGTGGAGGTTCATGTAGCCGGCGATGGTGACCGGCGCCCGGGGCGCGTAGACGTTGCCGACGAACTGCGACGCTCCGAGGAGCGTGAAGCCGTTGGCGCCGGCGATGTAGATGCGCACGCCCGACGGGCGGCTCGATCCGCCCATGCGCAGGTACCCGGCGCCGAGCACGTTGCCGCGGATGAAGACGTCGAGCTCGCCCTGCGCCCCCAGGACGACGTTGAAGAACCCGCCGAGGTCGAAGTCGCCGTCGATGAAGAGCGCCGTGCGCCCGTCGACGTGGAGCTCGATGTCGCCGAGGCCCGCGACGCGGTTCGCGAAGTAGCGACCGCAGGGCATGACGGTGATCTGCTGCCCGACCACCGCGTCGAAGTGCGTGGGGTCGAAGAGTCCCGCGACGTTGTCGTTGTTCGCCCGCGCGTCGTCGATGGCGCCGGCGATGTCGAACACCTCCGTGGGACCGCACGGACAAGGCGGCGGATACGACACCATGCCGTCCGAGCGCGCGCCGTCGACGGTGATCGAGCCGAGCAGGAACGACCCGTTCTGCTGCTGGAAATCGCGGTGCACGTGGAACGGTCCGAGGGCCGTGACGTTGCCGTGCACGTGCGCGTCGCGGTTGACGTCGAGCGTTCCGATGACCGTGAGCGAGCCGCCGAGATAGAGGTCCTCGCGGAGCGTGTGGACACCGACGAGCGACAGCGGAGCGCCGCCAGCGATGGTGAGGTTGTCGCCCAGGTTGCTGTACCCGACGATCGTGTAGTTGCCGTCCACGCCCACGGCCCCGCCCCGCTCGCCCGTGGGTCCGCCCCGCGACGAGTCGTAGGAGTCGGTGCGGAGATACCCCGCCAGCGCGAGGTCCGAGCACGTGCAGATGGCGTAGCGGAATACCGTCTCGGCCAGCCGTCCGGCGCATCGCGACGCCCCAGGCGGACCGACCTGCAGCGCCGGTCCCGTGCCCTCGCAGTACTGGGCCCGCGTCGGAACGTCGGTGACGTCCGCACCGGCCTCGACGACGTCCTTCGCGACGACGTCGGGCGCGGGAACGTCCAGCGGCGGAACGTCCCAGCGACCCGGGACGTCCATGCGCTGCGCGCCGGCGTCGACGCGCGCGGTGCCACCGTCGGGGACGACCACGACGGTGGTGTCGTCGGAGCTGCACGCAGCCACGAGACAGGCCGCACACAGCGCCGCAGCGCGAAGGATTTGCATCTGGGAACGCTACACCCTCCGCGAGAGCGAAGGGCAACCGGTGGGACGCTCAGTGCGGCGCAGCGCCGCGCTGCTGGAGCTGCCGACGAAGCTGCTCCATGACCTCGGGCGGGATCTGCTGACCGCCACCGGGTCCGCCCGGTCCACCGGGGCCGCCCATGCCAGGCGGAGGGAACGACGGGGCCGCAGCGGGCGCGGGGGCCGGGGCATCGGCCGCGGCGCCAGCGTCGACGGGAAGCGGCGTCTGGAACGCCGTGACCGCGGGGTTGATGGACTCCGCCACGGAGCGCGTGACGACGTAGACGATGTCGCTGCCCTCGCGCTGCACGAACGCGTCGCTGTCGCCGCTGTTGTTGCCGAGGCGCACCGTGACGGTCTGCGCGCCGCCGTCGCCCGCCGTCGTGGTGAGCGTGAAGCGAGGGCTGTCCGCCGCGATGCCGACGGCCGCGGCGGGCGCCGCGAAGTCCGTCGCGCGGAGGTTCGTGATGCTGTCGACGAGGGAGCCGACGCGCGCGGTGTCGAGGCGCTCGACGGTCGTCCCCGTCGCGGCGGTCCACGTCTCGCCGCTCTTGTTGAAGTGGAACGTCCCGTTGCGGTTCGTCCACTCCACCGAGGCGACGTCGCCGCGGTTGAGGTGCGTGATCTCGCGGTTGCGCCAGTCGCGGGCCTCGCGCTGGACCATCGACGTGATGGCCTGGTCGACCTCGAAGGTCTCGGGCCGCCCCGGCACGCGCACCGCGGTGCCCGAGCCGATGGTGGAGCCGACGAAGACGTCGACGACGGAGCTCGCGCCGGACTTGAGGGTGACGTGCACCGCGTGGGCGTCGTCCACCTCGAAGGTGCCGTGGCTGGCGGTGTTGCGGCCGGCGATGCGCGTGACGCGCATGTCGGCGAAGCGCTGCACGAGGTCCTCGACGGCGCGGGCCTCCGTCGGTCCGCGGCCCGGCGCGGTCATGGTCCACGCGCCGTCGCGCTTCTCCAGCTCGATGTCACGCTGGCCCTCGGCCCCCGACGGGCGGTGCAGGGTCACGTGGTCGATGCGCGCGACCTCGACGCGGGACCACGGGTTCGTGGGCGCGGCGCTGGCGGCGGACTCCTGCGTCTGCGGGCGGTACACGTAGGCGGTCAGACCGCCGAGGACGGCCACGACGGCCAGCCCGATGCCGATGTTCTTGGAGCTCATGGGGAGGACGTTCCTGCGGTGGCGATCAGAGGGTGATTTCGGCCCGCTTGCGCGCGCGCATCGAGCTGAGCACGACGCCGAGCACGCCCACGAGGAGCGGCAATCCGAGGATGCTGCCCCACTTGAAGAGCTGCTTCTTGGTGTCCGTCATCGCCTGGAGGCTGGGCTCCGAGACGTCCTTCGCGCGAACGGCGAGGAGATCCGGATCCTGGCTGAGCCAATCGAAGACGTTGAGGAGCATCTGCACGTTCGTCGGCATCCCGCCCTGGAGCGGCGCGATGGCGCGGAGCTGCTCGATGTGGAACGCCTTGCCGGAGCCGATCACGAGCAAGCGCGCCGGATGGTCGGACGGGGCGTGCGCCGCCGGGTGGTCCGTGTCGTTCGCCGCGAAGGCGCTGCGAAGCTGGCCCTCGAGGGCGACGCCGACGAGGTACGAGCCCCGCGCGCTGCCGAAGATCGACTGGCGGCGCTGGATGAGCTCGATGGCGTCGAGGTCGAAGTGGTCGTGCTGCGACACCGAGCGGTCGCTGGTGCGGGCGAGCTCGCTGAGAACGGTGCCGTTCTCCCGCGCGCGGGAGCTGTTCACCGTGAGCGACGACACGAACGGAAGGACCACGCCCGGGAGGCGGAACACCGCCGGGTGCGACGTGTCGATGCCCGGCTGGCCCGGGTCACGCCGCGCCGCGAGCGACGGGTACGTGAACATCGGCACGCGCGCGCGGCCCTGCTCGATCTCCTGGATCGTGTCGGTGCCCTGGAAGTCGACGATGATGTCGGGGTTGAGCGTGACGCCGTAGCCGCCGAGGAGGTCGCCGAGGTGGTGCTCCGCCGCCGTCGCCGTGGGGCGCGTGTCGGTGCCGGTGATGCTGACGCCGCTCGCGAACACCGCCACGGAGCCGCCGCGCATCAGGTAGCCGTTGATGCGGCGCAGCTCGCGCTCCTCGATGCGACGGTTCGGGGCCATGATGACCAGGCCCTTGATGTCGTTGGGGATGTCTTCCTCGCCGCCGTGCAGGTCGATGGTGCGCGTGGCGTAGCCGAGGTGCGCTTCCTGAAGGATGCGCGAGAGGTACGGCAGCGCCTGCTCCGGCGAGCCCTCGTCGTGCCCCGTGAGGAACCCGATGGTCCGCTCGGGGTCGATCATCTTCTTCACGATCGAGGTGATCTGGTACTCCATGCCCTCGATGCCGGGGTTCACGAACTCGATGCGCTCCGTGGAGCGGAGGTACGAGAACGTGATGCAGCGGTAGACCTCGGCGAGGTTCGCCTGCTCCGACTGCTGGTTGATGGTCTGGAGCACGCGCTTCGTGCAGTTCGCGCTGTCGGCGGCGCGGCGGCGCTCGTCGTTGTCGGCGCGCACCCACCGCACCTCGACGCGGCCGCGGCCGGCGGCGACGTACTCGTCGAGCTGCTCGCGCAGCAGGCGCTCGTCGTCGTTGGCGGGCGCGGGCTGGTCCGGCGTCCAGTAGATGGTGACGGTGAGGTTGTCGGTGAGGCGGCCGAGCGTGCGGCGCGTGCCCTGCGACAGCGAGTAGAGGCCGCGCTTGGTGAGGTCGATGCGCAGGTGCAGCGCCTTCACCGCGAGCACGTTGAGCAGCACCACCGCCGCGAGCGCGATGATCACGAAGGCGCCGGTTTCGGCGCGGGCTTGACGACGACGTTCCATGTTCAGCTCCACCGCCGGCTGCCGAGGGAGCGGGCCGTGGCCAGCAGGCAGACGAAGATCACACTGCAGAAGTAGATGATGTTGCGCGCGTCGAGGACGCCGCGGGCGATGTTCGAGAAGTGGTAGTCGGGGCAGAGGTACTCGATGACCGAGGCCGCGCCGCCGAAGAAGATCAGCGCCTTGTTCATCAAGAAGAACACCGCGCCGACGATGAAGCTCACGAAGAACGCGGTGATCTGGTCCTTGGTGAAGGAGCTGACCATGACGCCGAAGGAGACGTAGGCCGCGCCGCCGAGGAGCAGCCCGAGGTAGCCGCCGGCGACGGGGCCCCAGTCGAGCTCGCCGACGCGCGAGATGATCACCGGGTAGCTGAAGGTCCCGAGGATGCACACCGCGAGGAGCCCCATGGCGCCGAGGTACTTCCCGAGGATCACCTCCCAGTCCCGGACGGGCTGCGTGATGAGCATCTCGAGGGTGCCGGTGCGCGACTCCTCGGCGAAGGTGCGCATCGCGATGGCCGGCGAGATGAGCGGCAGCAGCCACGAGATGCTGTTGAACATCGGCTGCAGCGTCGCCTTGCCGAGCGTCAGGAACGCGAACGGGATGAAGAAAAGGAAGCCCACGAGGAGCAGGAACATCCCGATGACGATGTAGCCGAGCGGCGACGAGAAGTACGAGACGAACTCCCGGCGCGCGATGGCGAGGGTGTTGCCGACGGGCGTGCCGATGGAGCCCCGGGGCTGGGGCCCGACGGGCTTCGGCGCGGTTGCTTCCTGATCAGACATCGCTCGCTTGCTCCTTCACGTCACCCTCGGTCTTCTTCGCGGCGTTGCGGCGCGGTGCGCCGTCGCCGACGGTCAGCTGCCGGAACACCTCCTCGAGCTGCACCGTCTCGCGACGGAGCTCGACGAGGTCCCACTTCTTCTCCACCGCGAGGCGGAAGAACTCGCGGCGGTGGTCGTTGCTGCCCTTGGCCACGACCTCGAGCACCGTCGCGCGGTCGTCGTTCGGGAGCACCTTCACGCTGCTCCCGGAGACGACGCCCTTCACGGCGTCGATGACCTCTTGCGACGTCGCCGCGTTGCGCTTCGCAGCGCCCGCCTCGGACTCCGACGCGTCGAGCGCGACGACGTAGCGCACGCTGCCGCTCTTCGTCGCGAGCTCGTCCGGCGCGCCGTCGGCCACGATCTTGCCGCGGTTGACGATGAGGACGCGCTGGCACGCCTCCTTCACCTCGGCGAGGTCGTGCGTCGACAGCATGATCGTGCGCGTGCGCCCGATCTCCTTGATGTACGAGATGACCTCGGCGCTCTCGTTGGGGTCGAGGTCCGCCGTCGGCTCGTCGAGGATGAGGATCGGCGGGTCGTGGATCAGCGCCTGCGCGAGGCCGACGCGTTGACGGTAGCCGTAGGAGAGCTCGTTGATGGTCTTGGCGAGCACGTCCTTGAGGCCGCAGATCTCGACGACCTCCTTGATCTTCGCGCGGCGCTTGTCCGACGCGATGGCGCGGAGCTCTGCGGCGAACTCGAGGTACTCGACGACGCCCATCTCGGGGTAGAGCGACGCGCGCTGCGGCAGGTAGCCGATGAGCGAGCGCACCGCGAGCGGGTCGTCGAAGACGTCCCAGCCGCCCACCTTCGCCGTCCCCTCGGTCGGCGAGATGAAGCACGTGAGGATCTTCATCGTGGTGGACTTGCCCGCCCCGTTCGGACCCAGGAACCCCACCACCTCCCCGCGGCGGATCTCGAAGCTGATGCGGTCCACGGCGCGCTGGGCGCCGTAGATCTTCGTCAGCTCCCGCGTCTCGATCATCACGTCGTTGTTGGCCATTCGCAGTGTGCTTTCGATGGGTCTTCCGTTGCGCCGGGGGGTCGGCGGGCGCGCATCCTAGCCACCGAACCCTCCCTGTCAACGAGCCTCGCGGTTCGTCGCGCGCGCCCCCGAACCCCCTGTGAAACAGGACTATTCCCGCGTTCGTGACGACGGCGTAGGGTGCCGCCGATGTTTCGACTCGAACGCCCGGTCCGCTTCGCCGAGGTCGACGCCGCGCGCATCGTCTTCTTCGCGCGCTATCTCGACTACTGCCACGACGCCATCGAGGCGCTCTTCGGCGCCCTCGACGGAGGCTACGCGGAGCTCACCATGAAGCGCGGACTCGGCGTGCCGAGCGTGCACGTCGAGATCGACTACCACGCGCCGCTCCGCTACGGCGACGTCGCCGTCATCGACACCGCCATCGAGCGCCTGGGCAACCGATCGTTCACCATGCTGCACACGCTCACCCGCAAGGCCGACGCGGTCCGCTGCGCGACGGTGCGCCAGGTCGTGGTGCTGTGCCGCCTCGACACCATCGCCGGCGTCGACATGCCCGCGGACGTGCGCGCGCTGCTCGCCGCCCACACGGCGCCGTCGCCGGGCTGATCGCAGGGTTTTCGCGTTCCTCGCCGTCGGCGTCATACAGTGCGCGGGCCCCATGGACCTCACCCGGCGCCACGTGCTCGCGCTCGCCCTCGGTGCGATCGCCTCGCGACCGCGCGGCCTCCTCGCGCAGCCGGGACCGCCGCCGGAGCCTGGGATGATCCCGCCGAACCCCTTCGAGGCGACGGTGCGCCGCTACGGCGACCTGCCCGAGGAGGCCATCGTCACCGCCCTCCAGGAGGCTCCGATCCTCGGGGCACGGAACGTCGGCAACACCTCCATCAACCTCCGCTGCGACCTCGAGGGTCCCATCGACGGCGCGTACAAGCCGAGCGAGCGGCGCCACGTCGACCACTGGCGCGCCGAGGTGGGAGCGTTCCGCGTGGCCCAGCTCCTCGGCATCGATCGGGTTCCCCCGGCGGTGTTTCGCCGCGTATCGCGCTCCGAGCTCGCCGCCGTCGAGACGCGACGCCTCGTCTTCCGGGCCGGATGGTCCCGCGGCGCGATGATCTACTGGGTGCCGGTGCTGCACCGCGCGGGCATCTTCAGCGGCGAGGCCCTCACCACCTGGACCGATCAGCTCGTCGCCGGTGTGGACATTCCCCCCGCCGACGTGCGCCGCGCCGAGGAGATCTCGACGCTGATCTCCTTCGATTTCCTCATCGGCAATTGGGACCGCTGGCACGGCACGAACACCCTCGTCGACGCCCACGGCGGCCTCGTGTACCGCGACAACAACGGCGGCTTCCTCGAGCCCATGCCGCGCTGGAAGCAGGACATCATCTTCTCGTTCCTGCAGCGCGTGCAGCGCTTCTCGCGGGACCTGGTGGAGCACGTGCGCGCCCTCTCGCTCCCTGCGCTGCGCCAGGCGATGGCCAACGACGCCGACGGCAACGACCCGCTGCTGCGCGAGGCCCAGCTCCGCGCGGTGATGCACCGCCGCAGGACGTTTCTCGAGTACGTCGACGCCCTCGCGAGCATCAACGGCCCCGCCGAGGTCTACCACTTCCGCTGAAGCGGCCGCTCAGGCCACGAGCTGTCGCAGCTCGCCGCGGTGCCGCTCGGCGTAGACCGAGAGCACGTCGAGGGCGTCGCGGAGCTCGCTCGCGTCCATGTCGTCCGTCGGAAACTCCACCGACAGCACCACGTCGCCGTCCTCGTCGAGGGAGAAGCGCGCGAGCAGCATCTCGCCGTTGAGCCGCAGCAGCCGATGGTAGAGCCGCTCGGCCTTCTCGGCGTCGGCCGGAAGCCGGACGATGGGAAGCACCATCAGCCGGCAGAACTCGGCCTCGACCTGGATCACCAGCGGAAACGCGCCGCGCCGGGACCGGAAGCTCGAGCGCCACGTGCGCGGTCCGAGCGCGATGACCGGCCAGGCCAGCGCCTGCAGGTGCCGTTCGATCTTCGCCGCCGCCTCGGTGTCGCTCATGCCGCCGGGCAGCCTATCGTCAGCGGCCGCCGTCGCACAAGCGGTCAGACCGCATCGAAGACCGTGGCGATGCCCTGCCCCACGCCGATGCACAGCGACGCCGCGCCCCGGCGCAGGCCCTGGCGCTTCATGCGATGAAGCAGCGTCACGGCCACGCGCGCCCCGGAACAGCCGATGGGATGGCCGAGGGCGATGGCGCCGCCGTCGGGGTTCACCACCGCGGGATCGAGGCCGATGCCTTCGATGCACGCGAGCGCCTGCGCCGCGAAGGCCTCGTTGAGCTCCACCGAGTCGAGGTCGCCGGCCACGAGCCCGGCGCGCGCGAGGGCCAGCCTCATCGCCGGGATCGGTCCGAGGCCCATGAGCCCTGGCTCCACGCCGGCCACGGCGTTCGACACGACGCGGGCCATCGGGGTCAGGCCGTTGGCGCGCACGAATTCCTCGGAGGCGAGAAGCAGCGACGCGGCGCCATCGTTGATCGGCGAGGAGTTTCCCGCGGTCACCGTGCCCCCCTTGCGGAACACCGGCACGAGCTTGGCCAGCTGCTCGAGGGAGGCGTCGGAGCGCACCGACTCGTCCTCGCTCACGATGAGCGCGGGGCCCTTTCGCTGGGGAATTTCCACGCCGACGATTTCGTCGCGGAACGCCCCTTCGGCCACGGCGCGGGCCGCACGCCGGTGGCTCTCGAGGGCGAAGGCATCTTGCGCCTCGCGGCCGATGCCGCGGGCGACGGCGACGTTCTCCGCGGTCTCGCCCATGGACTCGAGCGGGAACCGGGCGGCCATGCGCGCGTTCTGGAAGCGCCACCCGAGCGCCGTGTCGAACATCGCCGGCACCGTGCGATCGAAGGACTCCGTGGCCTTCGCCATGACGAACGGCGCGCGGGTCATGCTCTCGACGCCGCCTGCGATCATCACCGAGCGCTCGCCGCACGCGATGGCCCGGGCCGCGTACTGGACGGCCTCGAGGCCCGAGCCGCAGAGCCGATTCACCGTGACGCCGGTGACCTCGTAAGGAAGGCCAGCGAGGAGCGCCGCCATGCGGGCCACGTTGCGGTTGTCCTCGCCGGCCTGGTTGGCCGCGCCTAGGACCACCTCTTCGACCGCAGCGGCCGCCGCCGGCGTGCGTCCGAGCAGCGCACCGACGGTTCGCGCCGCGAGGTCGTCGGGACGCTGCGAAGACAGCGCGCCGCGGAACCGTCCGATGGGCGTTCGCACGGCGTCGATGACGAAGACGGCATTACCATTCACAGTAAGAATCCCCCGGGGCTTCAGCGATAGAGTCGGAGCACCACCAGCACCACGACGGTGGTCACGACGAGGTTCAGGAGCAGCACCGCGGCCAGCGTCTTCGGCGTCAGGCGCAGCTCGCGGTCGGCTCCGCGCGGGTCGGCGACGGGCGGCGGCGGCGCGTGGCGCACGTGCTCCACCGGCGAGCGGTCGAACGCCGACGGGCGCGGCGCCAGCGACCGCCGGTCCGACGGCACCGCGAGGCCTCGATCGGGGTACGCACCGGTGCGCGGGCGATCGGCGTACGGCGACGGCGACGGCAGGCCGCGGGGCTGCGTGGGAGGACGCAACGACATCGGCGGGCGGGACATCGGCGGGATCGTCGCGGCCCGCAGCGGCGACGACGGCGCGGGCGGCGGAGGTGCCGGCGTCGGAGCTTCGGGCACCGACGGCGGCGGCGCCATCGACGCGCGGCGCGCGGCCACCGCGGGAAGATGCGACCCGATGGCAGGGTTGGTGAAATCCTCGGAGAGCAGGTCGAGCACCTCGGGATCGTCCAGGTCGACGACGGTGCTGGAGATCACCGCGTCGCCGACGTCGAGGGGGCCGTGCCCCGGGGTATTCGGATCGCGCCAGACCTCGGAGGCGCCGGGATCCGACGGCTCTTCGGTCACCGTCGGCCGGCTGTCTTCGCGGTCGAACGTTCGCCATGCGGCCAGCTCGTCGTCGAAGGCGCGCGGCGGGCGCCCCGGCGCCGAGAGGGTCCCCGGTCGGGGCGTCGGAGGCCGGGAGAACGCCGGCATCGACGGTGCGCGGAACGACGACGCCGACACCCTTGCCGTGACCCGCGCCGCCGTGGCGGCCGGCGAGTCGTAGGCCCCCGTCGGAGCGCGCGGCGCTAACGAACCCGGCGGGATCGTGGCGGCGCGAACGACGGTCTCGCGCACCGTGCGCCGCTGCGTGAGAAGCGTCGCCGGGACGGCGTCGATGGCGGCCGAGAGACCCTCCGCGAAGGCGCTGGCGCTCCGCGGACGCGCCGCAGGGTCGAGGGCCCAGGCGTGGTGAAAGAGCTCGTCGAGGGGCTCGAGGCCCTCCTGCGGTCCGAGGGCGACGAACGGGAGCGCCCCCCGCTGCACCGCCGCCAGGATCGCCGCCGCGCCGTTTCCCGGGAACGCCGCCCGCCCGGTGAGCGCCTCGAAGGCGAGCGATGCGAGGGAGAACACGTCCGCGGCGGGGGTCAGGTCGTGACGGCCCTCGAGCTCTTCGGGCGCGAGGTAATTCGGTTTCGAAGCGGGGTGCTGCGGGCGGTCGGCGTGCCCGACGGCGAGCACCTTCACCGGCAGCGGCGACGGCTGCACGAGGACCGTCTCGGGCATCACCACTCGGTGGATCACCGCGGGATCCCGCGCGTGCAGGTAGTCGAGCGCCGATGCGACCTGGTCGATGACCCGCACGACCTCGGCCGCCGGAATCACCTCGCCGCCAGCGATGCGGCTTCGCAGGGTGCGGCCGTCGGTCCATTCGGAGACCAGCACCGGGAGGTCGTTCACGGTGTAGCCGACGGCGTGGACGTCGATGAGGTTCGGGTGCGAGAGCGAACGCCCCAGCACCGCCGCCCCCTCGAACCACTCCCGCAGGTCGTCGAGGTGCAGCGGGTGAAGCACCAGCGCGCGAGCCTTCGCTCCTCGCCCCTCGGCCGGGAACGCCTCGTACACGAGCCCGATGCGGTCCGCGTGGCTCAGGGCGCCGAGAATGTACCCACCGGGTAGCGCCGATCCGGGAGACGCCATGCGGCTCATCGAGCGCAGAACCCTACCGCATCGGCAGCTCGAGCGCGAACTTTAGTCGACCCGAACGATTTTCGGCTTCGCAGCGCTACTCCGCCGCGCTCGCGCAGCAGCGGAAGCCGATGGAGTAGTCGTGGTAGGCCGTGTTGTGCCCGGGGGTGCGGTACCAGCAGCCCTCGCCGTTGATCGACGTGTCCATGTAGTAGCCGCCGCGGAAGGTGCCCTGCGTGTCGGCCACCCACTCGTGCAGGTTGCCGACCATGTCGAAGACGTTGTGCTCGTTGGTGCAGCCCGCGTGCGCACCGGTGAGCGCGACGGTTCCTGGGAGCTGGTTGATCTGCGGATCGTTCATCAGGCCCATGCCCCAGAGGTACGGGGTCGTGGCCTGGAACAGCCGCACCACCGGGTGCCAGCGATGGTTCTCGTTGCAGCGTCCGTCTTCGCGCTCGTTCGAGTAGCCGTAGGTGCGGCCGGCAGGACCGCGGCACGCCCGGAACCACTCGCGCTCGCTGCACAGTCGCTTGCCCGAGCGCGCGCACGCCCTCGCGGCCTGCACCTGCGAGATGTACCCCTGGGGCACCACGCCGCGGCGAGAGACGGCCCGCACGTCCGCGCGGTCGGGGTTCACGTACGGAGAGTGGGGCTGCTCGCGCCCGTCGGCGCCGATGGTGAGCAACGAGGCCTCGTAACGATCCACGCAGAAGCTGCTGCCGTTGATGTACGCCATCCCCTCGGGACACGGAGCGTTGCTGCGGGCGGCGGAGGCTCCGAGCACCAACGCTCCCACCATCGCTGTCACGGACAACGCCAAGACGCGGGTCGGGAGACGGGACGATCGCTGCATCAGTTCCTCCGCGGGGTGGTCAAGCGGCGCCCGCCCATGCGGAATCGCCTCATTGAAGTCGCGTACGAGAGCCGTGTGCGTGACCGTCATCTGGCCGCGCGATCCGTGCGTCTCCTGGTAGGGATCGGAACGGATCAGGTCAAGCGAGACGGCCGGTCTACCCGAGCTGGGCCGCAGCGGCAAGGCTCAAAGTCAACGAATCGACCACGCAAGCCCTGCGCGAAGGCCTTGACGCACCGCGCGATGGTGCGACCCTCGGCGCCCCGAAGCACCATGAACGAGCCCACCACGGTCCGCATCACGCACCCGCTCCCGACGCTCGCGGAGCCTGTTTTCACGCTGTCCGAGATCGGTGGCCTGCGCGCCGCCGGCGTCGCCGCGGGCATCAAGGCGAGCGGCCGCCCCGACGTCGCGGTGCTCGTTGCCGGTGCGCCCATCGCTTGCGCGGGGGTGTTCACGCAGAACCTGTTTCCCGCGGCGCCGGTGCAGGTGAGCCGCCAGCACCTCGCGTCCAACGGCGGACTCGTGCGCGCGCTCGTGGTGAACAGCGGCAACGCCAACGCATGCACCGGGGATCTGGGCCTCGCCGACGCGCGGGAGATGTGCGACCGCGTCGCTCGCGCCGTGGGCTGCCGCCCCGACGAGGTGCTCGTGTGCAGCACCGGCGTCATCGGCCACGCGATGCCCATGGACCACGTTCGCGCCGGCATCGACGCCGCCCTCGCCGCGCTGGGCTCGGACCGCGACGCGGGTCGGCGGTTTCTTCGCGGGATCATGACCACCGACGCGTTTCCGAAGGAGGCCGGCGCCGAGGGCCCGGGCGTCCGCGTGGCGGGCGTGTGCAAGGGCGCGGGGATGATCCACCCGAACATGGCGACGATGCTGGCCTTCGTGGCCACCGACGCCGTCGCGACGCCCGACGAGCTGCGCGCGGCGATGCCGCGGATCGCGGCGCAGAGCTTCAACGCGGTGCACGTCGACACGCACCCGAGCACCAACGACACCTTCTTGCTCTTCGCCACGGGGACCAGCGGCACGCCTCTGGCGGCGGCGGAGGAGCACGTGACCCGCGTGGCCCATCGCCTCGCGTGGCTCATCGCGCGCGACGGCGAGGGAGCGACGAAGGTGACCACGTTGCGGGTGCGCGGCGCGCGCTCTGCCGAGTCCGCCCGGGACGTCGCCGACACCATCGCCGCGAGCGCGCTCGTGCGCACGGCGCTCTTCGGCAACGACCCGAACTGGGGGCGCTTCGTCTCGCAGGTCGGCAACGCGAAATCCGTGCGGAGCGTGGCGGGGCTCCGGTGCGTGCTGCAGGGCGTGACGGTGTTCGCCGACGGCGCGCCGACGCCCTTTGATCGCGCGGCGCTCTCGGCGGCGATGCGGGCCGAGGACGTGGCGCTCGACGTCTTCCTCGCCGAGGGCGACGGCGAGGCGACGCTGATGACGAGCGACCTCGGCTACCGCTACGTCGAGGTCAACGCCGAGTACACGACGTGACCCCAGCGCGGCGCGGTCACCACTTGTAGAAGCCCTCGCCGCTCTTCTTGCCCAGCTTGCCCGCACGCACCATCTGACGGAGCAGCGCCGGCGCGCGGAACTGCTCGCCGAGCTCGCGGTGCAGGTGGTCGAGGATCGCGAGGCGCACGTCGAGGCCGACGAGGTCCGTGAGCTTCAGCGGTCCCATGGGGTGGCGGTAGCCGAGCTCCATGGCGCGGTCGATGTCCTCGGCGCTGGCGACGCCCTGCTCGAGCATGCGGATCGCCTCCGCGCCCAGGGCCACGCCGAGGCGGCTCGTGGCGAAGCCCGGGATGTCGCGCACGACGATGGGCGTCTTGCCGACGCGTGCGGCGAAGGCGAGCGCCTGGTCGACGGTGGCGTCGGTGGTGCGGATGCCACGCACGATCTCGAGCAGCTCCATCACCGGCACCGGGTTGAAGAAATGCAGGCCGACCAGCCGCGCGGGCTCGCGCAGCGTCGACGCCAGCTCGGTGATCGAGAGCGACGACGTGTTCGACGCCAGCAGCGCGTTCGGAGGAGCGAGCCCGTCGACGCGCAGCAGGAGCTCGCGCTTGAGCTCCATCTTCTCGGGCACCGCCTCGATGACGACACCAGCGCCCTCGACGGCGGTCGCGAGCTCGGTGCCCCACGCGATGCGACCGAGCACGGCCTCGCGCGTGGCGCCGTCGATCTTGCCCTTGGCCACCATTCGATCGAGGGAGTCGCGCACGCCGCGCTCGCCCTTCTCCAGGGCCGCAGCAGTCGGATCGGAGACGCTCACGCGGTACCCCGATGCCGCGCACACCTGTGCGATGCCGTGCCCCATGGTGCCCGCTCCGAGCACCGCAACCTTCGTCTCGTCGCTCATGGCGCGGTGATATCACACGCGCGCAGCCGTCGTTTCGCCTCGCGCGCAGCGGTGCCCCCAAACATCGCAGCCGCGGAGAAGGACGCCCTCGCCGAGGCGGCGTCGCCGTCGCGGAGGCACGCTTCGCCCAGCGCAAGATGGAGGTTGGCCTCGAGGGTGTCGAGCTCCCCGGTGGCCCGGCGCGGATGGCCCGCCGGCACCGCGACGACCTCGGCGATGCCCTCGGCCAGCGACGCGCGCACCGTCGGCGGTGCCCAGCGCGACGGCAGCGCGAGCCACGTGACCGCCGCCATCCAACGCAGCCGCCCCCGCGCCAGCGGATCATCGAGCGTCGAAGGGTCCGTGGCCCGGAGCGCCGCGAGGCCCGGCACCGCCGCGAGCAGCCCGTCGCCCCGTCGCGCCGCCGCGAGCGCCTCGGAGACGCGGCGAAGCAGCTCCGCGAGCGGATGATTCGTCGTCCCGAGGAGCGACACGGCCTCGGCTGCGCGGCCGCCCCGGAGCGCCGTCGACGCCGCGGCGAACGCGCTCCAAGGACCATCGACGGCCGTGCACGCGACCCTCGCCCCGAGCATCGCCGCAAGGCGCCCGCGCTCTTCATGGGAGGCGGCGTCGAGGCCTCCCCCCCGCGCGTCGAGCAACGTGATGCGCCGCAGGCCCGGCTCGCTGCGCGCGGCGTCGACGACGCGCCACGACCGCCGCCGCGCCGACCGTGCGACCGCGAGAGCCTCCTCGGCGACGCGCACCACCGCGGCCTCCTCGTGCTCCCGCCAGCGCGCCACGAACTCTTCGATCCATGAAGCCGAAGACCCGTGCGGCCCCTCGACGAGGACCTCCGGCGGCAGCGCCCCGAGGTGGCGCTCGACGGCCGCGGCGATCACGTCGGCGGGGATCCAGCGCGCCGCGCCCGGGGGCGTGCAGACCCACCGCGCGAGGGTCTCGCAGTCCCCTGGACCGAGGGAGCCGAGGCTGCCGCCCAGCCAGCGAGCCGCCTGCGCCAGCGAGGCCCCGCCGGCGCGGAGACCGAGCACGCGCCGCATCGCGACGAGGTGCGACGGGCCATAGCGCGCGACGGTGGCCGACGACTTCTCGGGCGCCGGGACCAGGCCGAGCTCGACCCAGTGGTGCACCTGGTCCCGGGTGATGGGGAGCGTTCGCTCGACGTCGCCGACGCGGAGCCCCTGCGACGGGCGCGCGGGCATCGCGTCAGCTCGCGCGGAGCACGTTGACGGCGCCGGGCACGACGGTGAATCGCGCGGGGAGCGATCCCGGCGGCTCGCCGTCGATGTCGAGCGGCACGCCGGTGTCGACGCTCTCGATCTCGATGACCGCTCCGCGCGAGGCATGGACCTTCGGCGCGCCGAGGTGCGTGCCCTTGAAGATCTTCGGAAAGTTCAGCGCGACGTCGCCGAGTCCCATGTCGCCGAGGCCGATGACGTCGAAGAGACCGTCGGCGGGATCCGCGTTCGGCGCGATGATCATGCCGCCGCCGAAGGCGCGACCGTTGCACACGGCGAAGGACATCGCGCGGCCCTCGTAGACGACCTCGCCGTCGACGCGAACCCGCATCGGCGCATGGCGCCACCCGGCGAGCGCGCGGACCGTCGCGTACGTGTAGCTGGCCTTGCCGGTGAGCCACTTCGGACCGACCGCGACGAGCTCGTCGACGCGCCCGCCGATGCCGCAGCTCGCGATGTTCGTGAAGAGCATCGACGCCTGGGCGCCGTCGCGCGCCGTGTACGCGAGGTGCCCCAGATCGAACGGACGCGGGCGCGCCGCCCGG
>CAIMWA010000647.1 GCA_903845045.1 uncultured delta proteobacterium | reverse complement strand
GGAGCGACGACGAGTTCGTAGCCTTCAGCGCCGCGCGATCGCGCCTCGAACTCGTCCACGGAAGCGTGGAGGTGCTGCCGATGCCCAGCGTTCGTCATCAGGTGATCCTGGCGCTGCTCTTCCGTGTCCTCGACGCGTTCGCGCGACGCACGGGCGGCCGGGCGCTTCCGTCGGGGCTCCGCATCCGCCTGGAACCCGGACGCTTTCGGGAGCCCGACGTCGCGTTCCTGTCGAAGGCGCGGCTGCACCTTCGCGCCGAGGAGTACTGGACCGGCGCGGACCTCGTGGTCGAGATCGTGAGCCCCGCGGCCAACGACCGCGTGCGAGACTTCGTGACGAAGCGCGTCGAGTACGCCGCCGCCGGCATTCCTGAATACTGGATCGTCGATCCGGAGGACGAGACGCTCCACGTCCTCGCGCTCGATGGCACGGCGTATCGGGAGCACGGCCTCCATCGTCGCGGCGCCGTGGCGACGTCCGCGTCGTTCGCCGGGCTCGAGTTGGACGTCACCGAGCTCTTCGACGCCGATTGATCCGGCGCGTCGGAGGCTTCTTGGGGACGCAGTTGCCTCGTTGCGCGCGGCGCCGGCGGCTCCCGGACCGTGGGTCGGCGTTGCCCAAAGCATGAGTCGTCGTTGCCCGCCGATTCATCGGCCGGGCAACGAGCGGGAACCAGGGACGGAGCACGGCACGTCGGAAAATCGACAACTGGGAACGCAATCGACGGGAATCGAGGCCCGTCACCGTGAATTCAAGGGGTGACGACGTCCACGTCGGGCCCTGCGAAGGAACGACCTTCCGAAGTCCGTCACCGTCGACCGCCTTGGCGTCATCTAGGCGCGCCGTCTCTCCGTACGACATCGCCGTCGGCGGCCCGCGCGCCTCGCTCGACGGCGGCACGCTCGATTCTCTTCCACTTCGCCAGGAAGTACGCTGGAGCATTGAAGAAATACCAGAGCGCCAAGAGCATCGCCATGGCGACAATGCCATCGACGATGGACCGATCCTTCAGCGATACTTCGTGACGCAGGGGCACCACGAGGTTCTCAAATACGAACAAGATTCCCGGCGCGGAGACGATCAGGGCAATCAAGCTACGCGTGCGGAATCGTGTCGCGGCGAGGAAGACCCGCTTCTTTCGAATACCAACCGTCCAGTCCCCACCATACATGAACGCGGCAACGCCCAGAACGAGTCCGACGCCGCGGGCCGTGACGAGCAAGGCGTCCGGACGTCCGCGAGCACCGAAGACCAGAGCGATTCCGATCGTGGCATGAAGAAAGGAACACGAGGCCATCAGGATCGACGGCACGTGCGGCCCGCCGGAGCGCCCAACGCCTCGGATGTCGTCGTCGCGGTCGCGCACAGCGTTGGCGGAGACGAAGTTCGGTCAGTCGAGCCGCGCCGCCGGCGGATCCAACGCCGCGCGGTACACGTCGGCGCTCACCTGCACGAGCCCCGGAAACTCCTTCTCGGAGCCCGCCATGAGCCGGTCGACGACGCCCTCGAGCACGTCCCAGCGCGTCGACAGGGCGCGGAATTCGTCCTCGGGCAGCGCGCCCTGGCTCTCGAGCGCCGCGCGCAGCATCGGCAGGTCGTCGGACGCCACGCCGTAGCCCGCGCCGCCCTCCACCGCGTCGGCGTCGTCCATCACCTCGAGGGCGAAGGCGACAGGGTTGAAGTGCAGGAAGCACCGCTCGAACTCGACGCGCCACGCGTCCGGACGGTCCTCCGGGGCGAACCATCGCGCGGGGTAGATGCGCCGCACCACCTCGCCGAAATACGCGCCCGCGGCGGGCCCGACGAGCGCGCGCAGCGCCGGCTCCGAGGCCTCGGCGGAGCGGAGGTAGTGGTCCAGCAGCGGCAGCGTGTCGCTCGTGAAATCGAGGAGGACGCCCGTCGCCCGCTCGACGTACTGCACGCACGCGACGGCGAGGTCGTGCACGTGTTCCGGGGTGCCTTCGGGAGCCTTGGTGAAGTCCGTCATCGCGGCCGCCATACCGCGCGCACCGCGTCATCGCCAAGCCCCCGAGGACCATGGTACGCCCGCGGCGAGAGCCGAATGACCGCGAGACCTGGCACCCCGATGGATCCTCCCTACACCGGCAGCCTCGGGGCGACCCGTCGCGAGGTGGTCTTCGTCGGCACCGCCGAGGGCAGCGCCCGGCGCGTCGAGATCGTGCGCGGGCTCAACGCCGCCACCGACGCCGCGCTGGCCCGCAAGGCCCTCGACGGATCGCTGCACCGCCACGGCGAGCACGACCTCGCGGTGCCCTTCGTCTTCCACGACCCCGCCGCGCGCCGCTTGGCGCTGGTCGTTCCGCCGGCCCTCGCGCACCAGGAGCTCACCCTGCGCGCGGACCTCCTCGTGCGCCTCGCGGCCGACACCGGCGAGCCCCTGCCCCCGTACGTTCGCGACGCGCGCACGGTGATCGGCACCGCGGGGTTGCGCCGATGGCTCGACGCTGCCGAAGAGCGAAACGCGGCCGACGACGAGGAGCGACGACGCCTCGCCGAGGACCTCGCACGGCGCGAGGTCGAGCTGGTCGCCCGCGAGGCCGAGGCCGCCGCCCGCGAGGACTCCGTCGCCGAGGACGAGCAGGTCATGCGCGCGAACATGGCCGCGCTGGCGGCGCGCGAAGCCCGCATCGCGGCGCGCGAAGAGGCCCTCGCCGCCCGCGAGGCCGAGGCCGCGCAGGCCCCCGTCGAGGAGGCCGCCCCGATGTCCGACGCCGAGTCCGACGCCGTCGACGAGAGCCTCGAGCTCGAGCCCGACGACGCCGACGCCGAGACCGACGACAGCGACGAGTTCACCGGCCGCCACTCGCTGCCGCTCATCGTGACGACCGATGACGCCGAGCTCGATCCCATGCCCGACGAGGGCCGCGAAGGCGAGGCGATCGACGCTGCGCCCGCGCCGGAGCCCACGCCGGAGCCCGTCCCCGAGCCCGCGCCGGCGAAGCGCGACATTCCATCGGCCGCGCTTGCGGACGGCGAGGTGCATCTGTGGTGTCCGGGCGGCGCCGACGTGGCCGCCGCGCTCGGGGCCGACGACACCTCGCCCCGCTTGCAGGTCGTGCCCGAGAGCCCGCACCCGCTGGCGTTGCTGACGGTGGTGGCCCGCGCGCGCCGCGACGCCCCGCTGGTGCGCGTGGTGCTCGACGCCCGCAGCCCCGACGACCGCGCCGTGCTCGAGGCCCTCGGCCGCACCTTCCGCGTGCGCGTCGAGGTCGTGAGCCCCGCGGGGCGCAGCGTCGCGAGCCAGGCGCTGGGCGGTCCCTACGAGGCCGTGGCGGTGCGTGCGCTGCAGGAGCTCTCTTCGCGCACCACCGACGCCGACCCGGCCGAGGAGATCGCGCGGCTCCTGGCCGAGGGCGTGCGCAGCGACGTCGACGTCGACGCCGCGCTGCCCGACGACGACCAGGACGTCGCGACGGTGGCGGGCGTCGAGCGCGCCCTCGCGGCCTACGCCCCGTTGCTCTCGGCCGACGCCGTGGCGCGCACGTCCATGGCGACGGGGGTGCCGTCGGCGCACATCGAAGCCGCGGTGAAGCGCCTGGTGCTCGCCGCGATGCGCGTCGGCGTGAAGCTCGCGCCGGGCTACGTGGAGCGGGCCGTGCGCGCGGGGATCGCGCCCGACGAGGCGACGCTCGCGACGCGGGCGCTGCAGGCGTACCGGCGCTCCGTCGACGCCGGCGTGGCCTCCATCGGCCGTACCCGCGAGGACGCCTCGGCGGCGTGGGGACCGCTCCTCGACGAGGCGCGGCGGCTGGGCGTGACCCTCGACGACACCGTGCGCGTCGCCGTCGCGGCGGTGTGGGACCCCGACGACGCGGGCTCGACGACGCCCCCGGACGACCGCACGGCGCCCGACGCCGACGCCCTCGCCGCGATGCCCCTCGACGAGCGCCTGGGATGGCTCACGCACCCTGCGGTGCGCCTCGACGTCGCGCTGTCGGTGGCCCGCGGCGAGCCGGCGTCGCATCTCGCTGCGCTGCGCGCGGCGTTCCACACGCTCCCGAAGGACGAGTGCGTGCAGCTCGCGGGAGAGCTCCTCGGCGCTGGCGATGCTCTCGCAGACCTCTGGGTCGAGCTGCTCGCGGCCCCCCGTCCGGCGCTCGCAGCCATCGCGGCGGTGGTCGCGGGATCGCTGGGCCTGCGCCGGGCGCTCTCGCAGCTCGTGCACCGCACCCTCGACCCGCACGACGACGGCTGGCACGTCCCGGGCTGGGCCGCGGGGTCCTTCGGTCCGGCGCTGGTGCGCAGCGTCTCGCGGCTCGAAGGCGCCAACGTCGACCGCCTCGCGTGGATGCTCGCCCACGCCGTCGCCCACGGCGGGGCCAAGGAGCTCGAGCGCGTGCGCGCCGGCGCCGACCCTATCCTCGAGCTCGCCGCCACCCGCGCCCTCGCCCTGCAGGACGACGTTCGCACCTGGACCGCCGCGCTCCGCGAGGGTCGCGGCGAGACCGAGGTGCAGCGCGCCGTCACGCCGCTGTTCCGGCGCACGGGCCCCTGATCGGGAGCTCCATTCGTAGACTCGACGGTCGGCGTTGGACAGCCGCCCCGCCCCTCACTACCATCCGCCCCTCCCCGGGAGTTCATGCGCATCGGAATCTTCAGCGACGTCCACGCCAACATCGAGGCGCTCTCCGCGGTGATCGAAGCGCTCCGGCGTGACAGCGTCGACGTGCTCTACTGCCTCGGCGACGTGGTGGGCTACGGAGCCTCGCCGAACGAGTGCGCCGAGCTCGTGCGCGCGCAGGCGGCGGTGACCATCCTCGGCAACCACGACGCCGCCGTCGCCGGTCGCATGGACTACAGCTACTACTACGAGGCCGCGCGCCACGCCCTCGACCTGCACGCGTCGCAGCTCAGCGCCGAGAACATCGCGTGGCTGAAGTCGCTGCCCTACCAGCACGTCGTCGACGGCACTGGCGTGTACCTGTGCCACGGCTCGCCGGCGCGCCTCGAGGAGTTCGACTACATCTTCTCGCCGGAGCAGGCCCGCGACTGCGTGCCCATGTACGACGGCCTCGGACAGCTCACGCTCATCGGCCACTCGCACCTCTGCAAGGCCTTCGAGTTCGCCCCCGGCGACGTCATCGAGCTGCAGGGTCCGCCGAAGACCTTCACGCTGCGGGCGGACCGCAAGTACATCGTGTCCGTCGGCAGCGTCGGCCAGCCCCGGGACTACGACAACCGCGCGAGCTACGTCGTCTACGACACCGTCGTGCGGCGCTTCGAGTTCAAGCGCGTCGAGTACGACATCGAGAGCGCGGCGCAGAAGATCTTCGACGCCCGCCTCGAGCGGAACTTCGGACACCGGCTCTTCATCGGGGTGTGACGGCGGTCGCCGGCGTTCGGCTCCAGCCGAAGTTCGCCGCCACGCTGAACGTCGTCGCGGCCGTCGGACCGAAGAAGTCGTGGCCCACGTTGGCGTCGACCTCGAACCAGCGAAGCGGCCGCCACTGGATGCCCGCGTCGACGGCGTAGACCCCGTCGACGGCGCTCCAGTCGCGTCCCGTCGCCGTCTCGGTGACGTTCATCAACAGCACGCCGATGCGCACGCCCGCGCTCAGCACCACCGGCCCGACGCGAAAGCGCGGACCCGCGCTGACCCACGCGATGGTCGTGAAGCGCGCGTCGAAGAGGTCGGCGTTCGCGAGGATCGCAGGGTTTTGATAGATGTCCGCGCCGACCCGCGCGTAGAACCAGCGTGCGTCGACGGTGAGTCCGCCGGAGAAGCCCGCGAGGGGAACCTGGCCCGTCCACCCGAGGTACTTGCCGTCGATGGAGAGCGTGCCGGGCCCGCGCCCGTGGCCGCGCACCTGCTGCGGCGCGAAGCTCATCGACGACGGGTCGAGGGACGTCATCACGAAGCCCGTGCGCGCGAAGATGCCCGTGGTCAGCGACTCCTGGGCGGCGGCCACGCGCGGCGCCAGGACGGCCGCGGCGACGAGCGCGACGGCGGTGATCGAGGCGCGGGCTGCGTTCGTCGTGGGCATCGGACGGGACCCCCGACGCAATGCCCGTTCCGCACGCGCCGCAGCGGCAAACCCTTGTTTTCTAGAAATGCGAGGTGGAAGGCGCCGTGGCCGCGGTGGCTAGCCGGGGAGCCACCCGCGAGGTCGTCACGCAGACTTCTGCGAGGGCGGCTCGCGCGGGGTCTCGTTGCCGTCGGTCAGCCCGCGCTTGAAGTTCGCGATGCCCTCGCCGAGGCCGCGGCCGAGCTGCGGGATCTTCGACGCCCCGAAGAGCAGCACCACGATCAGGAGGATCACCACCAATTCGGACGGTCCAAAGCTCATCGCGCATGCTCCTTTGCAGACATCGCCGGAGCCTACACCGCGCCCGCCGGGCTGGGCAAACCTGCGAGCGTCTCGAGCGGCACCGGCATCGCGACGACGTGCAGCGCGCGGCCTCGCTGGGCGACGGCGACGCGGTGCGGAGCGTCGAGGTCCAGCGTCGCGAAGCACCACGCGGCGGGGTCGTCGACGATGGGGGCCTCGAAGCGCACCCGCGCACGCCCGCCACGGAACGAGAAGCCGAAGGCGCCGAGCGGGAGCCCGAGGCCGACGCCGCGGGCCTTGAGGTACGCCTCCTTGAGGGTCCAGAGCGTGAGGAAGCGCTCGCGGTGCAGCGTCGCGGGCAAGGCGTGCAGCGCACGAACCTCGTCGGCGGAGAAGTACCGGTGTGCCACGGCCAGGACGTCGACGCGCCGGTCGAGGGCCTCGACGTCGACGCCGAGCTCGTCACGGTGCCCCACCGCGAGCACCACCCGCCCCCGCGTGTGCGACAGGTTGAACGACACCGTCGGCGCGCCCGCGGGACCGACGGCGAAGGGGCGCCCGTGGGTCCCCGCTCCGATTGCCCACGCGGAGGCGTCGGTGCCGGCGAGCGCCGCGAGGCGGCTTCGAAGCAGCGCGCGGCCGGTCACGAACTCCAGCGCCGCGCCGGCGTCGAGGAAGCGCTCGTGCCGCGATCGCTCGTCGGGCGAGAGCCAGGCGCGCAGGCCCGCGACGGCTCCGGGCGTCACCGCGGCGAGTCTTACATGGAACAGTAAGACGGTGCCGGGGCGAGGCATGGAGCTCGGCAGCGCGCGGTTCATCGGAGCAGCGACGACGGGCAGCGTACCGGCTCCGCGCCACGAACGCCGCAGCGCGGCACGGGAACACTTGACGCGACGGTCCGCATGCGGAAGATCGCGCGGCGCGTGCGGGCCCCTCGATGTGGCCTCACCCCTCGCCTGCCGCGTGGAGGTGCCTCTCGTTGAACGCCCCAGATTCCGCCCCGCCGTCCGGTGACGCTGCGGCCCCGCCGACCCCGACCTGGACCACCGACGACGCCACGGAGCACTATCTCATCGATCGATGGGGCGCGGGCTACTTCGGCGTCGGCGCCGATGGGAACATCGTGTGCCGGCCGCTGCAGGACACCGGATCGCCGATCCCGCTCCTCGACGTCGTGCGCGAGGCGCGCGAGGAGGGGCTTCAGACGCCGCTGCTCATCCGCTTCCAGGACATCCTCCACCACCGCGTGCGGGCCATCAACGAGGCGTTCAACCGCGCCATCGCGGAGAACAAATACCAGGGCCTGTATCGCGGCGTTTACCCGATCAAGGTGAACCAGCTCCGCGAGGTGCTCGAGGAGATCCTCGTCGCGGGCGAGCCGTACCACTACGGCATCGAGGTGGGCTCCAAGCCCGAGGTCTTCGCGGGGCTCTCGCAGCACCAGGACCCCGAGTCGCTCATCGTCTGCAACGGCTACAAGGACGACACGTTCATCCGCACGGCGCTCATGGGACGCAAGCTGGGCAAGCGGGTGATCCTCGTCGCCGAGAAGCTCGCCGAGGTGTCGGCGATCCTTCGCGTGGCCAAGGAGATGGGCGTCGAGCCGATGATCGGGCTGCGCGTGCGGCTCGTGAGCAAGGGCGCGGGCAAGTGGGCCACGTCCGGCGGCGAGCACGCGAAGTTCGGGCTGAGCACCGCGGAGCTCCTCGACGCCGGGCACATGATGCAGGCCGCGGGCATGGCGTCGGCGTTCAAGCTGCTGCACTTCCACATCGGCTCGCAGGTGCCCGACATCCACATCGTGAAGCGGGCCGTGCGCGAGGCGGCGCGGTACTACGCGAAGCTGCGCCAGCTCGGGCACGCCGTCGAGTACATCGACGTGGGCGGCGGCCTCGCCGTCGACTACGACGGCAGCGCGAGCACGTTCCACTCGTCGATGAACTACTCCATCCAGGAGTACGCCGAGAACATCGTCTACAACATCATGGACATCTGCGACGACGAGCGGGTGCCGCACCCGATCATCGTCAGCGAGTCGGGCCGCGCAGTGGTGGCGCACCACTCGGTGCTCGTCGTCGAGGCCTTCGGCAGCATCGAGAAGACGCCGAGCGAGCCGTGGGTTCCGCCGCCGGTGGACCACAAGCTCGTGCGCGACCTGCTCTACATCCAGCGGCACCTCACGGACCGGAACCTCAACGAGAGCTGGCACGACCTCACCGACATCAAGGAGGAGAGCCAGAAGATGTTCGAGCTCGGCATCCTCGACCTGCAGGTGAAGGGGCGCGTCGAGTCTCTCTACTGGGAGATCGCCGAGGCGATCCACAAGCGCGCGCACTCCCTCGACGAGGAGGAGCGCCCCGACGACCTCGGCGACCTCGACGACCAGCTCGCGGACCAGCACATCTGCAACTTCTCGGTGTTCCAGTCGCTGCTGGATCATTGGGCGCTGGGGCAGCTCTTTCCCATCGTTCCGATCCATCGCCTGAACGAGGAGCCGACGCTCGACGCGACGCTCGTCGACATCACCTGCGACTCCGACGGCAAGGTGTCGAAGTTCATCGACCTCAGCGACACGCGCGACACGCTGCGCGTGCACGAGGTGTCGAGCGCGCCGTACTACCTCGGCATCTTCCTCACGGGTGCGTACCAGGACATCATGGGCGACCTGCACAACCTCTTCGGCCGCGTGAACGAGGTGCACGTCTTCCTCGATGACGACGACGAGCGCGGGTACTACGTCGAGGAGACGATCCAGGGGAACACCGTCGCCGAGGTGCTCGCGATGACGCAGTACTCGCCGACGGACCTCGCGCAGCGCGTGAAGTCGCAGATCGACCAGGCCATCAAGGCCGACAAGCTGCGCCCGCAGGAGGGCATGCGGCTCCTCGCCGACTACGAGCGAGGCCTCAAGGAGCAGACGTACCTGTCGTTCCGCAACGCCAGCGGACGATGATCCGTCAGCGGTAGAACGTCCGCGCGCGCCACGCGAAGAAGCGGCCGATGGCCGGGTCGTTGAGGAGCTCGCGAACGCCCTCGCCGGCCCGCGCCCGCAGCGGGTTCGACGCGTCGTCGGGCAGGCACAGCGGAAGCGTCAGCCCCGCCGCGGCCACGTCGGCCAGCGTCGGCTCGGGACCCAACAAGCATCCGTGATCTTCGAGGCGCCGGCAGAGGTCGAGGAGCTCGCGGCGCACCGCCACGCGTGCGCTCTCGAGCTCGTCGCGCACCGCGGGCACGAAGCTCGCGGCCCGCGCCACGACACCCACCACGCGCGCCATGGGACGCAGCACCCGCGCGCCCCCGAGCGCCGCCACGGCGGTGTCGCCCCACAGCGCGCCGTCGCGCAGCGCCTCGTCGAAGGCCACCCGCGGCGCCAGCGTCCCGAGCACGTCGTGGAGCCGCTCGTCGAGGTCGAGCACCGCGCGGCGAGCCTTGAAGTCCGTGGGCAGCAGCGGCCGCGTGTGCGGGAACGCGTGCTCGAGGTACAGCCCGATGGCCGTCGCGCCGGGCACCACGCTCCCCGCGTGCTCGAGCACCGGGAAGGCGCGCTGCCCCGAGCGCTGCAGCACCGCGGCGTGGCCGGCGCCGGGGGCGTGGTCCACGAGCCGGTGCGGGATGCTCTTGTGCACCAGCGCGAGGCGCGCGGCCTCGCAGCGTCCGCTGAGCGGAAGCCGATGCAGCACCACCTCCGTCGCCGTCGACTCCGTCATCCCATCGCTCCCGACGCGCGCAGCGCCACGGTCTCAGCCTCGGTCATTCGCAGCCACGACGCCAGCACCTCGTCGGTGTCGGCCCCGAGCATCGGCGCCGGCGCGTAGCCCGCGCGCTCCACCTCGCCCGCACGAAACGGATCGCCCGGTCCGCGCACGGTGCCGGCCCGCGGATGCTCCGTCGTCGCGATCATGCCGCGCGCGCGCACCTGCGGGTCGTCGAAGACCTCGCTCACGCGTTGCACCGGCGCCGACGGAACGCCCTCCCGGGCGAAGCGATCGGTCCACGTGCGCGTGTCGTCGTCGAGGAGGCGCGCGGACACGGCGTCGAGCGTGGCGGCGAGGTTCGCGCGGCGGGCGGCCTTCGTCGCCATCGCGGGGTCCGTGATCCAGGCCGGGCGGTCGAGGGCGCGGCAGAAGCCCGGCCAGAACGCGTCGGTGAACACCGCGACGACGAGCTGTCCGTCGCGCGTCGCGAAGCGCTGATACGGCACCGCGTGGGGGTGCGCCGTACCCTGCGGACCGAGGTCGTCGCCGGCAGTGAGCCACGCGCCCGCGGCGTAGCCCAACAAGCTCACCTGGCAGTCGAGCAGCGAGAGGTCGATGAAGCTCCCGCGGCCGGTGCGCTCGCGGTCGAAGAGCGCCGCGTTGATGGCCACCGCCGCGAAGAGACCGCCGGCGAGATCGCCGATGGGGACGCCGCAGCGGAGCGGTCCGCTCTCGGGCGTGCCGGTGAGGGCCATGACGCCCGCGCGAGCCTGCAGCGTCAGGTCGAAGGCCGGAAGGTCGCGATCGGGACCGGTGCGTCCGAAGGCCGTGATGCCGCAGACGACGAGGCGCGGGTTGAGCGCGTGCAGCGTCGCGGCGTCGCACCCGAGGCGCTCGGCCACCCCGGCGCGAAAGTTCTCCACGACGACGTCGCTCGCGGCGGCGAGCCGATGCAGCAGGGCGCGTCCTTCGGGGAGCGCGAGATCCACCGTCATCGAGCGCTTGCCGCGGTTCACCGACAGGAAATAGACGCTCTCGCCGTGCACGAAATGCGGACCCACGGCGCGGATGTCGTCGCCCGTGCCGGGCCGCTCGAGCTTGAGCACCTCGGCGCCGAGGTCCGCGAGGAGCAGCGTCGCGTAGGGACCTGCGAGCATGCGCGTGAGGTCGAGCACGCGAACGCCACGGAGAGCGTTCAAGGACACACCCGCAGCGAGAACGAGTAGCCCGCGTTGCCAGCGACGTCGGTGCGGCGGAAGGCCACCACGGCGCCACCCCACGGCGAAGGCGCCACGGCCTCGACGCCGCTCACCGGATCGGGGAGCAGCGACCGGAGGCCGATGTAGCGGCCCGCGGCGTCGTAGCGAAGCTCGACGAGCCGCGCGTCGACCTCGGTGCGACGGAGGCCCAGCACCCGCACCGCCTGGGTCACGCCGCGCGCGTCGGGCTCCACCACCACCGACGGGTGCTCCATGCCGCCGTCGAGGCGTCGCGGCGCCACGCGCACGAGCCCCGCGGCGCCCAGCGCCGCCACCCACGCCGCGCCCGCGTCGTCGGTGTACGCGACCCACGGTCCCGCCGCGTCGGCGGCCATGGCCCGCACGTGCGCAGAGCCGGGCGACGCGCTCAACACACGTCGCGCGCGGAGGCGGCATCGGTCGTCGAGCCACAGCGCCTGCACGCCCTCGCGGGACGTCGCCGCGAGCGCCACGTAGCCGTCGTCCTGCGCCACCACCGCGCCGGGCAGCACGCCGCGAGGACATGCCGCGCGCGCGCCGAGATCACCGTCCTCGGCGACGGTCGCGAGCTCCACGCCGCGCATCGTCTCGACGAAGAGCGCCGCCCCGCGACCAGGACGCGCCACCAACGCGAGGGCGCCCGCCAGCGGGGTGTCGAGCGAGGCCACCCGAGGCTCCGCTCCCGACGACGCCCGCACCACCTGCACGACGCCCGAGGAACGCTCGACGAAGGCCGCGCGCTCCACGCCGTCGGACACCACGAGCGACGCGCCTTCGAGGTCCCGCGCGTCCTGGCTGAGCAGCAGCGGATCGCCCACGGCGTCGCCGTCGGCTGCGAGGGCACGGAGAAACAGCCGGTGGCCGTCGATGACCAGCGCGCTCCAGCCGCGACCGTTCCACGCGACGTGCGGCGTGCGCAGACCCGGGCGCACACCCTCGACGCACGCGATGCGCGGCGGCGGCGCGACGTGCCTCGGACCGCACGCCCCCGCCAGCGCGAGGCTCAGCGCACCTGCGAGCGGGGCACGAAGATCGCGCTCTGCCATGGTCCCAGCGACACGGTGGTGGCGCCGCCGTTGCCGACGGTCACCGACGCGGGGCGCGTCCCGAGCACGTTCACGAGCTCGGTGCCCTCGGGCTGGCTCACGGTCATCGCCATGCCGCCGGACGACGTCGCGCTCGTCTCCGCGGTGCCGTCCTTCGCGTGAATGACCACCAGCGCGTAGTTTGCCCCGTCGACGCGCTCGAAGGCCATGGTGCCCGCGTCCTGCTCGGAGCCCGTGTGCGTGGTGCTCCAGCGTACGTTGAAGCTCCCGCGGCGCAGCGCCGAGTACGTGCGGCGAATGCCGATGAGCCGGCGGACCCACCCGTACGTGCTCGCGGTTCCGTCGGCGCGCGTGTCGGCGGTGGGGTAGCCGGTGTCCCAGAGGCGCTCGCGGTTCGACGGGTCGTTGCCGCCGTGAAAGTCCTGCTCGGTGCCGTAGTAGAGGCACGGAATACCGTCCTCGGTAAGAAGGTACGACAGCGCCGCGAGGAGCCGCGGGCGGAAGCGCTCGACGTCGGCGGCGTTGTGCCCGTCGACGAGGCCCGAGGTGCAGTCGCGGCCGCCCGCGCGGAGGTCGCCCACCACCGTGGGGTTCATTCCGTAGAGGAACCGCGACACGTCATGGTTGTCCATGAAGTTCACGAGCGCCTGCGTCGGGGGCAGGCCGATGCCGCCGGGCTGCGGCGTGCTCGAGAAGTCGTTCATGCGGTCGCGGTAGAGGGCCTCGATGTCGTGCGTGTTGCCGTCGCCGCACTGGAAGATGTTGTCGAAGACCCGGTATTTCTGCGGAAAGTAGAAGACCGAGTCCATCTCGTTGGGGTTCGTGTAGCTGCCCACGAGGCAGTCGCTGCCGTCGAAGGCCTCGCCGAACATGAAGAAGCGCTGCTTGCCCGCGGCCCGCGCGCGGAGCCGGATCTGGGCGCCGAAGTACTGCCAGAAGTCGTGCTCGACGTGCTTGAGCGTGTCGATGCGGAAGCCGTCGATGTCCGTGAGCGCGACCCAGCGCCAGTACGCGTCGACGAGGGCCGCGCGCACCCGCGGGTCCTCGGTGTTGATGTCCTTGAGGCCGCCGGGAAAGTCGCCGTGCATCGTCTGCTCGCCGGGCTGGCAGTGGGTGGCGTCGGCGTAGTCGTAGTCGGTGATGCGCCCGCGGCGGTGATAGCCCGCCGGCTGCGCGAGGATCGCCTGCGACGGCAGCAGGTCGGACCGCGGCGGAACCCGGAAGAGCTCGGGCATGTCGAGGAAGATCACCGGGGCGTCGCCCGCGGGGCCGAGCGACGTGAAGGCCTGCACCGGGCCGCGGGTGTTGAAGTCGGGGTCGTACTCGGTGACGCGCGAGATCGTCGACGACGCGCCGCCGGGGTTCTGGAACGACGACACCGCGCCGCTGCCGCCGAGGAACTCGTCGGGGCGGCCGTTGTTGTTGATGTCGTAATAGAACATCTGGCCCATGTGGTTCGTCACGATGTCGACGATCACCTTGATGTTCCGCGCGTGGCACTCGCGCACCAGCCCCCGCAGCGACGCGAGGTCGCCGAAGTGCGGGTTGAGCAGCGTGAGGTCCGACGCCCAGTAGCCGTGGTAGCCGTCGAAGCCGGCGTCGGTGTCGACGTTGCGCACCACCGGCGAGATCCAGAGCGTCGTGACGCCGAGGTGCTGCAGGTAGTCGAGGCGGTCGACGACGCCGACCCAGTCGCCGCCCTGGTAGCGGCCCAGGGACGTGCGATCGACGCGCACGTCGTTGCCCGTGTCGCCGTCCGCGAAGCGGTCGACGAGGAGCTGGTAGATCACCTCGTCGCGCCAGTCGTCGACGTGCGTCGCGAGCGGCTGCTCGGTGTAGTCCCCGAAGTCGAGGCACGATGGCGCTCCGAGGAGCGCTCCCAGCAACCCGGTGACGGCGAAGAGCCCTCGGAATCTCACAGCCGCAGGCTACCCCCGAGGCCGCGCGGCTGGGAAGCCTCCGTGCAGCGCCATCGCCGCGAGGATCACCGCGACGACCAACACCCCGACGAGGAGCGCCACGCGCACCGCACCCGCGCGCCGCCGGGCTCCGAGCGCCGCCCGCCGGCCCGCGGCGAGGGCCTCGTCGAAGGCGTCGAAGCCGCCCGACCCCGCCGCCGCGAGCACGGCCTCGGCCTCGTCCGGGGCACCCCGCGCCGCCGCGGCCGCCGCGCGTCCGGCGAAGCGCGCACCCAGCGTCGCAGACAGCGCTGCGCCCTCGGCGTCGTCCGGGGCCACCGCGTGAAGCTGCCGGAGCAGGTCGGCGGCCCGGGCGTCGTGGCCGCGCGCGAAGGCGCTGCGAGCGTCCTGGAGCAGGCCCCAGGGAGATCGACGCTGGAGGCGACCGCCGGCGATGCGCTCCGCCGCGACGAGCCGCGAGGCGGCCTCGGGCCAGCGCACCACCGATCCCTGCCCTGCGAGGCGCTGCGCCGCGAAGAGCTCGCCTCGCTCGGCCAGCGCGAGCACTGCGTCGCCGAAGGCCAGCGCCGCGTCGGCCGCTGCAGCGTGCGACGGGTCCTCGTCGGCCAGCGCCGTCAACAGCGCGAGCGCTTCGTCGGCGTCGTCGCGCAGCAGGGCGTCGCGCACCCTCGCGGCATCGTGCTCCGTGGCCTCGTCGAGGGGCGAGCGGGGAGCCCACACCTGGCGCCGTTGGCCGTGCAGCCAGAACGTCCACGGGGCGCCGTCGAGGCGGGCGTCGACGCGCCACACCGGATATCTCCACGCCACCACCTGCTGCCGCACGGCGCGCTCGCCGTCCTGGGCCCGCGCGCACTCGGCGGCGAGGAGGTCGGCGAGCGCCGCGCCGAGGTGGTCGTGCGGGAGCTCCCGCGCGAGCTCCGCGGGGTCGATGGCGTCGGCCTCGACGAAGAGCACCGGGTCGGGCTCGCTCCCCGGCACGCCGACGCGCGAGAGCACCTCGGGAGGAAGCCCCTCGCCGACGCAAGCCCGCGCACGCACCCCGCGGATCTCGCGAAGCAGCCATGGACGCTCACGGCGCACGCCCCCGTCGCACGCGTCGCAAGGCCGCACGCCCTCGCCCTCGCAGCGCGGACACGGCGCGCGTCCGCGGGTGCAGCGCGCGCACGGGAGGTCCCCGCGACCCTCGCACGCAGGGCAGCGGTGCGTGCCGGCGCCCGCGGCGAGCACGGCGCCGTTGCCCCCGCAGCGGCCGCAGCGCGCGCGACCGTAGCCGCCGCACGTGATGCACGGCGCGGAGCCTTCGCCCGCGCATCCGTCGCAACGAAGGCGACCCGGCGACGCTGCGTCGCACACGGTGCACGGTCGCTCGCTCTCGGCGACGTCGAGGGCCGTGGCGGTGTGCAGCGCGTCCCAGGTTTCGACGGGAGGGAGCTCGAGGCTCCACGGGTCGACGCCGCCTCCCGCGTCGATCGCTGCGGCGGGGACCGGGAGCGGGTCCCGGGCGCCCTCGGCGGTGGCCCGGCGGGGCTCCGTGGCGCGGGCCTCGAAGCGCGTCGCGACGTGCGCCTCGAAGGCGGGGAGCAGCGTCACGGAGTCGATGGCGAGGGCCGCGCCGAGGTTCGCGAGGCGGTGCCGCGGGCGCGCTTCGGACCACGCGTCGAGAGCGCTGCGCAGCGCCGCCAGGCCCTCCTCGGACGCCACCTCGTAGGACGCCGCGAGGCGCTCGTGCGCGATGTCGCGACGGTCCGCGGACCACGCCTCGTCGGGCGCATCGAGGCCCTCGCCGGCCTCGGCGCGGAGGTCCTCGGTGAACGCCTCGCCGTCGTCGACGTCGACGTCGCGGTCGGCACCGTCGCGCGTCTCCGCCGCGACGCGCAGCGCCTCGTCGCGACGGGCCCGCTCGGCCTGCGCCAGCGCATCGATCTCGGCCTCCGCCGCAGCGCGGGACGCCTCCCATGCCCGCGCGGCCTCGGCCTCGCGCGCGGCGGCCAACGACGCCGCAGCAGCCTCGGCGGCCTCCTCGGCCTCGGCCCGCGCGGTGTCGCCCGCGGCCAGCGCCAGCACGACCCTCGCCGCGGACTCGGCCGCGCGCTCGGCGTCGGCGCGCCGAGCCCCCTCGAGCGCCACGAGCTCCGCGAGCGAGGCGGTGAGCATCGACTCGGCGCGGATGCGGCGCGCGTTCTCCCGCACCTCTAGCTCGGCGGCCTCGCCGGCCCGACGCTCCGCTGCCGCGGCGAGGGCCGCGCGGCGATCGGCCTCGACGGCGTCGGCAACGCGCTCGGCCTCCTGCTCCGCGGCCTGCCGCGCGACGGCGCGCACACGCTCCTCGAAGGCCGACGGGTCGAAGGCCGCGGAGGCCTCGTCGCGGCTCGCCCGAAGCGCACGCTCGGCGACGGAGCGCGCACGCTCGGCCTCGGCCAAGGAGCGCTCGGCGTCGAGACGCTCCACCGCGGCGTCGCGGGCGGCGCGGGCGTCCTCGCGCTCGGCCTCGAGGCGGGCGACCTCGCGCTGCACCTCGCGACGGAGCGCCTCGCGACGGGACTGCTGCGCGCGCTCGGTGCGCTCGACGTCGGCGGTGCGGGCGGCGCGCTCGAGCTCGGACCGCGCGGCCTCGCGACGTGCGGCGATGCGGTCGCCCTCTTCGCGCAGGGACCTCGCGCGGGCTCGACGCGACGCGCGCTCGGCCTCCTCGGCAAGAACCTCGGCGAGGGGCGCCGTCGGCACTGGAACCCCGGCCCCGCGCAGCGCTTCGCGAACGGCCTCGGTCCCCGCGGGCTCCGACGCCGCGAGGAGCGCCCCGAGGGACGGCACGTGCCGCGCCGCCCAGGTCAGCGCCGTACCGTGCGCCACGGGCTCGCCGACGCAGCGGAACACCTCGTCCCAGGCCGCGGGGTGCGTGCGCGAGGCGTCGACGGCGGCGAAGCCTGCGAGGGCGCGGCCGTCGGCGCCGCCGGGGCGCGTCGGGTCCGCGGGGAGCTCGCGCAGTCCGCAGAGCAGAGCACAGCGGAGCGCCGCCACGCCCGACGGCAGCGTGCCGGCCCCGAAGCCCGCCCCCCAGCGCTCCACCGCGCGGGCCAGGGTTAGCCCCGACACGCCTTCGGCGCTGTGAAAGCGTTCGAGCCACGCGCCGAGCACTCCATGCGCGAGCCACGCCTCGAGGGCGAGGGGGCCGCGACGCCACACCGCGACGACGTCGGCGGCGTCGTCGAGCGCGAAGCCCGACGCGGCGCCGCGCGGGAGCACCATCCCCGTCGCTCCGAGGGACCACAGCAGGCGCAGCAACGCCCCGTCGTCGGGTGCGTCCGGCGGGGCGTCGAGGTCGACGCCGGGCGCGGCCTGCGCGAGCCACGCGTGCAGCTCGCCGCGCACGTGCGCATCGCGAAGGCCCACCCAGGCCGCCGCGAGCCGCGGGGTCGCACGAAGGTCGGCGAGACCGTCGAAGCGCACGGCCCGTGCTCCGCCGACGGTGTCGATGAAGACACGCAGCGGCGCCCGCGGCGCATGCCGGTAGACCCCGCGCCAGAACGCCGCTTCGCCCGACGTCTGCGCGAGGTCCCGGGCCCACGCGGCGTCGCGCCGGGCGTGCGGCAACGCCTCGAGCCACGCGACGAGGGTGCCGTCGCGAAAGCGCTCCAACGCCTCGGTGCGCGCCTCGGGTCGGCGGAGAACCTCGCGCGCAAACGCAGGCGCGTCGGCCACCGGTGCCGCGGCCAGCCGAAGGGCGTCGCCGAGGGCCCAGGACAGCCGCGCCTCGGCGTGCGCCGCACGGCTTCCCACGGCCTCGCACGCAGCCGCAACGGCGCCGTGTCCGCTCCGCCGGAACCACGCCGCGAGGGGCATCGCGTGGGCGCGCACCCGCGACGCGTCGAGCCGCCCCGCGCGAAGGTGCGCACGCAGAAGATCCGGCGACGTGACGAGCAGCCCGTCCACGCGCACGCCTTCGCGACCCAGCGACCACGCCAGCGACCACGCCGCGACGACGCCGTCGTCGGTGGCGCCGGCGCGCGCCACGGCCTCGCAT
>CAIMWA010000646.1 GCA_903845045.1 uncultured delta proteobacterium | reverse complement strand
TCTCGATGCTGACGGACATCACGTCGCCCCGCCCGGGGTCCGAGTACCAGGTCAGCACGTGGGTCGGCGGCGAGGCCTGGTTGCGCGGCCTCCAGTGGAAGCCGGAATCGTCGATGAAGAACTCGAACTCCTCGCGCGCGGCAAGGCGGCGGAGGACGCGCGCGTCGGTCTCCCCCGCCTGGTGCACCGACTCGAGCACCTCCGCGGTATCGCCGACGTCGACCACCTCGCCGACGAAGCCGTACTCGGCAGCCACCTCGCGCACGACGTCGCTCCGGCGCTGTCCCACCCACGAGCGCGTCTTCGCCGTGAGGTTCATCAGCACGCTCAACGCCTGCCCCTCGACGGTGAGCGTCTGGAAGCCCTTGAGCTTCTTCACCACCACCCGCCGCGGCGGCGCCATGTTGCCCGGGTAGCCCCAGGAGACCTCGAGCACCGCCCCTCCTGCGAGCTCCGGCACCTCGAAGAGCGAGAGGTCGAAGTTGTCGAGCTGGATGGACGCCTGGTCCGCCTTCAGCGCCGTGTCTTCGAAGGTGAAGCCGAGGATGCGGCCGTCGAGGGTGAGGGGCACTCCGGCCGCGGCGCGCTCTGACGACAGCGCGGTGATGCGCACTCCGGGCGCGCATCGGTCTTCGGGCGTCATGCGTCCCTCCGCCGCTGCTCGCCGAGGATGACGTCGGTCAGCACCCGCACGCTGGGAATGAGCAACGGCCGCCCGACGTCGAGCTGCAGCGTCGGGTCGATGATGGGATCCGGCTGGAAGTCGGCGATGGCCCACCAGAAGCCACACGCCCGCGGGAGCGGCGCGAAGTACCGGCCGGCGAGGTCGAACAGCGTGTCTCCCTGCGCCACGACGTGGGTGCGCGTGTCGGGCTGCGGCTGGAATCCGAAGGGCTCGCGCTCGGTGAGGAAGAGTCGGCCGTCCTCGTCGCGGACTCCCTGCGTGAAGGCGTGCCGCGAGCCGACCTGCGGAGCCATCACGACACCTGCCGGCGGAGGTCCTCGCTCGTCACGCGGCGGTCGAGCACCTCTTCGAAGGTGACCGCGGCGGTGTAGGCGAGCAGCGTCGAGTCGACGGCGAGCTGGCGGTACTGGAAGTCGACGCTGGCGACGACGCACTCGATGGTGACGACGTTCGGCCAGATGAGGAGGACACGCGGTGGGGCGGTGGGCAGCACGCCGGTGGTGTTCGCCGGCGGGACAGTGAGGGCGCGCAGGAAGGCGCGGAACTCGAGGATGTTCGGCTCGCCCGGCTGCTCGGTCGCGAAGAAGCGGTCGAGGTAGAACTCAACGCCGGTCAGCTGGCGGTTCGAGGTGCTCTGGAACTGGAGGACCTGGTGCGAGAGCCCGGGCACCACCTGCCGGTTCCAGTTCACCTGGAGCTTCTCGGTGAGCTGCGTCGGGTTGAAGAGGCAGTCGAGCGACTCGCTGGTGGTGACGTTGACCAACACGCAGCGCGGGGGCCGCATCATTGCCGAGGAGAGGCGCATGGGCATCCAAAGTATCTTGGGCATGCAGAAGAGGGACGCGTCCGTCATCTGGATCGCTGCCGCGCTGCGCGCGTCAATGCT
>CAIMWA010000645.1 GCA_903845045.1 uncultured delta proteobacterium | reverse complement strand
CGGCCATGGGATCGAGGAACCCACCGGTCCGGCCGCGGAAGCTCACGATGGCGAGGTCCTCGGTCACCACCACGCCTGGCGGAGCGGGCTCGCCGGCGGTCGGCGACGGGGTGTTCGAGGGGTTCGCCACGGGGTGCCGACGTTACGCAGACCCGTCCCGCCGTGACAATCGCGACGTCGCCCGACGACGGGCTCTCCGCGAATTCCGTTCGCCCGATCATGGTTTTCGAGGATGGCCCCGCCGGTGTGACGCGGGTTACGTCGGGTCCGACGAGACGAGCGGCTCGCCGGATTCCCGAACCGGCGGCCTCGCGGCGTGGAAGGCGTTGCGAAATGACGACGGCACTCGAACGGCAGGAGCACCTCGAGACCCTCGACGCCGTGATGGCTCGGGCGAAGCAGCCCCGTGCCGTCGACGGCGCCTCCGACGCGCTCGTCGGGGCCTCGCCTGCCATGGCGGCCGTGCGCGCGTTCGCAGCCAAGATCGCCGGGGCGCGGGCCACGGTGTTGATCACCGGCGAGACCGGCACCGGCAAGGGAGCGCTCGCCGAGGCCATCCACCGTCTGGGGCCGCGGGCTTCGAAGCCACTGGTGGCCGTGCATTGCGCGTCGCTCTCCGAGGGCCTCCTCGAGAGCGAGCTCTTCGGCCACGAGCGGGGCAGCTTCACCGGCGCCGACCGCCGGCGCATCGGGCGCTTCGAGCAGGCCGACGGCGCGACGCTCTTCCTCGATGAGATCGGCGAGATTCCCGAGTCCGTGCAGGTCCGGCTGCTGCGGGTGCTGCAGGAGCGCAGCTTCGAGCGTGTCGGCGGCAACGAGACGGTGCGGGTCGACGTGCGGCTCATCGCGGCGACGAACCGCGACCTCGAGGAAGATGTCGAGAGCGGGAGGTTCCGCGGGGATCTCCGCTATCGCCTGGACGTGGTGCACTTCGCGATGCCGCCGCTGCGGGATCGCGGCGACGACGTCCTGATGCTGGCGCGGCACTTCCTCGAACGATGCTCCCGGGAGAACGGCAAGACCTTCGCGGGATTCACCGACGCGGCGGCGGCGCGCATGCGGGCGCACGCGTGGCCGGGCAACGTGCGCGAGCTCCAGAACGCCGTCGAGCGCGCCGTGGTGCTGACCGAAGGGCCGTGGATCGACGACGTCGAGCCGACGACCTTCGTCGCCGCACCGAAGATCCAACGGACTCCGCAGGAGATTGCGATCCCCGGATCGACGCTGGCGATGATCCAGCGCCATGCCGTCGAGGTCACGCTCGCCTCCGTCGGCGGGTCCGCCGAGGAGGCCGCGAAGATCCTCGGGGTGAGCGTGGAAGCGGTCCGAGGCCACGAGCGCAGCCGCCGCGCGGCAGGAGAGCTGGCGTCGCCATGAGAGATCGGTCGAAGGCGTTGCGGCTGCCTCGGGCCCACCGGAGACGTCGCCGTTGGCGAGACGTCGGCGCGGCGCAGCACGCGCGGAACGCAGTGTGCGGAGCGGACGAGAGGGGAGTCACGATGTCGAACGAGTACGGACGAGGGTTCGAGGACGCACGGTCCCAGGCGGAGAAGCTTCTCGAGACCATCGATCGACAGGCGCGGGAGTGCGAGGGCTTCGACCTCTTTCATCTCCGATTGGTGCGCGCGCACCTCCTCGCGGTGCTCGACGAGGTCGACGTCCTGATGGAGCGCAACGACGCGGCATGACCGGGGCCACGGCGCCGTCGTCGTGATGGCGCCGCATACACGTTCCTCGCGCCCTACCTCGACGGCCTCGCCGAGAATTACGGCGCCGGGGTCTCGGTGCTCGACCTCGCGGGCTCGCCGGATCCGTCGCGGCTCGTGATCAATCGCTGGGTGAGCGACCAGACCCACGCGCGCATCCCGAACCTCCTTGCGCCGGGATCGATCACCGGGGCGACGGTGCTCGTGCTCACCAACGCGGTGTACTTCATCGCGGGATGGAGCGCTCCGTTCGACCGCGCCCGCACGGCCAACGCCGGCTCTCACCGTCTGGACGGAACGGTGGTGCAAGCGCCCACGATGTCCGAAGCGGCAGACATGGGCTACGCCGAGGGACCGGGCTGGCAGGCCGTGGACATGCCGTATCAGGGCGATCAGTCGTCGATGCTCGTCATCGTCCCGGCGGCCGGCACCTTTGCGGACTTCGAGCGCTCGCTGGACGCCGATCGCTTCGAGGCCATCGTGTCGGCGCTGACGCCGCATCGGGTCACGCTCGCGCTGCCGCGGTTCACGTTTCGCCGCAACGCCTCGGTCGCCACGGCGCTGCGCGTGCTCGGGATGACCGACGCGTTCCTCCCGGGCGTCGCGGACCTCTCGGGCATCGACGGCTCGCGCCGCCTCTTCATCCAGGACGTGATCCACGAGGGCTACATCGCCGTCGACGAGGACGGCACCGAGGCCGCCGGTGCGACCGCCGTGATCATCGGGGTCACCGGCCTCCCGCCGCAGGCCACGCTGAGCGTCGACCGTCCGTTCCTCTTCGCGATCCGCAGCGCCAACGGCGCGGTGCTGTTCCTCGGGCGCGCCGTCGATCCCGCGGGCTGAGCGGAGACACCCCGAAGGGGGCACCGCGTCCGGCCGGCTACGCCACGAGCGCCCGACGCAGCAGCGCGGCGTCGCTCGCTTCGAAGCTTCTTCCGCTTTGCCACAAGGGCATCTCGTTCGGCAGCGCGAGGTAGATCGCCCGGGCGACGCCCAGGATGCGCTCCTCCCCGCCGTCCCATTGCTCGGCGCTCGCGATGCGTTCGAGCGCATCGCCGTGTTCGCGGGAGCGGCGGCGCCAGCGCGCGACGTGGTCCACGGACGCGAGGTAGTCCTTTTTCGCACCATTGCAGCGACCGTCGGCGGCGACGAGGTTGTGGACTCCGTTGTCGGGATGGCGCGCCCAGGGGATGAAGTGGTCCACGTGCACCTCCGCCGGGAGCCTCGCTTCGCAATAGAAGCAGAGCCCTCGTTGCAGCTCCACGAGCGGGCGTCGCAGCGCGGCCGTGTCCTCGCGCTCGTGCTCGAAGAGAAAGCCGCCGACGTCGTCGTCGGGCAGCCCGTTGAGCCGCACGACCTGCGACGTCCAGTGACGAAGCACGTAGGGTCGCAGCAGCGCGTGCAGCCGCGCGAACGCCGACGCCACGCCGGGCTGCAGGTGGATGCGGTTGTCGAAGTCGCTCGGCGCCCCGCGCTGGTACGCGCGAACCTCGCGCTGCTGCGGAATCGGTCTTTCCAGCTTCGAGGGATCCCGCTCGTCGGCGTCGCGCCATCCGATGCGATACAGCCATTCGAGGTTCCGATCGCCGATGCGCTGCAGCTTCGGGAGCGGCATGTGGACGAGGGTCCACTCCACGTCATCGAAGAGGCGACGATACGCGTCGGGTCTTCGTGCGCGCGCGACGCCGAGGCTCGGGGCCCCCGGCGCGAGGCGCTCGGCGTCTTCACGGAACGCGCGGATCTTCGCGACGATGCCGCCGCCGCGTTGCAGGGTGTCGCGAGAGCCCGAGGCGTTCTGCACGAGGATGCGACCGCCCGCTGGCGTCGCCCACTCGCGGGTGTGCGGCCAATAGAGCGCGACGACCTTCTCGGCGACCTGGCGCGTGGTCAGCGTG
>CAIMWA010000644.1 GCA_903845045.1 uncultured delta proteobacterium | reverse complement strand
TGCACTGGGCGTCCACGAGGACGGGGACGGAGACGACGAGCCCCTCGACGGGCTGCACGAGCCCGAGCCATTCGGCGTGGAAGGTGGATTCGGGGTCGTGGCTCATGCGGGTGTGCGCCCGGGGTTCTCGGGGTCGAGGGCCCACGCGAGGGGGTTGTCGGCGATGTACTGGCGGATGCGTTGTAGGTCGGCCTCGTCGCGCACGACGTGATCGTAGAACGAGCGCTGCCAGATCGGGCGACCGACGGCGCGTGCGGCGCGCGACTTGAACACCCGCACGACGTCGCTCAGCGAAACCGTTCCCGCGCGTCTCTCCCCCGTAGGGGCGGGGCTTGCCCCGCCCGCCGCGGACACCGCGTGATTCATCGACGACACGTGCATCGTAAGCGCCCGGCGTTGACCATCTCGCGGTGGACGCCGGGCGTTCGCATGGTGCGACCTGGAGGTCCGCCATGCCGAAGTCCGCTCCGTCCCCGTCTCCGTCGCCCAGCTCCCCCAGGCGTCGTCGCCCCAAAAACCTGCGGGCGCCCGAGGCCACGCGCCTGCTCGTCGCGCACGAGCGCAGTGGTCTCTCGCTCGCCGAGTTCGAGCGGCGCCACGATCTCTCGCCGAACCGCCTGAGCTGGTGGCGCAAGCGTCTCGGTCTCCTCGCCGCGCCGACCGCGACAGCGACAGCGACGACCGGACGGCGCGCCCCGGCGGCGGTGACGTTCCTCCCGGTGCGCGTCGAGGTGCCGACGCCGGTCGCCCCCGCGCCGCCGACGCCGGCGCCCGCCCCGCCGATCGAGCTCGTGCTGCCGGACGGCGTGGTCCTTCGGGTCCCGCCGTCGTTCGATGCTGCGGCGCTGACGCGCATTCTCGACGTTCTGTGCGGGACGCGCGCGTGCTGACGCTGCCGCCCTCGGTTCGGATCTATCTGGCGGCGACGCCGGTGGACGGACGGCGCGGCATCGACTCGCTGGCCGGGATGGTGCTCTCCGACCTATCGCTTCAGCCGCTCTCGGGACACGTCTTCTGCTTCGTCAGCAAGCGGCGTCATCAGATGAAGATCCTCTTCTGGGATCGCACTGGCTTTGTCCTGGTGACGAAGCGCCTCGAGCGCGGATGTTTCCGCCTTCCGGCCGTGATCGCGCCTGGCGCCACGCACGTCGATCTCGAATCGCCCGAGCTCACGCTGATCCTCGAAGGTATCGACCTTCACCGATCGCGTCGCCGAGCTCGGTGGTCTCCTCCCTCCGATCTCGTGTCTCGATAATCGACAACGACGCTGCGAAATCGATTGACGTCATTCCGTGGTTCCACTACGGACACGACATCCATCATGGATCAGGCCGAGCACCTCCCGCTGCCCAAGCGAGCCGATGACCTCGACGCGGTGCGCGAGCACATCGAGCGGATGCTCGCGGGCGGCGACACCGCCGCGGCGCTGGACCTGCTCTTCGACCTGATCTCGCGCCTGCGCAGCCACAACGAGACGACGCAGACGCGCCTCTTCGCGGCGCTGCGAAAGCTCTACGGACGCAGCTCCGAGCGATTCGCGCCAGACGAGCAGGGAATCCTCCACGGCATCCTCGACGACGTCGCCGCCGCCCAGGCCGACGCGCCCGTGCCCGTGCCGCCCTCGGACGATCCGCCGAAGAATTCGCCGCGGAAGGGCAAGCCCCACGGGCGCGGCGAGATGCCCGCCGATCTCCCCCGGCGCACCAAGCGCGTCCCGCTGTCAGAAGAGCAGCGCATCTGTCCGTGTTGCCAGAAGCCGGTGCGGGTCTTCGATGTGGAGAGCCGCTGGTATATCGACTACGAGCCGGGGTCGATCTTCGTGCGAGTGTTCGAGTGTGAGAAGGGCGCGTGTCCGGGGTGCCCCGAATCGGGCGTGGCGCAGGCCGACGCGCCGGCCCGGCCGATCCCCGGCGCGCAGGTGGGACCTGGGATGTTGGCGCGGATCCTCGTCGAAAAGGCGCAGGATCAGATGCCGCTCTATCGACAGATCGGACGCTTCAAGCGAGAGGGGTTCGAGCTCGCCGACTCTACGCTTCAAGGATGGTGGGATGCGGGCGCGGACAAGCTGGCTCCGTTGATTCCGCTCCTGCGGGCGGAGCTGCTCGGTGCCCCCGCGGTCGAGCTCGACGCGACGCACATGCCCGTGCTCGATCGCGATCATCCCAAGGGCGTGCACAAGGGATCGATCTGGACCCAGGCCGTCCGCGGGCGCGGCGTGGTGTACGGGTACGAGCACGGCAAGAAGATCGGCCTCCAGACGGTGATCGCGACGCTGATCCCCTCGACCGATCCCAGCGTCCCGGCGAAGCCCATGCCTCGCTTCGTCATCGATGGCGAGAAGCTCATCGCCCAGGAGCTCACGCCGCTGGGGCTGCCACCGCAGGTCTGTGCGATGCACGTCCGTCGCTACTTCGAGAAGGCGCTCCAGGCCAAGGACATGCGGGCGGCCGTCGCCCTCGGACACTTCCGCAGGCTCTTCGACGTCGAGCGGCGCGCCAAGGAACTCTCGTCGGCGGACCGGCAGGCCCTGCGCGCGGCCGAGAGCGCCCCGGTGCTCGACGAGCTCCGGGAGTGGATCGCGGAGATCATGCCCAGCGTGCCGCCGCGCTTGCCGCTCGGGGTGGCGCTTCGATACACGGTCAACCGATGGATGCACCTCGAGCTCTTCGTGCTCGACGGCGACCTGCCCGTCGATACCGGCGAGGCGGAGCGGCAGCATCGCCGCGTCGCGTTGGGCCGACGCAACTACCTGTTCGCCGGCAGTGACGCCGGGGCCAGGCCGCTCTGCACGGTGCTCTCGCTCTGCGGGAGCTGCCACATGCTCGGCCTCGATCCGTGGCGGTACCTGCGCGACGTGCTCGGGCGGATGCCCGCCCGGGTCACCGACGACACGCTGCGGGCGCTGCTCCCGATGAACTGGACCGAGAGCCAGCCCGAGCCGTAGCGCGAACAGCCAGGCGGCGAGGCCGGAGATGATGGCGGCGAGAGTCACGCGGCGAATATGGGGTCGCCCTCGCCGGCGCTGAAGGTGGGCTTCGCCGGGTGGTTACATCGCCGCCGCATCGACCTTCACGGGGTTCTGTTCCGCCCACGACGATCGGACGTTCGCACCCATCGAGAAAGCTGTCGCAATCACGGCCAGCCACGAGCATGCGTTCCTGCTCGGCTACCGCGCGCTCTGTCGGGAACTCTTCGCCAAGCGGTACCAAGTTTCGCTCACGCCACTCCTACGAGAGGGCGCCCGTTATCGAGCGGGCGCGGAGCGGGACGCCTTCGAGGAGGACGTTGAACACCTGGATCGCGCCACAAAGACTGGCCTGCGCGACCTTGAGCATCACAAAGCGCTCTACGACCGCGTGTTGCAGTCCATTGACCGGACGCCCGTGCATTTCGCCGCCTGGGCGTTCGACCGCGCCAGCCCGATTCTATGCAGTGGTGGGATCTTCCCGGAAATCGGCTTCGACGGCGTGCTGCTGCACAGGATGGGGGAGGTCGAGGCGGTAGCCGATTTCGTTGCCCTCTCCGTCGTAAACACGCCGGTAGGGGGCCTCGTGATCTTCACCTGGGTGGACCCGAGCCCCAGCGCCTCGCGACTTATTGACTCCCTCGTTGCGGTACCGGACGCTGCGAAGCCCAACGCAATCGCGCGCTTCGTATTCGAGTTCTTCGAGAACGTGTACTTGGAGCCCGCATGGTGGGAGGCGCTGCCGAACGATACCCGCAGCATCGTGAAGATCCGCGCTCGTGCGGCGGCTGACGTGCGTTCGGGACGGCCGGAGTACGTGCTCGAAGACGACGGTATCACGCTGTTGACGGCGTCGATCGCCTCCTATCATTGTGCGTAGCTGCAGCCCACGCTAATGTCGAGCGGAACGCGCGGAACTGGTGGTACACGGACGCGTGTCATTTCGTGTCGCGGAAAAAATGTGTAGAGTGCGTCCGCCGCACTCCAAGGGTCGGACCAAAATGGGACGTCG
>CAIMWA010000643.1 GCA_903845045.1 uncultured delta proteobacterium | reverse complement strand
GCCGCGCTCGCCGACGGTTCGCTGCGCCGGCGCGTCAAGCGATACACCGGCCCGGAGTTGTTGCTGATCGACGACCTCGGGTACGACCCCCTCGAGCAGGAGCACGCACGCGAGGCGCAGCTGCTCCACAAGGTCCTCGAAGGCCGGCACGGAAAGGCCTCGACCATCGTCACGTCGAACCTCGACGTCGAGGCGTGGGCCAGCTACCTCGGACACCCCCAGCTCACCGTCGCCCTGCTCGACAAGCTCCTCTTCCGCGCCACCGCGATCCACATCGACGGGCCGAGCTACCGCCTCGATCAGCACAAGAAGCGACAGGCCGGACGCAAGGCCAAGAAGTCCGACGGCTGACGCCGCAGATCCCCGCGACCTCCGGTCCCGCGTTCACGCAACCGAACCGGGCCCCGCGACGCGCAACCGGGTGGTCTCCTTTTTGACCGGCGGGGGCAGTTCGTCCACACCGCGGTGGCGGGGCGGTCCATGGGACCTGCGTCCGCCACCGGTGAAACATCTGCGGGAGCGACGTCGGGAGCGCGCACCGCTTCGGGCGCGACGGATGCGTCGACGGGCGGGCCCGCGTCGGCGCCACGCACGTCGACACCGGGCACATCGGACGTCGTCGCTGCATCGCGGACGTCCATCGGAGCCGCCGTCGCCTGATCGCGAAAGCCTGCGTCTGGCGCGTCCGTCGGAGCGACCGTCGGGACGTCGAGGGCGGCGTCCATCGTCGACGCCGGTGGGCTCGGGGACGTGCACGCCGCGACGCCGAGGCCGGTCGCGACGAGCGCGCGAACGCGTCGCACGGAGGTGAGAGATCGCATCGACGGCTCCCTGTGTTTCGCCAGGGCGAGGTGCCGCGGGTAGGTTCCTCGGTGCAACGCCGGTGCCGCGCCGCCGCGCCGTCGTCGCGCGCATCGAGCGGTGCAGGCGTGCCACGGGCGTGGCGAAAATGCGTGGGCGCGGGTCAGTCCCCGATGGCCGGCGCGAGTTCCCCGAAGCGGTCGCCGGCTGCCTCATTCGCAGCGCGGATGGAACCCGTTCCGACGATGACGATCACGCTCTTCATGGTCTCCTTCGCACTACCGCTCCAGCCCCCCCTCGAACGCCGCCCAGATCGCCGAGCCCGCCGTCACATCGGTGGACCCTTGGACGACGCGCAAGGTGCGGGCATCGACGATGTACGCCGCGGGGAAGGTCCCCGCGGTGCGCGCGAGCAGCCCGTCGACGTCCATCGCCGTGGCGAGCGAGGCGTCGCGATGCGTCGTGGTCCACGCGACGAGATCGGGCCCGTCGGCGCCCTGTCCCCGCCGCGCGCCCTCGAGGACCAGGGTGAGCGCCGCCCCACCGCGCGCCGCCCAGCGCGCCCCGCGGGCCTGGATCACCCGCGAGGCCGCATCCGATCGAGGGCTCCAGCGCGCGGCGAGGTGCACGAGCAGCATCGACGGCGGCGAACCCGTGCGCGCGAAGGGCGACGAGGGCGCGAAGGCGCCGTGCCCCGCGGCGGCGAAGAGGTCCCCGAGCTCCACGGTGCGCCACGAACGACGGTCCTCGCCGACGAATCCGCGCAGCGCGACGTTCGGAAACACGGCTCCCGGCGCGAGACCGTAGGGGCCCTCGGGGTACGCACGGGCATCGGGGCGCGCGCCTTCCGCGGGACGTGTCGGGGGCGGTGCGGCCGACGACGCGACGAGGGAGCCCGTGGACGACGCGGGGCGCGCACAGCGGATGCCGAAGACGTGGAACCGGTCCCGCGGCGCGCTCGCCCGCCGGAGCGCCGAGACCATCCCGTGCGCGGGCATGCCGAAGCCCCCGCCGCGGAGCACCCGCGCGTTGCCGGCCCCCAGGTTCGCGCAGTCGACGCAGGGTTGCGCGTAGCCGTCGGGCGGACAGAAGCGGGCGCCGACGGTGGGGAGCAGCTTCGATCCATCGGCGGCGTCGAGGGTCCACTCCCAGACGTTCCCCGCGAGGTCGGCCTGGCCCCAGCGTCCGTCGCCGAGCGGCGACGTCGATCCCACGGGCATCGGCGCGATGCTCGCGAACACGGCGTGGCGTGCGTCGATGGTGCGATCGTCGGGCGGCGCGGACCACGGAAACACCCGCTGCTCGGCGCCACCGGCCGCGGCGTAGTCGCGCTCGGCCTCGGTGGGCAGCCGGCCGCCGTCCCACGCACAGAACGCGAACGCCTCGAACCACGTCACGTTGTTCATCGGGAGCGACTCCTGCTCCCCGGGGACGTCGGTCCAGCTCGCGAAGGAGCCGCTCGGACGCAGCATCGTGCCGAGTGCCGCCATGTCGGGCTCGAGGTACGGCTCCCACGCCGCCCGCCACCCGCTCCCCGGGATCGCCGCGTTGGCGCCTTCGCCCTCCATCGGAGGGTTCTCCCGCGTGCCGCGACCGTCCTGCAGGAACGCGCGAAAGCGCCCGACGGTGACCTCGTAGGTGTCGAGCGCGAAGTCGCTCACCGTCGCGCGGTGCGTGTCGTCGGCGCACTCGCCGCGGTCGAAGCTGCGCGCGAAGGTTCCGCCGGGTATGCGCCTGATCTCGCAGCAGTCGCGGTCTCCGCCGGCCCCGCAGCGACCATCGGTGCCGGGCCTGGGCACGGCACAGCTCGCGGGTGCGCCGCCGGGCTCCACCGCCGCGCGAGGGGTTCGCACCCGCACGCGCAAGGGCCGCGTCGGTGCGTGCGCACGGTGCCGATACGCCGCCCCCGCGACGACGACGAGAACCAGTGCTGCCAGAGCCGCGAGACCGGCGAGGCGTGTCGTCTTGGGCGCGCGATCGGACATGATCTTCGAGGCGATGCTACGGGTCGTTGTCGACGATGGTGATCTCGCGCTCCGCCGTCGCGTACTGATGCGTCGCAGTGTTCTGCATCAGGATCTGCCATCGGAAGCGCCGCCCCACGACGTCCGACGGCGCGTGGATCGTCGTGAGGATCACGAGCTCCGGAAACGCGCACTCCCAGCCGGAATCGGTGCGCACGAGGCCGCGCTGGTCGAGGCGATGCACGCGGTTCGTCGGGTCGTTGATGGCATCGCCGCCCTCGATCGGCGTCACGACGAAGCTCACGCTGACGTCCGGCGGAAAGCCGTTGAAGCGGTAGCGTCCCCAGAAGTGGTAGCCGCCCTGCGGCCCGTGGATGAGCTCGACGGTGGCGCCGTACGGGGGGAGCGTCTCCCAGGACGTCTGGCCCGTGCCGAGCTCGAGCGCGATGGCCGCGAAGCCGTCGACGGTGGCCACCGTGGCGTCCGACGGGACCGGGCCCTCGGGACATCCCGCGGCCCCGAGCGCCCACGCGACGACGGCTGCGGCGCGGCAGCCTCGCGACGCGTTCTCGCGTGACCGGCGGCCTGCGATGTTCAATATTGCAGCCATGCTCCGCACGCGACCGCAGCGTATCATGGCCGGTGCGCTCCTGGTGCTCGGATGCTCCAAGGCGCCGTGTCCCACGGACGCGGCGGTGCACGGCGACGCCGCCGCGATGACGGACGTTCCGGTGATCCCCGTCGATGCCCCGGGCGTCGCGGCGTTTCGTGCGTGCGAGAGCGACGGCCGCGACGGCACCGGCGGGTTCTGCGACGTCACCGCGCTCTGGGGCATCCACGTCCCGGTGGACCTGACCCCCGAGGCGCACCACGCGCGCGGCGGCGTGACCGTCGCGGATTTCGACGGCGACGGAACCCTCGACATGCTCGTCACGCAGAGCCCCGACGTCGCTCCGACGCTGCTCTTTCATCGCATGGGGCGGTGGGTCGACGGCACCGCCGACTGGGGCCTCGCGGGCCTGCGCGGAACGCTCGCGAGCGCGGCCGCGGACTTCGACGGCGACGGCCACCAGGACCTCGTCATCGGCTTCCACGACTGGCTCCAGCCGCGCCTTTTTCGCAGCGACGGGACGCGCTTCACCGAGGTCCCGCCGCCGCTCGGCGACAACCAGGAGATCGGCGCGCTGGTGCCCGCGGACCTCGACGGCGACGGCCGCCTCGACCTCCTCGTCGCGGCGTTGTCGCACCCCGGAAGCTGCCCGCCGAGCCTCGTGCAGGGCTGCCCCACGGGCTTGCAGGTGTATCGCCAGAGCAGCGCGTGGCACTTCGATCCGGTGCCCGTCCCGCTTTCGCCGCGCCGCGTGCAGACCGTACGGATGATCGACCTGGACGGCGACGGCCGCGACGAGGTGGTCTTCGCGTCGGACTTCGGGATGCTCAACGGCGGCAACGGGGTGCTGCGCGTCACGCCCTCGCCGGGCGGCGGCTTCACGTTCACCGACATCACCGCGGCGACGGGCTTCGATCAGCAGGTCTTCGCCATGGGCATCGGCGTACTCGACGTCGACGGCGACGGACACGACGACGTGCTGGTCGCGAATTTCGGGCGCAACGTGCTCTTCTCCAACGGCCGCGACCGCGCGGCGGAGCTCGGCGCCGACGTGTACGGCGTGAACATCCCCGGGGTGCGCCCGATGTACCGCTCCTTCGACCCGGACAACGCCATCGAAGGGCCCATGGGGCGCTTTCAAGACCAATACATCGTGACCTCGTCGATGGCGATGCCGACGACGAAGTGGTGCCCGGTGGTCTTCGACGCCGACGACGACGGCATCGACGACCTGTACCTGGCCGCCGGCGCCATCGAGCTCTCGATGTTCGACGAGCTCGCCGACCAGCAGGGCGCGCTGCTCCGCGGCACGGGCCACCGGCTCGTCGACGTGACCGTCGAGACGCACGCCGGCACGCCGCGCAACTCCAACGCCGCGGTCGCAGCGGACCTCGACGGCGACGGCGACCTCGACCTCGCGGTGCTGCGCATGGCGACCACGGGCACCTCCGGCGGGCTCACCGTGCTCCGCAACGACCTGAGCTCGGGCCACGCGCTCGCGGTGGTCGCCCGGGGCCTCGGCGCGGCCCGCGACGGCATTGGCGCCATGGTCACGGTGCAGGTGGGGGCGCGCACGGCCCGCAAGCGCCTCGACGGAAACCTCTCGGTCTTCTGCTCGGGCCCGCACGAGGCACGCTTCGGCCTCGGCACCTCGACCATGGTGGACATGGTCACCGTGCGCTTCCCGAGTGGCGCGACGCGTCAGCGTGCGAACGTCCCCGCCGGGCGCGTCATCATCGAGGAGTGACCACACTGAAGGTGCGGTGCGCACACGTGACCACGATGTCATTGCGCATTGCGCTGTACTAATTTTGCGCACCCCTCCTGGACCTGTGATAACGGTCGATTTGTCCATTGGGCAAGCCGTTGCCCGGACGGAGGGTGGTTCATGTTGCGTCGTCGCGTCGAGCGAGCGTCCGTCTGTGCTGCCATGTGGGCGGTGGTGGGCAGCCTCCTGACGTCATGTACGGGCCTGTCGGTGTTCTCTGCGGAGAGCCCGGGTCCGAACGGCGCTCAGGACTCGGACGCGGCCTCCGGCGACGCCGCCACCTCATTGGGGAGCCAGGCCCCGGTGCGCGGGCAGGATCAGGATGCCGCGACCGCTGCCGCCACCGGTGACGCCGCGGCGACGACGACGGCGGCGGCCTCGTGCGGCGGTCCCCTGGGCGCGACCACCGAAGCTCCGGGGCGATGCACCGGATCGTTCTGCTCGGCGACGCTCCCCTCGCCGGGCAACAGCCTCGCGCTCGGTGACGTCGACGGCGACGGTCGTGTCGACATGGTGCTCGGGAGCTTCGGCCCGCGCCTCGGCATGCTCCGCCCGGTGGTGTTGCTGAAGAACCGTGGCGGCATGCGCTTCGACGACGCCACCGCAGCGTCGGGCCTCGCGGGCGTCGGCGCGTGGGCGATGAGCTTCGGCGACCTCGACGCCGACGGAGACCTGGACCTCGTCGTCGGCGGTCGCCGCGCCATCGACTCCGGCGCGCAGACGACGGACCTTCGCATCTTCGAGAACGACGGCCACGGGTGCTTCGTCGAGCGTCCCTGGGCCGGCGGCGGCGCCATCGTCGGGGCCGCCACCGTGGTGCAGCTCGTCGACCTCAATGGAGATCGCCTTCTCGACATCGTCCTCGGGACCGGCGGCACGGACCGCGCCGGGGCCTACCGCGCGCACGCGTTCCTCGCCGACGGGCGCGGGACCTTCGCCGCTGCGCCGTCACTGCTGCCCGACGACCCCGGGTTCTCGTGGACCATTCTGCCCACCGATTTCAACGACGACTCCCGCGTCGACCTGATGGTGGGAATGGACTCCTCGGCGGTGCACGAGGCCGACGATTTCCGTGGGCAGTTCACCTGCGGCAGCGGCGATGCGCCGTCGAGCCTGGCGCCGGTCAGCGACTGGATGAGCTACGCCGTCGCCCAGACGGGAGGCGCTGACCCGGCGTTCGCGCGATCCGGTCTGTTCAATGACTTCGCGGCGCCCGGGAGCACGCCCATGGGCGGCGTCGCAGCGGACTTCAACGGCGACGGTCGCCTCGACTACTTCTTCACGCAGATCAGCGCGCAGCAGCTCTTTCTCTCGCAGCGCGACGGCTCGTGGCGCAACGACGGCATGGCCGCGGGCGTCGCGACGCCGCACGGCATGGCGCGGGTCATCGGCTGGGGCACGGCCGCCGTCGACCTCGACCGCGACACGCGCACGGACCTGGTGATGGCCGTGGGCACCATCCCGATCTCGCCGGCGCTGCAGCCGAACAGGGTGTTCATGAACCGCCCCGGCGAGCGCTTCGAGGCGCTGCCCGCGGGCAACGGGCTGGACCCCGAGGGGAGCTGGGGCGCGCTGGGTGCCGCGGACCTCGACGGCGACGGCGACACGGACTTCATCCTCGGCGCGCAGGGGCTGTTCGCGTCGGTGTGCGTTCCCGCGACGACCAACGCGCGCATCGTGCGCAACGACGTCGACACCGGCGCGAGGCACTGGCTCCGCGTGCGGCTGCGCGGCACGGTCTCCAACGCCGAGGGCATCGGCGCGCGGATCAGCGCCTCCGTGGGCGGCACCGAGGTGGTGCGCGAGGTGTCGCGCGGGGCGTCCACGATGACTGCCGGCGACCCCGAGGCGGAGCTGGGGCTCGGGCCTTCGGCGCGTGTTTCGGAGCTCGTGGTGCGCTGGCCGAGCGGCGTGGCGCAGCGCCTCCACGACGTGGCGGCGGACCAGGTGCTGACGGTGACCGAGCCTCGCTGGCTCGGCGTGGATCCCGAGCGCCCGACGGCCGGGCAAGAGGTCACCGTGCACTTTGCGCCTTCCGTTGTCGGCGGAAACGACGAAGGCCTCGGAGCGCAAACCTCGATCACGCTTCGTGGGGCCTCGTGGACGATGCCGCCGCAAGGCACCGGCTCCGATCGGGTGGGGCGCTTCCGCGTCGGCGCCGCCGGCTCCGAGGTGGTGGTGACGGTGGGCGGCGGGGTGAACGTCCCGCACGCTGCCATGCACGTGCGGGGGCGCTGAGCAGAGTCCGCCGCGGAGGCCTGGGATCAGGGCCCCGAGCGTCCGCGTCCGGACTCGATCAGGCGTGCGTCGGAAGGTCGGTCAAGGCGCCGTGCCGGCATCCACCGCGGGCGCGGGCGCGGGCGCCGGGGCGGGAGCTGGGGCGGGAGCCGGGGCCGGGGCGGGCGCAGGAGCCGGTGCGGGCGCGGGCGCCGGTG
>CAIMWA010000642.1 GCA_903845045.1 uncultured delta proteobacterium | reverse complement strand
CGGCGAACGACGCACACTGCGGCGCGTGCGGGCGGGCCTGCGCCGTCGGTGCGGCGTGCGTGGCCGGAGAGTGCGTGTGCCCCGCTGGCCAGACCGCATGCGCAGGACGCTGCGAGACCCTCGGAACGACCTGCACCTCCTCGGGGAGCGGCGGGTGCGAGACGGCGGGGACTCGCGTGTGCACCTCCGTCGGCGCGGCGTGCAGCGCGACCCCGCGCACCACCGGCGTCTGCACGGCGCCCTCCGGCGGCGCGTGCGCCGGCGACGGGACGTGCGTGTGTCCGGCTGGCCAGTCGGCGTGCGGCGGCGCGTGCGTCGACACGCGCACCGACATCGCGAACTGCGGCGCGTGCGGAGCGCCCTGCGCGTCGGGGCAGACCTGCGTGGCGGGAGCGTGCGTCGGCGTCGGCTGGACCCTCGTGGCGGTGTACCCGCTCGACGTGGCGCCCACCGGCGCCATCATCACGAACGGTGCCTACGGCGGTCAGGGCGTGTCGACCTTCGGCGGCGTGCCGTGTTGGAACCAGACGTCGGACTGGAACTACCTCTGGATCCCGCATCCCGCCGCGACGGCGACGCGCATCCGCGTCGAGGTGGACCTCTGGGCCAACACGAACCAATGGGACGCGCACCTGATGTCGTTGGTCGAAGGTCCGATGTACCGCATGGGCACCTATGCCGTGAACGGGGTGGGCGTCGACACGAGCTTCACGTCGGTGGCGCAGACACGCATCGACGCGACGGTGAACTCGTCGATCACCTTCGTCGGACAGCTTCCGGGCGCGCTGCAGACACAGGGCGCCTGGGTGACGATTCGCCAGGACCTGCTTCGGGACACGAACAGCACGACGGTGTACCGAAACGGCGTCGCCCTCGGCACCTGGCCCGTGCCGTCTGCAGCGATCACTGGAACGCGCATGTTCTTGAACTCGGGCGTTCCGAACGGCAGCGGAGGGAGCAACTGCTGGAAGAACCTTCGGGTGTACGTGTCTCCCTGACGCGCCTCGGAGCCGCGGCGGCAGTCCGAGGGCTACCGCGATCCCTCGTCGAGGAACCCTGCCAGTACCATCCCCGCGGGTACCGAACCCCGTACGCGGACGTTCAGCCGGCTGAACGCCCGCATATCGGAGGGCATATTCGCCGGCGTCACGGCACCGGCGTCACGCAGTGCACCTCGGAGCCCACCGCCGACTCGCACGTCACGCAGAGCGAACCGACGCACCCGCACGCGAGCGTCGCGCACGCAGCCGGGCGGGCGACGCAGGCCCACGAATAGGGTCGGCGGCACGGAAGGCCCGCGTCGGGGTCCGGGATCCACCCGGAAGGGCACGCACCGGCGTCGTCCGGCGGCATGAGCGCGCCGCCGATGACCAGCGTGCGCACGCAAAGCTCCGTCGACGCACAGGTCGAACTGCCACAGCTCGCGCCGGCATCGACCGTCGCCCCGTCGGTGCGCACGACGTCTGCCGCCTGCGCGTCGCCTGCGGGGACGTCGATGGCTGGCACGTCCACCGCGGGACCGTCCACCGTCCCCGCGTCGGTGACTGGCGCGTCGGCCACGGGAACGTCCGTGGCGCCGGTGTCGACGCGCGGGATGTCGCTGGGCACCACGTCGGCGGCGACGTCCGTGGTCGTCGCTGCGTCGGAGTTCTTGTCGGGATCGGACGAGCACGCGGCGAGCGTGCAGAGGGCGAGCAGGGCGAGGGTTCTCATGGTCGTCGGGGGCTCCGTGGCGACGTTCGGGCGTCGGCGAAGGATCGCACTGCACGCCGCGGACCGCGGGAATTCATCGCGTTTCGCACCCTCGATGTGTGCCGCGACGCGCCACGCACCGGGCCGGGGCGTCACGCCGTCCAGAGCCCGGCGAGGTCGAGAGGCACTGCGTCGAAGGGCTCGGCCCGCACCGGTGCGGCGCCGTCGAAGACCCCGACGAGCAGCCAGCCGATGTCCGCGCGACGGAACACCTCGAGGGTGCGAAGCACCGGGGACAGCAGCCAGACGTGGCGCACGCCTTCGCGGTGGAACAGGTCGAGCTTGCGGCCACGATCGAGCTTCTCCGTCGACGGAGAGAGCACCTCGCACACCCAATCCGGTGGCAGACGGATGCCGACGCCGGCGGGGTCCAGAAAGTCCTCGGGAACGCGCTCGCGACGCCATCCGGCGAGATCCGGGACCACGATGTCCGGCCGCGGTCCAAGCCAGAGCTCGGGCTCTGGGAGAATGACCCAACCACCGGGATCGCCGACGCCAGGATCATCGAAGGCGGCCAACCGCGTCCCGAGGCGCATCGCCGACCGCCCGTGCCGCGGGCGCGGACGCGTCATCAGCGACAGCTCGCCGTCGATGACCTCGGCGACGAGGTGCGGCGCGGCGCTGCGGTAGCCCTCCACGACGTCCGGCCGGAGCAGCGGCAATTCCGCATCTAGCGCGTGGGCTGCGTCACCAGGCACGCGAGAATCCTATCACCGCCGACGCGGGCCCGCCTGCAGCGCCGCGTCGATGCGCCGCTGGAACTCCCCGAAGGGCTGTGCGCCCGCGAGGTGGCGCCCGTTGATGAAGAACGCCGGCGTGCCGATCTGCACGCCCGTCGCGTCGGCGGCGGCGATGTCGGCCCGCACGGCGCGCTCGTGGGTGTGCGCGTCGAGGGCCGCGCGGAAGCGCCGAAGGTCCACGCCCTGGCCCGCGGCGTAGCGCTCGAGGTCCTCGCGGCCGAGCTCGCGCTGGTGCGCGAAGAGCGCGTCGTGAAAGCGCCAGAAGCCCGTGTTGCCCTGCTGCGCCAGCACCTCGCGGCCGGCCTCGGCGGCCATCATCGCGTTGTTGTGGAACGGCAGCGGGTAGTCGCGCCACACGATGCGCACGCGGTTGCCGTAGCGCTGCCGGACCTCTGCGAGGCGCGGCAGCACGCGCTCGCAGAACGGGCATTGGAAATCCGAGAAGTGCTCGATGACCACCGGCGCGTTGGCGGGGCCGAGGGACGGCGCCCGCGGGTTCGGCGCGACGTGGTGCACGGCGTTGGCGTCGGGCTCGGCGTCGTGTCGGGGCTCCGGCGTCGCCACGCGGCGCACCGTCGTGCCTGCCTCGGCCATGATCCACTCGTAGTAGGCCGCGCGGCCGACCTGCGGGTGCGCGCGCACGAAGTCCTCGGCGCGGCGCCGGGCCTCGTCGATGGCGGTGACGAAGGTGGCCTCGGGCTGCGCGCCCACGAGGCGGCGCCCGTTGATGAAGAAGTGCGGCGTGCCGTTGGCCTCGAGCTGCGTCGCGAGGGCCATGTCCGCGTCGACCTCCGGGGCGTGCGCGTGCGCCGCCATGGCCGCCCGGAAGCGCGGCATGTCGAGCTGGGCTTCCTGCGCGAAGCGCTCGACGTCGGCGTCCTCCGAGAGCGCACCGGGGCGGGCGAAGACGGCGTCGTGAAAGGCCCAGAAGCCCGCGTTGCCGTGCTGCGCGTAGGCCTCCATGGCGGCCTCGGCGGCGGGGCGCGCGCGCTCGTGAAAGGGCAGCGGCTGGTTCTTCCAGACGATGCGAAGGTCTGCGGGGTAGCGGGCGCGCAGCGACGCGAGGGTGAGCTCCACGCGCTGGCAGAACGGGCACTGGAAGTCCGAGAACACCACCATCGTGACGAGGGCGTCGGCGGGTCCCGTCGTCGGCGAGTTGCCCACGGGCACGCGCAGCACCTGCTCGGGATCGGGCTCCGCGCGGCGCGGCGACGGCGACGGCGATGGCGGCGGCTCGAGCTCCACCGGCGCGGCGACCATGGCCTCGTACACGCGCTGCCGCGGCTCGATCGTGCGGGCCCGCGCGAGGATGCGGTCCACCGCGGAGGTGAAGCTCTCGAGGGGCTGCGCGCCGACGAGGTGCGAGCCGTTGAGAAAGAACTCCGGAGTGCCGTTGGCGCCGAGGGCCTCGGCCAGCGCCACGTCGCGGGCGATCTCCGCGGCGTGGGTGTGACGCTCCATGGCGGCGGCATAGCGGCCCATGTCGAGTCCCGACTGCTGCGCGGCGGCGTCGATGACGGCGCGGTCGAGGGCGCGCTGCGTGTCGAAGAGCCGGTCGTGCATGGCCCAGAACATCGCGTCGCCGCCCTGCGCGAAGGCCTCCGCCGAGGCCTCCGCGGCCTCCATCGCGTGCTGGTGGAACGGCAGCGGGTGGTGCTTCCACACGATGCGCACTTCGTCGCCGTAGCGCTGCCGAAGCTGCGCCAGCGTCGGCACCACGCGCGCGCAGAACGGACACTGGAAGTCGGCGAACTCGACGACGGTGACGAGCGCGTCGCGGGGACCGACGGACGGCGACCCGGCCACGGGGATGCGCGTGCCGTCGTGCGCGCCCTCGGGGAGGCCCCGCGACGGATCGCCGGCGAAGACCACGCGGGCGCCGGAATCCGGCGTTGCGGGGTGGCGCAGCCGCGGAAGCCAGAGTGTCATCGCGAGCGTCGCGAGGGCGGCGGCGAGGGTCACGACGAAGGAGCCGGAGCGGGGTCCAGGGCGGTCGCGCATGGGGGTGCGGCGCTTCTCGCATGGGGGTGCGGGGGCTGCAACGCGGGGGGCAAATCCCCCGCCGAGGCGCCGTATCCCCCTGGTACCCTCACGACGTCGCCGAGACGTGCCCATGACCCGCCGCTCGCTCCCGCTGCTGGGCCCCGCCGATGCCGCGCTGCCGCCGCTGCAGGCGCGCTGGCTCGCCGCGGCCCTCGACGACGCCACGCTGCCCGTGGAGTCGAACGCCACCTGCGACGACTGCGCGATGCTCGCGGACCCGTCGGTGCCCGCGGGCTCGCTGGTGTTCTCGCCGGCGACGCGCTGCTGCACGTACCTCCCGACGCTCGCGAATTTCCTCGTGGGCGGCGCGCTGCGCGACGGGTCGGCGTCGGTGCGTCGACGGCTCGCCGAGGGCGTCGCGCTTTCCCCGCTGGGGCTCGGCGCCGACGCCGCGGTGCTGCTCGCCGAACACACGGACCGCGAGCGCTTCGGCCGTGACCCGTCGCTGCGATGCCCTCATTACGAGGCCGCGAGCGGGCGCTGCGGCGTGTGGGCGTGGCGCGAGGCGACCTGCGCGACGTGGTTCTGCAAGCACACCCGCGGCGAGCGCTCCAAGGCCCTCTGGAACCGCGTGCAGCAGCTCCTCGCACGCCTCGAGCGCGCCGTCGCGTGGCACTGCGCCCTCGCCCTCGACGTGCCGCCCGCCGCCCTCGCGCGCATGGCGCCGCTCGACACGCCGCACGGGCTCCCCCGCGCCGACGTGGTCGTGCGCGACGACGCGCTCTGGGGCCGCTGGACCGGCGACGCCGAAGGCTTCTTTCGCGCCTGCACCGCGGTCGCCGAGGCGCTGTCCGCCGCCGAGGTGCTGGCGTTGGGCGGGTCCGAGGCGCGGGCCCTCGCGGCGACGGTGCGTCTCGCGCGGGCGCAGCTCCTCGACGACGCGCTGCCTGCGCGGGTGATGCTCGGGCGCGCGGAGCTCGTCGGGCTCACCGCGACGAGCGTTCGCGTGCAGGGCTACAGCCACCTCGACCCGCTCGTGTTGCCGCGGGTGCTCTTCGATCAACTGCACCACTTCGACGGAAGGCCCACCGAAGAGGCTCGTGCCGACGCGAGCGCGGCGGCGGGCGAAGAGGTGCCCATCGACGCCCTCGCGATGCTCGTCGACTTCGGGGTGCTGCGCGGAACGTGATGGCTCGCGCCGGCGCCGCCGAAGCTCAAAGGCCCAGAGGGACGGGGGTAGGTAAGTAGGTTGGGCGGTGACCGGGAACCTATCGGGTCGCGAGGCAGTCGCGGCAACGTCGAAGTCAGGCATTCCTCGCCGTTCGTGAAGGACTGCGAGCGATTCCTACTTTCCTACCCCCGTCCCGCCACCCTCACGGCACCGCCACACACCCCTCGACCCACGTCGGCGACGTGGCCGACGACAACGGCCCCGTGAGCGTTGCGGTGAGGTTCGTCGCCGTCCCGCCCGCCGCGGGCACGAGCAGCACGTCATGCCCGGCGCCGTAGGCGATGAGCCCCGTGGGCCCCCACGCGAGCACGTAGTACGGACCGTTCGCGGGCACCGTCGTCACGACCCTCCCCGCGTCGCACGCCGCGGGCAGCGACGCCACGGACCACACGCGCAACGCCGACGTCGTGCCATCGCAGGACACCACCGCGGCGAGCTCGCGACGGTCTGGCGAGAGCGCGGGGTTGAGAAAGGTTCCGCCGGAGCGATCGGTCACCAGCGAGCGCCGCGCGGTGCCGTCGATGCGAATGGACTGCACCGCCCCGCCCTCGCCGAACACCACCGTCTGCGAGTCGGAAAGGAACGTGGGATACCCCGCGCCGCCGGTGGGCGTGCTCGCCGCGTCGACGAGGAGCCGCAGCGCCGGCACACCGTCGATGCCCACGGGGAAGAGGTAGTTGCCGTTGCCGTAGACCAGCGTTCGTCCATCGGGGGAGAGCGAGCCGAAGCCGGTGCGTCCCATGGTAGGGAGCGTGCGCTCGGTGCGGTCGGCGAAGCGGTACGCGTACAGATGGCCGACGTCGCCGTCGGTGTAGAGCAGCGAGGCGCCGTCGGGCGTCGTCGACGGGTAGAACGCCTGGCCATCGGGCCGTGGCAGCGCGACGACGTGACCGTCGGTGCCGTCGGCGCGCAGCGCGTAGATCTGCAGCGCGTTCGTCGTCGATCCTGGACGCGGGGCGACGTAGTTGAAGAGCACCCACGGCGCCCCGCACACGCGCGCGTCGGCGACGTCGGCGGTGCTCCCATCGGTGCGCGCGGCGACGACGTCGAGGCCCGTGCGGCTGCCGCACGCCGCGACGATGCCCGCGACGGCGAAGAGCGAAGCGGCGTGACGAAGCGAAGGTGCCATGACGCCGCCGAGGGTACGCGCCACGGAACGCCGACGGCGAGCGCCCGGTGAAGCGCGCGAACGTCGCGCTAGAACGTCGCCTGCACCTGCACGCGCACCTGCTGCCGCGCGCCCGCCAGAGTGTCGCCGAAGAACACGAAGTAGTCGGCCTGCAGCTTGTACGGGTGGCCCTGCACGTACCACGACACGTTGCCGCCCAGCTCCCGGCCCGCGGTGTTGAGGGCAGAGACCAGCGACGGGTCCGTGCCGTCGGCGGCGAAGAGCTGCCCCCAGCGCGCCGCGAGCTCGAGGTGCGACGTGAACGCGTAGCCGACCTGCACCAGGTAGCCGTAGCCCGACCGCGACCACTCGGTCACCGCCGCCGTCGCGCCCATGGGCGTGCCCGTGTGCCGGTCCTCCGAGGCATGGCGCCAGACGCCCTCGGCGAGCACCGAGAGGCCGCGCCATTTGAAGTGCAGGTCCGCCGCGGCGTGGGCGTAGTCGAAGCCCCCGAGCACGAAGGTCGCTCCGCTGGTGCTGCGCGCGCGCGTCGACTGCTGGTTGTACGCACCGGCGACGCCGATGGCGAGACGGGGCCGCGGCGAGCGCTCGAGATCGGCCTCGACGTTGTCGTCGAAGGCTCCGAACGGACTGACCTGCAGCCGCCCCGCGAAGAGAAAGCCCGGCGCCGCGGCAGCGCGGTTGCGCCCCTCGCCGGAGAACGCGCCGACGGCGTAGGCGAGGCGCCCGCCGAGACCGAAGAGGTCCCGCGACGAGAGCTCGACGCCCACGTCGCGATCGAGGTTGAACTCGGACACCACCGTGGAGCGATCGACGAGCTGCAGCGACGACTCGAGCGTCGTGCGCGCGCGGTCGAAGGGCACGAAGAACTGCCCGACGCGCACGTTGAGATCGCGCAGCCTGCGCCACTCGATCCAAGCGTCGTAGAGCGGCGAAGGCGACCCGCCGGGCTCGAGGTCGGCGTTCGCGAAGGCGAGCTGCACATAGTAGCGCACGTCCCGCGAGAAGGTGTGCCCCGCCAGTGTGAGGCGCAGCGTGCGCAGCGAGAGGTCGTTCGTCGCGGCGCCGGACGCCGGGAGCACCACGGCCTCGCGCACCTGCGCGCGGCTCGACAGCGTGAGCGCGAAGCGGTCGTCGCTGGAGCGCACCGAGAGCCCCCCGCCGGGCCGCACCGAGAGCAGCGCCGGCGTCGTGGGATCGGGCGGCGCGTTGTTCACCGGCTGCGCGTGCGCGGCCGCGGGCAGCGCGACGGCGATCGCGAGGATCGCGCGAACGACGAGAGGCTTCACGGTGCGCCCTCCACGGTCATGACGAGGTCGTCGACGGAGCCCGTCGGGAGCAGCCCCAACGCTTGACCGCTCCGCGCGTTGGCCGCGAGCGACGCGCGCTGCGGGTCCGTCGTGAAGTCGATGCGCGACCACGCCACGCGCAGCACCTCGGGCGCGAGGGCCCGCCCCGAGAGACTCCCGATGGCCGCGTTGGCCGCGAGCGGGGCCTCCGCAGGATGTGCGGTGATCCACGCGACCTCGGCGGCGTTGGCGCGCACCAGCGCAGCCACGTTGGACCGTGCCTCGCGAAGGTAGCGAAGCCGCGCCACGAGCACCGTCGTCGCGAAGGTGCGTCCGGGCCAGAGGTCCCGCTCGTCGAGGAGCACCTCGGCGTCGGCCTCGGCCACGAGCCGCGCGGCCCAGGGCTCGGGCACCCACGCGCCGTCCAGCGCACCCTGCCGCAGCAGCGCCAGCGCGCTCGCGTTCTCCATGGGAACCACCCGCACGTCGCCGCCGGACTCCTGCGGCGCGAGGCCGTTCGCACGCAGCCAGCGGCGCAGCGCGAGGTCCTGCGTGCCGCCGAGCTGTGGCGTGGCGATGCGCTTGCCGTGCAGATCGCCCGCACCATGGATGCCCGCCCCGCGGCGCACCACGAAGAGCGCCCCACCCGACGCCGCACCGGCCACCACGCGCAGCGCCCGCCCATGCGTTCGCAGGTGTCCGGCGACCGCGGGCATCGGTCCGACGTAGGCGGCGTCGAGGGCCCCGGCGAGCAACGCCTCGACGGCCGCGGGACCCGCGTTGAACACCCGCGTCTCGAGCCGCACCACGCCCAGCGCCCGCGCGAAGCGCCCCGACGCGACGCCCGTCAGCGCCGGCGCGTGCGTGAGGTTCGGAAAGTACCCGAGGCGCAGCACCCGCGGGTCCGACGGGCGCGAGCACGCCGCCGAACTCACGGCGCACACGACCAACACCAGCGCTCGCAGCCACGTCCACATGAGTGGACATTTCTACGATACTGAACGTGAAGTCAATGATACTGGATTCGCGCGGACGCTACGTGCGGTCCACCGACAGCACGCCCTTCACCTTGCCGAGGGCCTTCATCACGCTGCGCAGCGAGCCGACGTCGGTGATGCTGAAGGTGAAGAGGTTGAGCGCGCGGTCGTCCTCGGCGGCGCGGCAGTTGGCCTCTTCGATGTTCACGCCGCACTTCTGGAACGTCGTGCCGACCTCGGCGAGGATGCCCGGGCGGTTCGCGGTGATGACCTTGAGGCACACCGGGCGGGCCATCTTGGCGCCCTCGTCCCAGCTCACGGTGACGCGGCGGTCGGGGTCGATGTCGAGGCCCTTGGTGCAGCTCCGGCGGTGCACCGAGATGCCGCGGCCGCGGCTGATGTAGCCGACGATCTCGTCGCCGGGCAGCGGCGAGCAGCACTTGGCGTAGCGCACCATGATGTTCGTCTCGCCGTCGACGAGGATGCCGCTGCTGTCCTTGCCGGTGACCTTGCGGACGACCTTCTCGAGGGGGCCCTGCTTGAGCTCCGCGGGGGTCTTCGACTCCGGCGGCGCGAGGCTCTTCGCGACGGCGTCGGCGGCGTAGCGCCCGTAGCCGATCTGGATGAACAGCTCGTCGACGGAGTTGAGCTTGGCGTCCTCGACGGCGCGCGCGAGGGCGTTGGTCTTGAGCACCTTGGCGAAGCTGAGACCCGCGCCGTGCAGCGCGCGCTCGGTCAGCTCGCGTCCGAGCTTCTGCGCCGACTCCCGCTGCTCGTTGCGGAGAAAGCTCCGGATCTTGCTGCGCGCCCGGGTGGTCGCCGCGAACTCGAGCCAGTCCTTGTTGGGGTGGCGGTTCGGATCGGTGAGGATCTCGACGACGTCGCCGGAGCGAAGCTGGTAGCGCAGCGGAACGATCTGACCGTTGACCCGCGCGCCGCTGCACTTGCTGCCGACGTTGGAGTGCACCGCGAAGGCGAAGTCCACGGGCGTCGCCTTGCGCGGGAACACCTTGATCTCGCCGCGCGGCGTGAACACGTAGACCTCGTCCTGGAAGAGGTCGACCTTCACGCTCTCGAGGAACTCTTGCGGGTCCTTGAGCTCCTGCTGCCACTCCATGAGCTGGCGCAGCCAGTGGAAGCGCTGCGCGTCCTTGTGGTCGATGGCGTGGCCCGCGACGGACTTCGGGCGCTCCTTGTATTTCCAGTGCGCGGCGATGCCCTGCTCGGCGATGCGGTGCATGTCGCGGGTGCGGATCTGCACCTCCATGCGCTCGCGCTCGCTGCCGATGACCGTCGTGTGCAGCGACTGGTAGCCGTTGGGCTTGGGCAGCGCGATGTAGTCCTTGAAGCGCCCGGGGATCGGCGTGAAGAGCCCGTGCACCACGCCGAGCACGGCGTAGCAGTCGGCGCTCGACTCGACGACGGCGCGGAACGCGATGACGTCCCACACCTGCTCGAAGTCGCTCTTCGACGCCTGCATCTTTCGCCAGATCGAATACAGGTGCTTCACGCGCCCGCTGACCTCGGCGGCGAAGCCGGCCTCGGCGAAGCGGTCCGAGAGCATCGCCTGCGTGCGGTGGATGTACCCGTCGCGCGCCTCGACGAGCGCCGCGACCTTGCCCGACACGAGCTTGTACGCCTCGGGGTTCGTGTGCTTGAAGCCCAGGTCCTCGAGCTCGGACTTCAGCCACGCGATGCCCAGGCGGTTCGCCAGCGGGGCGTAGATGTCGAGGGTCTCGCGGGAGATGCGCTCCTGCGCCTCGGGCTTCATGTGCTGCAGCGTGCGCATGTTGTCGAGGCGGTCCGCGAGCTTCACGAGGAGCACGCGGATGTCGCTCGCCATGTGCAGCAGCATCTTGCGGAAGTTCTCGGCCTGCGCGTCCTCCTTCGAGGTGAAGTTGAACTTCGAGAGCTTCGTCACGCCGTCGACGAGGAACGCCACCTCCTCGCCGAATTCGCGCTGCACCTCGGCGATCGTCGCCGTGGTGTCCTCGACGGTGTCGTGCAGCAGCGCGGCGCAGAGCGACGCCGAGTCGAGGCGGAGCTCGGAGATGATCCCCGACACGGCGATGGGGTGCGTGAAGTACGGCTCGCCGCTCTTCCGCATCTGCCCCTCGTGGTGCCGCTCGCCGAATTCGAAGGCGCGGCGCAGGAGCGCCACGTCGGCCTCGGGGTGGTAGCGGGTCACCTTGGAGATCAGATCGCCCAGCGCATCCATGTGAAGCCACTATGCTTACGAAGCGCGAAAGGGCAACGGAATGGCACGAACGCCAGGGAATCGGCGTGCGTCGCAAAGGTTTCGCGCGCCGGCGGGGACGAACGGCGGAACTTCCTCGACCATCGGACGTCTACGAGGGCAACGCCATGCGAAGACTGAACAGCACCCCGCTTCTCGCCGCACTCCTCGCGCTCGGCTGCCAGCCGCGCACGCCCGCGCCGCGCACGCCCACGCCCGACGTGCCGCCGCCCGCCACCCGCGACGCCGGCGCGCCCGCGACGGACGCCTCGGTGTCGACGGCCCCCGCCACGCGCCTCACGCCCTTCGGCAGCGCCGAGGCGTTGCAGGCGTGGATCCACGCGCGCGCCGCTCGCTCGAACCGCAACCGTCGCGGACATGGTGCGGCCGAGGGGGGCTCGGGCTTCGGCCTCGGCAACATCGGCACCCAGGGCTTCGGTGGCATGATGGCGGAGTCGGCCTCGGCGCCCCCCGCACCGCCGATGGCCCAGGCTGCCGCGGCTCCGGCCCCGACCGCGGTGGCGCCAGCGCCGGCCGGACGTGCGTCGGCGGCGACGGGCACCACGGCGACGAACGGTCCGGGCACGCGCGTCGCGAACGCCGATGACGGCATCACGAACAACCAGGTGCAGGGCGTCGACGAGGGCGACATCGTCAAGACGCACGGCGACCAGCTCGTGATCCTGCGCCGCGGGCGGCTCTTCTCGGTGCGCCTCGGCGACGCGGCGATGACGCCGGTGTCCATGGTCGACGCGTACGGACGCGGGCGCGCGCCGGGCGGCTGGTACGACGAGATGCTCGTCGACGGCGACACCATCGTGGTCATCGGCTACAGCTACGCCGCGCGCGCTTCGGAGGTGGGGCTCTTCGACATCGACGCGACGGGGCACATGCGCTGGCGCGACACGCTCTTCGTGCGCTCGAGCGACTACTACTCGTCGCGGAACTACGCGAGCCGCCTCGTGGGCCACCACCTCGTGATGTACATGCCGGTGCCGCTGCACGAGGCCGCCGACGCGAACCTCCCGTCGATCCGCCGCGCGCCCGACGCGGCCTGGGAGACCGTGCTCCCGTACTCGGCGCTCTTCCGGCCGGTGCAGTCCGTGGGCTACGGGCCGGTGATCCACACGGTGATGTCGTGCGACCTGTCGGGCCGCGGCTTCGACTGCCGCGCCGTCGGCGTCGTGGGCCCCGCCGGGCGCACGTTCTACGTGTCGGGCAGCGCCGTGTACCTCTGGGTCGACGGCCAGCCGGAGCCCGCCGGCGACCCCGCCATCGACGCGCGGCGCCCGCCGCCCGCGGTGGTCTACCGCATGCCGCTGTCGTGCGACGCCATCGGCGCGGTGCGCGCCCGCGGGAACCCCCTGGACCAGTTCTCCTTCGACGAGAGCGCCGGCACGCTGCGGGTCTTCGTGCGCGCCGAGGGCGGCGGCGACGGCATGTGGAACAGCGAGACGCGCGGCGGCGACGTGGGCTTCCTGCGCGTTCCGGTCTCGCGCTTCAGCGAGGAGCTCCCGGAGATGGCGGGCTCGGCGTACCGCGGTCTCCCCCGCGTCGAGGCCGACGCCGGCACGCTGCAGGACCGCTTCGTCGGCGACCACTTCCTCTACGGCGCGGGCCAGGGCTGGGGCGGCGCCAGGCCCGCCGGCGCGACGCACCCGGTGTGGGTCTACGACGTCGCGCACGACACCACGGCGCGCGTCGACGTCACGCACTCCATCGAGCGCCTCGAGCCCCTCGGCCGCGACGCCCTCGCCGTCGGCAACGAGGACGGCGGCCTCACCTTCAGCGCCATCGCCCTCGACGACACCCCCGCGGTGGCCGGGCGGCACACGGTGCGCGGCGCGGCGCAGGGCGAGACGCGCTCGCACGGGTTCTTCTACCTCCCGAGCGGCGACCGTCGCGGCATGCTCGGGCTGCCCATCACCCGCGGCAACGACGAGGGCGGCTGGTCGCAGCTCCGCAACGTCTCGAGCTCGGTGCTCTTTCTCGGCGTCGACGGGCTGCGCTTCACAGACGCGGGCTCGCTGCGCAGCGGATCCGCTCCCAGCACCGACGACCACTGCGTCGCGTCGTGCGCGGACTGGTACGGCAACGCGCGCCCGATCTTCTGGCGTGGCCGCGTATTCGCGCTGCTCGGCTACGAGCTCGTCGAGGGCGCGCTCACCGGCGGGCGCCTCGGCGAGCGGCGCCGCGTGGACTTCCTTCACGCGCTCCAGGGCTCCGGCGCGGACCGCAGCGGCAACGCCTTCGACAACCTCTGAACGCCTCGCGCTGCGCTTGACGGCGCGGCGCGGCGGGTGTCTCCCTCCCGTTGCCATGATCGACCTGTCCGGGCTGCTCGAGCGGACCAGCCGCACCTTCGCGCTGTCGATCCCGCGGCTGCCGGAGCCCACGCGGCGCGCGACGACGCTCGCGTACCTGCTCTTCCGCATCGCCGACACCTTCGAGGACGCCGCCGCGTGGCCTCGCGCCGCGCGCATCCAGGCCCTGCTCGATTTCGACGAGCTCCTCGGCGACGCGAACCTCGCGCTGCACGGCGTCGTTCCGCCCGTCGCGACGGTGCTCGCCGAGGCGTGGACCGCGGCGCACCCGGCGGATCACGACGGCTACGCGGCGCTCGTCGCGGCGACGCCGGAGGTGCTCGCGGCGCTGGCCGACCTCGACGTCGAGACGCGCGCGGCGGTGATCCACCACGCCCGGCGCACGGCCCAGGGCATGCGCACCTTCGTCGAACGCAGCGACGCGCGCGGCGGCCTGCGGCTGGCCTCGCTCCCGGAGCTTCGGTCGTACTGCTACGTCGTCGCGGGCATCGTCGGCGAGCTGCTCACGGACCTCTTCGTGCTGCACAGCCCCGAGGCCGCGCGGCACGAGATCGAGCGCGCGCTGCGCGACAACGCCGTGGCCTTCGGCGAGGGCCTGCAGCTCGTGAACATCCTCAAGGACGCCACCGACGACGCCCGCGACGGCCGCGCGTACCTCCCCGCCGACACGCCCCGCTCCGAGGTGCTCTCCCTCGCGCGGCACGACCTGCACCGCGCCGTGCGCTACGTGTCGGCGCTGCAGGTGGCCGGCGCGCCCCGGGGCTACGTCGAGTTCACCGCGCTGCCGGTGATCCTCGCCTTTGCGACGCTCGACGTGGTGGCCCACGAGGGTCCCGGCGCGAAGCTCTCCCGCGCCACGGTGCTCGAGGCCGTGCGCGCCCTCGACGAGCGCCTCGACGCGGGCCTCCCCGCCGTGGGGGCTCCGTGAGCGCGCACCGCAACCGCTCGCACGGCACCGGCGAGTTCGAGCCGTCGCAGTTCCGCGCCCTCGGCGAGGGCTGCGTCTTCGAGCGCGGGGTCATGGTGTTCCACCCCGAGAACATCTCCCTCGGCGACGACGTGTACGTCGGCCATCAGGCCATCTTGAAGGGCTACTACCGCAACGAGATGGTCATCGGCGCGCACACCTGGATCGGCCAGATGTGCTTCTTCCACAGCGCCGGCGGGCTGCGCGTCGGCGAGCGCGTGGGCATCGGTCCGGGCGTGCGGATCATCACGTCGACGCACGCCGAGGCGGGCCGCGACGTGCCCGTGCTCTTCTCGCCCGTCGAGATGGCCGAGGTCGTCATCGAGGACGACTGCGACCTCGGCGTGAACAGCGTCATCCTGCCCGGCGTGCGCGTCGGACGCGGGGCGGTCGTGGGCGCCGGCGCCGTGGTCACCGCCGACGTTCCGCCCTTCGCGGTGGTGGCCGGCGTGCCCGCGCGCGTGCTCCGGATGCGACCGTGAACGCCGACGACCTTGCGGTGGTGGTCTTCGCCTTTCACGAAGCCGAGAACGTGCCCGCGGTGCTCGGCGAGATCCACCGGTGGCTGCGGTCGCGCAGCGCCGTGGCGGAGCTCGTCTTCGTCGACGACGGCAGCACCGACGCGACGCTCGCGCGGGCCCGCGAGGTGCTCGCCGGAGACGCCCACGCGACGGCGTTCTCGCTCGGTGCGAACCGAGGCATCGGCGGCGCCCTCAAGGCCGGCGTGGCGACGTCGACGCGGCGGTGGGTCACGTTCCTCCCCGCCGACGGGCAGATCCCGCCGGAGGAGCTCGACGTGCTGCTCGCCGCGGCCGCAGACGATGACGTCGACGTGGTGTTCTCGGTGTACCGCGGCCGCGACGACGGGCTGCACCGCAAGGTCATGTCGGCGGGCGTGCGCGGGCTCATCCGCGCGGTGCACGGCGTCGAGATGCGCTCCGACGGTCCGTACCTCTTCCGCCGCGAGCTGTTCCACCCGCGGCAGCTCGCGCCGGACTCGTTCTTCCTGAACTTCGAGTTCCCGATCCGCGCCGCGCGCCTCGGGCTGCGGACGCGAGAGGTGACCATCACCTGCGTCCCGCGGCGGGCCGGGCAGAGCAAGAGCGCCGGGTGGCGGACGATCTACCGCGTGGGACGCGACCTGCTCGCGCTCAAGGCGCGGCTCTGGCGCGAGCGCTGACGGCGCGCACCGTACACCCGCGTTGACACCCCGGCCGCGAACGCCGGCGCACGCCCCGTCGTGAACGGTGGTAGAAATCCCGCGTTCCCGTCCGGTTCGGAGGCTGGCGCGCGCCCTGCGTCGCGCCGCGGAGAGGTTGAACGCATGAAGATCCATCCCACGCTTCTCGCCGCCACGACCCTCGCGCTGCTCGCCGGCTGCGGCGGCGACGTGCTGACGGTGCAGGGCACCGCGTCGGTGAGCACCACCGTCGCGGGCCAGGCGCCGACGCAGCAGTCCTTCGATTTCAATCGGGCGACGGCGCTCGCGGCGGGCTCGGGCATGCTCGGGAGCTGCTCGGTCTCCAACGGCCAGTGGAGCATCGCGCTCACCCGCGAGAGCGCGCCCGCCGGGGAGTTCAAGCAGATGACGCTGGTGCTCCCGCCCGCCGTGGCGGGGCAGGCCCGGCTGCCGCCGAACGCCACCTTCGTGCTCGGCGACGCGACGTTCACCGCGAGCGGCAGCTGCACCGACACGAGCTCTGCCACCTCGGGCGGCGTGCACGTGGTCGTGCACTGCACCGGCGCGCACGCCACCGGCGACTCCCGCGTGCTCAGCGCCGACGTGAACCTCGTCTTCTCCAACTGCGCCCAGTAGTGCTCCGGCGGGCGTTCGCGGCGGGAGCGCTCCCCGCGGCGCTCTGCTTCGCGTCCGGCGCGGCCCCCTCGATCACGCACCGCGACGCCGGCGAGCTGACCGCCGCAGCGTTCCTCCTCGACGTCGCGCACCCCACGGGCTTCGCGGCGGACCTTCTCGCGGTGCGCCTAGCGATGCTCGTGCCCGTTGGCGACCTCGCGTTTCGCGCGAACCTCGCCGTGGGCGCGCTCATGGCCCTCGCGTGCGGCTGCGCGGCGGTGCTCACGGCGCGGCTCGTCGAGGGTGATCGAGCGCTCGCCGTGGCCCTCGGCGGACTCGCCGGGGCGGTGCTCGCGGCGTCGTCGACGGTGCTCCGCGCGGCCACGGCGATGGAGGTCTATGCCGGCGCGCTCCTCGTCTCGCTCGGCGCGCTCACGCTGACCGGCGGCACCGCGCCCCTCGCCCGACGACGGCGGCTCGCGGCGCTCTGCCTCGGCGCGACGCTGGCGACGCACGCGACGGCGCGCCCCGCGGCCCTCGTCGCCCTCGCGATGACGTCGTGGCCCCTGCTGCGCCACGGGAGCTCCCGGTCGAGGCTGCGCGCAGCGGTCGCCGTCGCGGCGCTGGCGATGACCACCGCGGCGCTGGTGCTGTACCTCCCGCTCGCGGCGCTGCGCGGCGGACCCATCGACTGGGGCGACCCCTCGACGCCTCGCGCCGTGCTCGACCACCTGAGCGCGGCGTCCATTCGTCGCGCCTTCGCGGGCCGCATGCTCGTCGCGTGGCGCCTTCCGGAGGACCTCGCGGCGGCGGTGCGCCTGATCCTCGACGACCTGGGCGTGCCCTTCGCGTTGCTCGGCGTCGCGGGCGTGCTCCGCGCGCTTCGCGTGCGCGCCGCGATGCCCATGGCGGCGGTTGCGCTCGCGGACCTCGCCTACGCCGTCGCCGTGAACCCCATGGGCGCCGCCGATCGGCAGACCCTCTTCGTCGCCGAGGCCGGCCTCGCCGTGTGCGGCGCCGCCGCCCTCGGAGCGATGCTTCGCCCGCTGGTCGCTCGATTGGGTCCGCGGGCCACGGCCGCCGGCGTCGTGGCGCTCGCGGCGGTGGTGCTCCTGCGCCGCGACGGCGCCTGGGCGGGCCGCGCCGACGGATGGGTCGCCAGCGAGGTGCTCGGCGGGGCCGGGGCCCTCGGCGCGGTGCCGGTGCGGTCCATCGTGCTGTGCGGCTCCGACGACGGCTGCGGCGGAGCGATGTGGGCGCAGTGGGTCGAGGGCGAGCGACCCGACGTGACGGTGCTCCCGCGGCCGCACCTCGGCGCGCTGTGGACGTGGCGACGGCTGCAGCTTCGTCGCTCGCTGCTGCACCGCTTCGCAGCGCCGGACGTCGGCCAGCGCGGCGATGCGAGGCTGCGCTGGCTCCTCGCGTCGGCGCCGGACCGCGTGCGCTGGGAGGGCGACGCCCACGACGCCCCGGGCACGGCGCTCTTCGCAGGCGAGACGCCGGTCTTCGCGCGGCTGACACCCTCGCCCGACGACGCGAACGCGGACCGCGATGCCGTCGCGTGGGTCGCCTCGCGCATGCCCGCGACGCGGGGCGCGGGCGCACGATGGATCGGCGCGACGGTGCTCTTCGCCGCGGGCGCGCGGGAGGCGCATCGCGACATCTCCGCGGGGGTCCCGCTGTGGCGCGCGGCGCTCGGGGTGTGGCCCGGGCACGTCGCGTCGTGGATCGACCTCGGGCTCGCCGAGGCGCGCGCGGGGCGTCCTCGCGAGGCCGCGGCGCTGACCGGGCACGCCCTCGACCTCGACCCGGACCGGCCCCGCGCATGGTCCAACCTGGCGGTGTTCCTCGACGCCCTTGGCGATGCCGGCGGCGCCGCGGACGCCCGGCGCGAGGCCTCGCGACGCGCCCGCCCGGAGCCGACGTCGGACCGGTAGTTCGGATCTCGTGCGCGCCGGGCTATCCTCCGCGCGCCATGTCCACCGCGACCCGCTCCGTGTGCCTCGTGCTCAGCGCTGCCCTCCTCGCCGCCTGCGGAGGCGACGGCAGCGTCCTCGATGCCGGAGGCGTGCTGGACGCGCCGTCGACGGACCTCGGCGCCGACCTCGGCGCCACCGACGCCGCGACCGCCGACGTCGCGGATGCAGCGGACGCGACCGATGCAACGGATGCCGCGGACGCGACCGACGCCTCCGACGCGGCGCTCTGTACCGACGGCGGCGTGGTGACCGACGGAGGCACGTGCCTGCACTGCACCACGGGCCAGCGCATCTGCGGCGAGGCCTGCGCCGCGGCGGACGACCCGGCGTTCGGGTGCGGCGCGGCGTCGTGTGCGCCGTGCGCGATCCCCAACGCGGGCGCGGTGTGCACCGCCGGCGCGTGCGCGCAGGGGCGATGCAACGACGGCTTCGCCGACTGCGACCTGAACGCGGCGACGGGCTGCGAGGTCGTCACCTCGACGGACCGCGACAATTGCGGCGCGTGCGGCCACCACTGCGCGCTCCCCAACGCCATGGCGGGCTGCGCGGGCGGGCAGTGCACCGTCGGGACGTGCACCGCGGGCTTCGGCGACTGCGACGGCATGGCGGCCAACGGCTGCGAGGCCGACGTCGCCGGGAGCCTCTTGAACTGCGGCATGTGCGGGTCGCGCTGCGCGCCGGTGAACGCCACGGGCCGATGCACCGCCGGGAGCTGCGCCGTCGCGTCGTGCACCACGGGCTTCGGCGACTGCGACGGCATGGCCCTCAACGGCTGCGAGACGGACCTGCAGAGCTCGCTCGCGAGCTGCGGCGCGTGCGGCGCGCGCTGCAACCCCACGAACGGAGCGGGCGCGTGCATGGCCGGCACGTGCACCGTCGTCGGCTGCAACGCGAACTTCGACGACTGCGACAACAACCCGGCGAACGGCTGCGAGGCCGACCTCACGAGCAACATCACCCACTGCGGCACGTGCACGACGCGCTGCGAGTACCCCAACGCCACGGCGGTGTGCCGCGCCGGCGCGTGCGCCTTCGGGGCGTGCCTCCCGGGCTTCGCCGACTGCGATGGGGACCACGGCAACGGCTGCGAGGTGCAGATCGCCACGAGCGTCGACAACTGCGGCGGCTGCGGCCGTGTGTGCACGCGCACCAACGCCACGCAGGCCTGCGTCGGCGGCGTGTGCCGCATCGACCACTGCGACGCGGGCTCGGCGGACTGCAACGGCGTCGACGCCGACGGCTGCGAGATGAACGTCTACACGTCGCTCGCGAACTGCGGCGCGTGCGGCCACGCGTGCTCCCTCGCGCACGCGACGCCGGTGTGCGACCTCGGCACCTGCGACGTCGCGACGTGCCTGCCCAACTACCGCAACTGCAACGGCAGCGCCGTCGACGGCTGCGAGTCAGCCTCGCTCACCGACGTGCTCAACTGCGGCGACTGCGGCAACGTGGTGACCTTCGCCCACGCGACGCCGGCGTGCGTCGGCGGCGCCCCGGCCATCGCGAGCTGCAACGCGTCCTACGGCGACTGCGACGGCGACATCAACAGCGGCTGCGAGGCGCACCTCACCAACGACCCGGTGAACTGCGGCGCCTGCGGCCACCGCTGCTCCGACGTGTGCAGCGCGAGCGCGTGCACGACCTGCACGACGGGCACCGCGGGCAACCTCTGCTCCAACGGAACGGTGTGCCGGTGCGTCGGCGCGGCGTGCGCGTGCCAGTAGTTCGCACCGTCCGCACCGAGTTCGTTTGACAACGCTCGGGCCGGGTTCCTAGTGTGGCTTCCCGTGCAACGACGGCGTGCGACGGAGCACCCAAGGTCGGGCAGGAGAACAGCCGGATGAGCGCGAAGCGAACGAAGTACATCTTCACGACCGGGGGCGTGGTTTCGTCCATCGGCAAGGGGCTCGCGTCGGCGTCCATCGGCGCGCTGCTCGAGGCGCGGGGGCTGCGCGTCACCTTCGTGAAGCTCGACCCGTACATCAACGTCGACCCCGGCACGATGTCGCCGTACCAGCACGGCGAGGTCTACGTCACCGACGACGGCGCCGAGACGGACCTCGACCTCGGGCACTACGAGCGCTTCACGAACGCGCGCCTCACCCGCGCGAACAACCTCACCACCGGCAAGATCTACCAGGCGGTGATCTCCAAGGAGCGCCGCGGCGAGTACCTCGGCGCGACGGTGCAGGTGATTCCGCACATCACCGACGAGATCAAGGCGCGCGTGCGCGAGGCCACCGCCGGCGCCGACGTGGCCATCGTCGAGATCGGCGGCACCGTCGGCGACATCGAGTCGCTGCCGTTCCTCGAGGCCGTGCGCCAGCTCAAGCTCGAGCTCGGCACCACCAACGCCGTGAGCGTGCACGTCACCCTCGTGCCGTGGATCAGCGCCGCCAGCGAGCTCAAGACCAAGCCCACGCAGCACTCCGTGAAGGAGATGCGCGAGATCGGCATCCAGCCCGACGTGCTGCTCTGCCGCACGGACCGCGCGCTGTCGCCGTCGATCAAGGCGAAGATCTCGATGTTCTCCAACGTGCCCGTGGAGAACGTCATCGCCGCCCTCGACGTGGCGTGCATCTACCAGCTCCCCGCGGCGCTGCACGAGGAGAAGCTCGACGAGCTGCTCTGCGAGCGCCTCAACATCTGGTCTCGGCAGCCCGACATGACGCCGTGGCAGCGCGTCGTCGAGCGCTTCGTGCGGCCCACGCAGGGCGCCGTGCGCATCGCCGTGGTGGGCAAGTACGTGCACCTCCGGGACTCGTACAAGAGCCTCAACGAGGCCCTCGTGCACGGCGGCATCGCCAACGACTGCCGCGTCGACCTCACCTACATCGACAGCGAGGAGCTCGAGACCGACGAGGGCGTCGCCAAGGCCCTCGCCTCCTGCGACGCGGTGCTCGTGCCGGGCGGCTTCGGCGAGCGCGGCGTCGAGGGAAAGATCCGAGCGATCCGCCACGCGCGCGAGAACGGCATTCCCTTCTTCGGCATCTGCCTGGGCATGCAGCTCGCGGTGGTCGAGTACGCGCGGCACGTCGCGGGCATCGCCGGCGCCAACAGCGCCGAGTTCGACCCCGACGCCCCCGCGGTCATCGACCTCATGCCCGAGCAGCGCGGCGTGCGCGACAAGGGCGCGACGATGCGCCTCGGCGCGTACCCGTGCGTGCTGACGCCGGGCTCCGTGGCCGCCGAGGCCTACGGCACCACCGAGGTGAGCGAGCGCCACCGGCACCGCTACGAGGTCAACAACGACTTCCGCGACGCGCTCGTCGCCAAGGGCCTCGCGCTCTCGGGCACGTCGCCGGACCGCAAGCTCGTCGAGATGATCGAGCTCGCGTCGCACCCGTATTTCGTCGGGTGCCAGTTCCACCCCGAGCTCAAGTCGCGGCCCATGGCGCCGCACCCGCTCTTCGTGCGCTTCGTGCGCGCGGGCCTCGAGCGCGCCGCCCGGTCCCGCTAGGGACGCCACTCCACCGCGTAGCCCACCATGCGGATGCGCCCGCCGCGCAGCGGGTTCGCGCGCGCCTCGGTGACGGCGTCGGCGTCGGCGTCGCAGCCCGCGCGCTGAAGCTCGGCGCGGCACTGCTCGGGGTGGCGATCGGTGCACTCGGCGGTGACCACGGCGAGCACCTCGCGCTCCCGCGCCGGTCCGCGATCGATGAAGAGCTCGGGGTGGTCGCAGGCCGCCGCGCGGGGCGTGCGCCGGCCGTTCATGCGTTGCAGGTGATGCGTGGGCGCCGTGGCGCACCCCATGGCGGCGAGGGCCAGGACGAGCGCGGCGGCGCGGCGCATCAACGGCCCCCGTGGCGGCGGCGCGTCGGGCGCTCCGCGGGAGCCTCTTCGACCGGCGGGGGCGCCACCGGCGGCGGCGGGAGCTCGATGATCGGCGCGTGCATGCACCGGAACCCGACCGTCGCGAGGCGCAGCGACGGCGGCGCCGGCGTGCGCGCGCTGGACCGCAGCGCCGCGGGGTTGCCCGAGTACCAGTGGCCGCCGCGCACGACGCGCTGGTCGCCGCCGGCAGGGCCCGTGGGGTTCGAGGCCGGCGCGGCGCCGTAGGGCGCGAACCAGTCGCCGGTCCACTCGCCGACGTTGCCCGCGAGGTCGGCGAGGCCCGACGACGCGTTGCCCCCGGCGAAGGAGCCCACGGGCCCGGTGGAGCCGTGCGTGTCGTTGCCCGCGAAGGAGGCCGAGGGCGTCGGCAGCCCGAGGCGGCGCAGCAGCGCGACGCAGTCGGCGTCGCAGGCGTTCACCCGAGCCACCGTCGGCGCGAGGTCGCCCCAGGGAAAGAGGCGTCCCTCGGAGCCGCGGGCGGCGAACTCCCACTCGGCCTCGGTGGGCAGGCGCCCGCGACGGAAGCCGCAGTACGACTGCGCCTGCGCGTAGGAGACGCAGTTCATCGGGTGGTCCCCGCGGTCGGCGTGGGCGCCGTTGCAGAGCTGGTTCCACGCTGGAAGCTGCGCCGGCGGGATCGACGGGAGGTTCACGCCGCCCTCCATGACGCACGCCCCGGAGGACACGCACTCCTGGAAGCGCTGCACGTTCACCTCGTTGCGGTCGAGGCAGTACGGCTCGAGGGTCACGCGGTGCGCCGGGCGCTCCGACGGCTCGGCCACGGTCTGCGACGCGTCGGCGCCGAGGTTGAACGAACCTCCGGCCACCAGCACCATCCCCTCGGGGCAGCGCGCCGACGGAACGACCGGCGGGGGCGGTGGCGGCGGGGTCACGGGCTCCGGGGGCGGCGGCGGAACGCGGCACGCCTCGACGCCGTCGACGCACATGCATCGCGTGCGCGCGGGCACCCACTCCTCGCCAGCTCCGCAGCACTGGCCCACGGAGTCGTGGCGGCCCGGCGGGCACGGACGGTTCTGCGCGGCGGCGACGGCGCCGGCGACGAGGGCGGCGGCCGCAAGGGCGCCGGGCAGGGCGAGACGGAACGACGAAGAAAGGGTTCGGCGCATGCGATCGTTCCCGCGGCGCGCGCGGGACTCCTCGTGCGCGGTTCAACACCAACGGCCGCGGCGACGCAAGGGCCTCTGCCGGTCGTCGTTGACACCCGCGTCGCTCGCGGTGTTTCGTTCGCCGCGATGGACCGTACTCGCCTCGTCGTCGCGCTCGTCGGTGCGCTCTGCCTCGGCGGAGCCGGGTGTTCGTCCCGCAACAACACCGGCGACGGCGACGCGGGTCCCGCCGACTCCGGCGACGCCGGCAGCGACGCGGCGGTCTTCATCGGCCCCGGCGACCTGCACCTCACCTGGACCGTGAACGGCATGCCCGCGGCCACGGCGTGCGCGGTGGCGGGCGCCGCGACGGTGGAGATCCAGCTCTCCTTCGGCGGCACCATGCAGGTCCCCTGCGCCGCCGGAGAGTTCTCGCAGACCGGCGTGCTCGCCGGGCAGTACAGCATCGGCACGAACCTCCTTCGGGCCGACGGCACGGCGATCTACCGCTACACCGTCGAGACGACGGTGCAGTCCGGCGAGACCGACGAGGCCAGCGTCGACTTCTCGCCGCCCGGATCGCTGTCGGTGCGCTGGACGGTGAACGGCAGCCCCGCGGCGTCGACGTGCGCGACGACCACCGCGTACGGCGTCCAGGTGCAGGTTCGCACGCGCCCCAACATGACGGTGACGTGCGGCGCCGGCCGCGTGACCTACACCAACGTGCAGGCCGGCCACTTCGCGGCGCACGGCATCGCGTTCACCCAGGACTCGCACACCGTCAACGAGCAGGACGGCGAGGGCGACGTGCCCTCGGGCGACACCGGGGTCATCACCCTCGACTTCAGCGCCCCCGCCCGGATGCCTTGACCGCCGCGCCGGAAGAGCTCCTCGCGCGCTGGGACGGCTTCGCCGGCGGCACCGCGACGCCCTTCGGCAACGGCCTCATCAACGACACGGTCCTCGTCGAGCGCGACGGGCGTCGCTGCGTGCTGCAGCGGCTGCACCCGGTGTTCAGCCCGCTGGTGCACCACGACATCGAGGCCGTCACCGCGCACCTCGCGGCGAAGGGCGTCACGACGCCGCGGCTGCTGCGCACCAACGACGGCGCGCTGTGGGTCGAGCGGGCGACGGCGGAGCGCAACGAGGTTTGGCGCGCGCAGACCTTCATCGAGGGCGGCACGAGCTTCGACCGCGTCGACGGTGCTGCGCGGGCCTTCGCGGCCGGGGCGCTGGTGGGGCGCTTTCACGGCGCGCTGGCGGACCTGCACCACTTCTACCGTGCGGCGCGCGCGGGCGTGCACGACACCGCGAAGCACCTCGCCACGCTCGCCGAGGCCCTCGACGCGCACCCCGCCCATCGGTTGCGCGACGAGGTGGGCGCTCTCGCCGACGAGATCGTCGCGGCGGGGCGCGCGTTGCCGGACCTCACGGCGCTGACGAAGCGCCACGCGCACGGCGACCTCAAGCTCTCGAACCTGCTCTTCGACGCCCGCGGCGACGGGCTCTGCCTCGTGGACCTCGACACCGTCGGGGCGATGATCCTGCCCTTCGAGCTCGGCGACGCGCTGCGCTCGTGGTGCAACCCCGCGGGCGAGGACGACGCGCGCTGCGCCGTGGACGTCGACGTGTTCACCGCCGCGCTGCGCGGCTACGGCAGCACCGCCACGATGGCGCCGGAGGACCGCGACGCCCTCGTCGACGGCGTGTTCACCATCTGCACCGAGCTCGCCGCGCGCTTCGCCGCCGACGCGCTGAACGAGCGCTACTTCGGCTGGAATTCGCAACGGTACGCCGGGCGCGGCGAGCACAACCTCCTGCGCGCGCGGGGGCAGTGGTCCTTGGCGAAGAGCGTGCGGGCGCGGCGCGGCGAGCTCGACGGCGCGGTGCGCGCGGCGCTCGGAGGCTGACCGTGCGACGCGCGACGGAGCCCCGGTGCCCGTGCGGCGGCACCGCGTACGCGACCTGCTGCGGACCGTGGCACCGCGGTGACGGCGAGGCCCCGACGCCCGAGGCCCTCATGCGCTCGCGCTACGCGGCCTTCGCGCGCGGCGACGTCGACTACCTCGTGAAGACGCTGCACCCCGACCACGCCGACCGCGCCGACGGCGACGCCGCGCTGCGAAGCTCCCTCGCCGACACCGTGCGCACGCTGCGCTACGGCGGGCTCCGCGTGCTCGACGCGCGCCCCGCGGGACCCGACGGCCTCGCGCAGGTGCTGTTCCATGCGCGCATCCATGAGGGCGGCGCGGACCGGTCGTTCGTGGAGCGCTCGTGGTTCGCTCACGACGGCGCAGGCTGGCGCTACCTCGCCGGCGACCTGCTCCCGGCGCCCGGCGCCGCGCCCGCCGCGCTGCGCATCGAGGCCTTCGAACGCGTGCTCGCCGGGAGGTCGCCGTGACGCTGACGCGGTCTCAATCGTGGTCGCTGGTGTTCGCGGCGACGTTCACCATGACCATCAGCTACGTCGACCGGCAGGCCCTCGCCGTGCTCGCTCCGGCCATCACCCGGGACCTGCACATCTCCGAGACGCGCTACGGGCTCCTGGCGTCGGCGTTCTCCCTCGCCTACCTCCTCGGCGCGCCCTTCGCGGGCCGTTGGATCGACCGCGTCGGCGTGCGCCGCGGCCTGCTCCTCGCCGTCGTCGTGTGGACCTTCGCGTCGGCGCTGCATGCCTTCGCGGGAGGCTTCGCCGCGCTCGTGCTGTTCCGCGTGCTCCTCGGGTTCGCCGAGTCGCCGTCGTTCCCGGGCGCGTCGCAGGCGGTGCACCGCGCGCTGCCGGCGGCGGAGCGTCCGCGCGGCATGGGCGTGCTGTTCACCGGAAGCTCCGTCGGGTCCATGGTGGCGCCGCCGCTCACCGGCGTGCTGATGGCGTTCTTCGGCTGGCGCGTGGCCCTCCTCGCCGCCGCCATCGCGGGCCTCGTGTGGGTGCCCGTCTGGCTCCTCACGGCGTGGCGGCGGCCCATGCGCGACGCCCTCGACGCGGCCCCGGAGCCCGACGACGAGCGCACCGTGGGCGCCGGCGCGTACCGCGACGCGACGGTGTCGGGGCACGCCGCGTGGCGTCCGTGGCGCGACCGCGCGGTGCTCCGCACGCTGACCCTCATCGTGGCGTCGTCGCCGGCCATCGGCCTCGTGCTCACCTGGAGCGCGAAGTACATGGTGCGCACTTGGCACGTGCCCATCGCCCGCGCCGGCGCGTACATCTGGCTCCCGCCGCTGCTCTTCGACCTCGGCTCCGTGGCCTTCGGCGACCTCGCGGCGCGCCTCGGCCGGCCCCGGGGTTCGACCCCCCGCGGGCTCATCGTCGCGAGCACCGCCCTCGCCTTCACCGGAACCCTCGCGATGGTCCACGCGCGCACGCCCTGGGAGGCCATGCTCCTCGCCGGCGCGGCGATGTTCGGCGGCGGCGGAACGTACGCGATGATCTCCTCGGACATGCTCGCGCGGATCCCCGCCCGCGGGGTCTCCACGGCCGGCGGGCTCTGCGCCTCGGCCCAGGCCCTCGCCTTCGTCGTCGCCAACCCGCTCATCGGGAGCTCCGTGCAAACCCGCGGATCCTACGGCGCCGCCCTGCTCGCGCTGGCGGCCTGGATCGTCCCCGGCGCGCTGGCCTGGCTGCTCTGGCCTGGGGTGCCGGCGCCGCGCTCCGTTCGCGCATAACTTTCCGGTCTCGACGCCGGAGCTTGTGCGTATCCTCGCCGCCGCTTGGCGCCGTACGGCGCGCCCTGTCCGGAGGTCTTCGACGTGATCGGTGTTCCCCTAGAGCGAGTGTCGGGCGAGCGGAGGGTGGCGGCGACGCCGGAGTCGGTGAAGCGCCTCGGCGCCCTCGGCTACACGGTGCAGGTCGAGCGAGGCGCGGGTGATGCCGCGGGCTTCGACGACGCGAGCTACGAGGCGGCGGGCGCGACGCTCACCGACGACGCCTTCGCCGGCGCGACGGTGGTGCTCAAGGTGCGCTCGCCGCTGCCCGAGGAGATCGCGAAGCTCGGCGACGGCACCGCGCTCGTGTGCGTGCTGCAGCCGGAGCGGAGCACCGGGCTCCTCGAGGCCATCGCGGCGCGGGGCTCCACGGCGCTGGCCCTCGAGCGCATCCCGCGCGTGACCCGCGCGCAGAACATGGACGTGCTCAGCTCCATGGCGAACCTCGCGGGCTACCGCGCCGTCATCGAGGCCGCGGAGCAGTTCCAGGGGTTCTTCGGCGCGCAGATCACCGCGGCGGGGTCGCAGCGCCCGGCGCGGGTGCTGGTCATCGGCGCCGGCGTGGCAGGCCTCGCGGCCATCGGCACGGCGCGCTCGCTGGGCGCCGAGGTGCGGGCCTTCGACGCGCGCTCGGCGACGCGGGAGCAGGTCGAGAGCCTCGGCGCGAAGTTCCTCGAGGTGACCATCACCGAGGAGGGCGAAGGCGGCGGCGGCTACGCGAAGGAGATGTCGCCGGCCTTCATCGAGGCCGAGATGGCTCTGTTCCGCGTGCAGGCCGCGGAGGTCGACGTCATCGTCACGACGGCGCTGGTGCCCGGCCGCAAGGCGCCGCTGCTCGTGCCCGAGGACGTCGTCGACGCGCTGCGCCCCGGCTCCGTGGTGGTCGACATGGCCGCGGAGCAGGGCGGCAACTGCGCGCTCACCAAGGCCGGCGAGGTGGTGGTGCACAAGGGCGTGCGCATCCTCGGGTACACGGACCTCACGAGCCGCATGGCGCACACGGCGAGCCTCTTCTTCGCCAACAACCTCGTGAACCTCCTCGAGCTCATGCGCGGCCCCGACGGGTTCCGCGTGGACCTCGCCGACGACGTGATCCGCGCGGCCGTGCTCGTGCACCGCGGCGAGGTGCTCCCGCCGGCGCCGAAGCCCGCGCCGCCCGCGACGCCAGCGCGCAAGGCCGTGGCTCCAACGAAGACGGCTCCCAAGGCGGCTCCGACGCACGACGACCCGACGGCGCCGCCGCGGCGCGCGTGGGGCAGCACCGTCGCGGGGCTCGCGGCGATCCTCGGGCTCTTCGCCCTCGGACGCTTCGCCCCATCGGAGTTCCTGCAGCACTTCACGGTGTTCATCCTGGCGTGCTTCGTCGGCTGGCAGGTGATCTGGTCGGTGTCGCCGTCGCTGCACACCCCGCTCATGAGCGTCACCAACGCCATCTCGGGGATCATCGTCGTCGGCGGCGTGCTGCAGGTGCACCACACCAGCGACCTCGCGTCGGTGCTGGGCGCCGTCGCCGTGCTCGTCGCAACGATCAACATCACGGGCGGGTTCCTCGTGACGCAACGCATGCTCGGAATGTTCCGGCGGGACGGTCGGTCATGAACGGTACGGCATCGATGGCCTACCTCCTCGCGGGGGTGCTCTTCATCCGCTCGCTCGGCGGCCTGTCGCGGCAGGACACCGCGGGCGCGGGCAACGTCGCGGGCATGGCCGGCATGGCCCTGGCGATCGCGGTCACCGTCGTGACGTGGTGGATCCACGGCACGAGCACGGGCCCCGTGGCGACGCTCGCCATCGCCGGCGGCGCGGGCGCGGTGATCGGAACGCTCCTCGCGCGGCGCGTGCAGATGACGGGCATGCCCGAGCTCGTCGCGATGCTCCACAGCTTCGTGGGCCTCGCCGCGGTGCTCGTCGGCATCTCGTCGCACCTCGCGCCCGCCGAGGTGCTCACCACGCCCGCGGCCGCGACGCTGCACGGCATCGAGATCTGGGTCGGCGTGGCCGTCGGCGCGGTGACCTTCACGGGCTCGCTCATCGCGTGGGCGAAGCTCCGCGGAACGCTCTCGGGCCGGCCCTTGCTGCTGCCCGCGCGGCACCTGCTCAACGCCGGTGCGGCGGCGGGCCTCGTGGCGATGGCGGTGATGTTCCTCAACGCGCCGACGCCCGAGGCAGGGCTGCCGTGGCTCGTCGGCGACGCCGTGCTCGCGGGGCTCCTCGGGGCGCACCTCGTCATGGCCATCGGCGGCGCCGACATGCCCGTGGTCGTGTCGCTGCTCAACTCGTACTCCGGGTGGGCCGCCGCGGCGTCGGGCTTCGTGCTTTCCAACGACCTGCTCATCGTCACCGGCGCCCTCGTCGGCGCGAGCGGAACGATCCTCTCGATCATCATGTGCCGCGCCATGAACCGCTCGATCCTGAACGTGGTGTTCGGGGGCTTCGGCGCGGTGGCGGTGACGACGGCGGCGGCCATCGAGGGCGAGGTGCAGGAGCTGAGCTCGGCGGCCGTCGCCGAGAAGCTGCGCGCCGCGAAGTCCGTGGTGATCGTTCCCGGCTACGGCATGGCCGTGGCGCACGCGCAGCGCGCCGTGGCGGAGCTCACGCGGGCGCTCCGCGACAAGGGCATCACCGTGCGCTTCGCGATCCACCCGGTGGCGGGGCGCCTGCCGGGGCACATGAACGTGCTCCTCGCCGAGGCCGGCGTGCCGTACGACATCGTGCAGGAGATGGAGCACATCAACCACGATTTCCCGACCACCGACGTGACGCTGGTGATCGGCGCCAACGACATCGTGAACCCCGGCGCCATGGACGACCCCGGCTCGCCGATCTACGGGATGCCCGTGCTCGAGGTGTGGAAGTCGGCGCTCACGGTGGTGCTCAAGCGCGGCATGGCCGCGGGCTACGCCGGCGTCGACAACCCGCTCTTCACCCGGGACCACACCCGCATGCTCTTCGGTGACGCGAAGAAGTCCGTCGACGCCCTCGTCGCGGCGGTCGCGAGCTGAGCTGCCACCTCCCCTTCGCGCCGTGTAGCATCGTACGCTGCACGGGCATGAAGACCGATCTCCTCAGCTACGGCTTCGGCGTCGCCGAGTGCGTGCGCGTCGCTCCCCCCGACGAGGTGACGAGCACGAACACCGCCGCCGAGGTCGACCCCGCCGAGGCGGGCCTCACCCGCGCCGACGTCGACGCCATCTGGAACGCGGTGGTGCTGCTCTACCGCTCGGGGCTGCACCCGGCCATCGGGCTGTGCGTGCGGCGCCACGGCAAGGTCGTCGTCGACCGCGCCATCGGCCACCTTCGCGGCAACGCGCCGACGGACCCGGTGGACGGCGCGCGGGTGCCGGTGCGCCACGACTCGCTCTTCAACCTCTACTCGGCGAGCAAGGCCGTCACCGCGATGGTGATCCACCTGCTCGACCAGCGCGGGCGGCTGCACCTCGACGACCGCATCGTGGAGTACATCCCGGAGTTCGGCCGGCACGGCAAGGAGGGCGCGACGATCCGCCATCTCCTCTCGCACCGCGCGGGCATCCCGGCGATTCCCGGGCACCGGGTGTCCCTCGACGACCTCGTCGACCCGGTGCGCATCGTCGACCTGCTCTGCAACGCGAGGCCGCTCTACGTGCCGGGGCGCCAGCTCTCGTACCACGCCGTGACGAGCGGCTTCCTGCTCGGCGAGATCGTGCGGCGCGTGACCGGGCGGGACATCCGTCGCTACCTCCGCGACGAGATCCTCGACCCGCTTGGCTTCGCGGGCTTCGACTACGGCGTCGACGAGGCGCGCGTGAACGACGTCGCCGTGAACGCCTTCACGGGCATCCCGCCGTTTCCGCCCGCATCTTGGATGCTCGAGCGCTCCCTCGGCGTGGGTGCGCGGGAGGCCACGGCGCTCTCCAACGACCCGCGGTTCCTCACGGCGATCATTCCGTCCGGGAACATCATCAGCTCGGCCAACGAGGCCTCGCGGTTCTTCGAGCTGCTGCTGCAGGGCGGCACCCTCGACGGCGTGCGCATCTACGAGGGCCGCACGGTGCGCCGCGCCGTGGCCGAGCAGTCGTACCTCATCGTCGACTCGTTTCTCGGGCTGCCGGTGCGCTACGGCATGGGCTTCATGCTCGGCAGCGAGGCGTTCAGCCTCTACGGGCCGCACAGCGCCAAGGCCTACGGGCACATCGGCTTCACCGCGGTGTCGGTCTACGCCGACCCCGAGCGCGCCATCTCCGTGGCGATCCTCACGAGCGGCAAGCCGTTCATCACGCCCGGTCAGCTCCTCTGGCTGAACGTGGCGCGGACCATCGCTAGGCACTGTCCGAAGACGGGCTGACGTCGCCGCGCCGCGCCCGGTGCCGCGCCCACAACACCGACAGCCAGCGGATCACGCCGTCGATGACGTGGGCCCCGCGCACCGACGGGAACACCTCGAAGGCGTGCTGCGCCCCAGGGATCTCGGCCAGCGCCGACGCCCCGCGGGAGCGCTCGCGGAGGGCCTCGAGGAAGCGCCGTGACTCGGCGATGGGCACGAGGCTGTCGTGCGTTCCGTGCACCAGGAGGAACGGCGGCGCGCCGGGGTGCACCCGCGAGAGCGGCGACGCGCGCTCGAAGGCCGCGGGGTCGTCGGCGCGGCGGCGCTTCATCACCACCGACTCGAGGAGCCAGTGCAGCGTGCGGTGCGGCCAGTGGCCGTGGCGATCGGTGAAGTCGTAGACGCCGTAGAACGCCGCGCACGCCGCGACGGAGGTGTCGGCGCTCGCGAAGCCGGGCTGCAGCGCGGGGTCGTTGGCGCTGAGCGCCGCGAGGGCCGCGAGGTGGCCGCCGGCGCTGTTGCCTGCGAGCACGATGAAGTCGGGGTCGATGCCCCACTCTTCGGCGTGGGCGCGCACCCACGCGATGGCCTTCTTCACGTCGACGACGTGGTCGGGAAAGGTCGCGCCGGGGCTCAGCCGGTAGCCCACGGAGAAGCAGACCCAGCCTCGCTCCGCCATGGGGTGCATGAGCGCGAGGCCCTGGTAGCGACGGTGCCCGATGATCCACGCGCCGCCGTGCACGTACACCAGCGCGGGGGCGCGCAGGGCGCGGTCGGGACGGTGCAGCACGTCGAGGTGCAGCGGCCGCCCGCCGGCCTCGCCGTAGACCACGCCGCCGACGCGACGCACGCCGGGGCGCGCGGGGCGAAACGGGACCACCAGCGAGGCGCGTCGGTACGAGGGCGCGAGGACCGCCGCGGGCACCGCCGCAAGCTCGGCGCGATGTCCGGGACCGAGGGCCTCGGCGACGGCGCCGTCGATGGCGTCGCGGGCCCCGGCGCTGCGCGCGTGTCCCCGCACGAAGAGCCACCACGAGAGGGCCAGCAGCGCGAGCCCCGCGACGCCGAAGGGATCGCGCCACGCTCCGTGCGCCACGGCCACCGCGGCGACCAGGACCTCGACGGCGACGACGTGCAGCGCGAGCTCGCCGACGACCCAGCCCGCGAAGAAGCTCGCGATGGCCACCGGCGGCGGGGTGTGCGCGGGGCGCAGCACGTTCACCGCGAGGGCCGCGCTGACGGCGCCGAGGGCGAAGAGCGCGGTGCCCGTCACGGGTACGCACCGTCGGCGCAGAGGTCCTCTGGCGCGTGGCGCGGGAACATGGCGTAGAAGGCGCGCAGCGACGGCTCGTCGACGCACTGGGCCTCGTACACGGCGCCCCACGCCGCCGCCGCGACGGGCGTGACGATGTCGCGGTCGTCGGTGACCACCACGCGCACGCGCACCGGCGGAAGGCACGTGGGGTCCGTCGGCAGCGCGTTCATCACCGCGACGAGCGCCGCGCGCCGCGCCTCGCACTCGGGACCATCGCAGCGGTAGAGCAGCGCGACGCCGCCGTGCTCGAGGTTGTGCACCCAGTTCCCGCGGGGCACGCCGGTCCACGCGCCCCAGTGGGTCCAGACCGGAAAGTGGGGACCCGACGAGGGCGGGTTCGTGAGCCACACGGGCGTGCCCGCATCGGGGTCGACGTGCACGCCGGGGAGCGTCGGAACCCTGCGCGCCCGCGCTCCGCAGCCGCCGTCGCCGAGACTGACCCACTGTACGGGCACGGGGCCGGCGTCCATGCCCGTCGGCGCCGCGTCGGCGCAGGCGGCGAGCAGCGGCAGCATCGCGAGACCACGGAGCGCGTGCACGCCGTCGTTCTGCGGCACCCGCGCGGGCTGCGTCAACCGCGGTCGCGCCGCCGCCCGCGCCCGACGTACCGTGCGCACACCATGGCCACCCCGGACCCGAACCCGCTGCTCGTCGACCGCGACGTCGACTTCCTGCTCCACGACGTGCACCGCGCGACGGAGCTGTGCGCGCTGCCGCACTTCGCCGCGCACGACCGCGAGACCTTCGACCTCGCCGTGGGCAGCCTGCGGCGCATCGCCCGCGAGGTGTTCTTCCCGTCGTTCCGCGCGACGGACCTCGCGCCGCCGCAGCTCCGCGACGGGGCCGTGGAGCTTCATCCCGCGATGAAGCGCATGTTCGCCGTGCTCGCCGAGGCCGGCGTGCTCGCCGCGACGCGCCCGGAGTCCGTCGGCGGGCAGCAGCTCCCGACGCTCGTCGCCACCGCCGCCAACGCGTACGTGTGCGCGGGCAACGCCGCCGGCGCGGGCCTCGCGATGCTCACCACGGAGGCCGCGCACCTGCTCGAATCGTTCGGCAGCAACGCGCTCAAGGCGCGCTGGATGACCGCGCTCTACGAGGGCCGCGCGACGGGGACCATGGCCCTCACGGAGCCCCACGCGGGATCGAGCCTCGGCGACATCACCACCATCGCCTCGCCCGCCGGCGACGGAACGTGGCGCGTGCGCGGCGCCAAGATCTTCATCTCCGGCGGCGAGCACGACCTCACCGACGACATCGTGCACATGGTGCTCGCGCGCACCGACGGCGCTCCCGCGGGGGCCCGCGGCGTTTCGCTCTTCTGCGTGCCCAAGCGCCGCGACGCGGACGGCGGCGGCACCGTGCCCAACGACGTGACCTGCACCGGCGTGCTGCACAAGATCGGCTGGCGCGCGCTGCCGAGCGTGGCGCTCTCCTTCGGCGACCGCGGCGACTGCCACGGGTGGCTCGTCGGCGACGAGGGGCGCGGCCTCGCGCAGATGTTCCAGATGATGAACGCAGCGCGCGTGGGCGTCGGTGCGAGCGCCGCGGCGACGGCCTACGCCGGCTACCGCGAGGCCGTGCGCTACGCCGTCGACCGCACGCAGGGACGCGGCCTGCGCAGCCGCGACGCGAAGGACCCGCAGGTTCCGATCGTCGCCCACGCCGACGTGCGGCGCATGCTGCTGCGGCAGAAGGCCATCGCCGAGGGAGCCCTCTCGCTGGTGCTCGCCACGGCGCGCCTCGCGGACCTCTCGGAGCACGCCGTCGACGCCACGGAGCGCACCCGCGCGCGCTGGCTCCTCGACCTGCTCACGCCCGTCGCGAAGAGCTTTCCGGCGGAGCGCGGCTTCGAGGCGAACACCCTCGCGGTGCAGGTGCACGGCGGCTACGGATACACCTCTGAGTATCTTCCGGAGCTGTGGCTGCGCGACCAGAAGCTCAACAGCCTGCACGAGGGGACCACGGGCATCCAGGGCCTCGACCTGCTGGGTCGCAAGGCCGTGGCAGCGAACGGCGAGGCACTCCAAGCCTGGCGTTCGGTCATCGCCGAGGCGGCTGCCGATGGACGCTCCGCGGGGCTGCCGAGCGCGTGGTGCGACGCCCTCGACGAGGCCGCCGACGAGGTCGTGGCGCTGACCTTCGAGCTCGCGTCGCGGGGCCTCGCGGGCGATCCCGAGGCCATGCTCGCGCACTCGGCGGACTACCTCGAGCTGTTCTCGACGGTGTGCGTGGCGTGGCAGTGGGTGCTGCAGGCCGCGGCGGCGAAGCGAGCGCAGGGTCTCGACGAGGCCTTCGTCGACGGCAAGCTCCGGGCGGCGCAGTACTGGCTGCGCACGGAGCTCCCACGGGTGAAGGCCCTCGCCGCGCTCTGCCGCGACGCCGAGGACTCCTACGTCGGCATGCACCCCGGTTCGTTCTGACCTGCGAATTGTGCGCCCCGAGACCGCTCGCGCCGTGCGATGGGCTGCGCGCGCGGGCGGTCCGTCGGTGGTCGTCGCCTTGCAGCGTGAGACGGCATGAACACGCTGCACGACAGGTCTTCGAGGCGGCCGCACGCGGGGGCTTCGATCTTCGGCGCGGCGCTCGTCGCGATGCTTCTGCGCGGTGACGTGGCGCGCGCGCAACCCCGGGGCGGCAGGGCCTTTCCGGAGTTCTCCGTGGACGACCTCGAGGGCACGCGGCACACGCGCCACGACCTCACCGGTCGCTGGACCGTGATCTGCGCGATGACGGACAAGGACATCGGGCCGGCGCTCGAGCGCTGGTGGCGTCCCATCGAGCTCGTGATGCCGCCGGGCTCGCGGATGCTGACCTTCACGGCGCTCGACATCTTCGCGCTGGTGCCGAGTTCGACGGTGCGCTCGAGCGCCCGCGAGAGAACGCCGCGGTCGCACTGGAACACCGTGTGGCTCTCGCGCGACGGCTCCCTCGCCTCGCAGCTCGGACTCGGCGACTCGGAGCTTCCGTGGGTCTTCGTCGTCGATCCGCAGGGCACAGTGGTGCTCACGCTGCACGGCGAGTTCGACGCCGCCGGCCTCGCGCGCATCGCCGCGGCGCTCCCTCGCCCGGGTCTCTCAGGCCCCGTCGATGCGGGCGCTCCCGGCGACGTTCCCCGCGACTGACGGGGCACCCCCGAGGAGCACGACGCCCTCCCAGGGCCGCAGCACGCGCTCGCCGCCGCGCTGCACGCCGTGGCCCGTCGCCGTCGAGAAGAGCGCGCAGCCCTCGGCGCCGGGAACGCGCACCGTCACGTCGCGTCCGCCGAAGTTGAGGAAGACGTCGGCGACGTCGGACGCGGGCTCGCCGTCCCACGCGCGCCGATAGGCGACCACCGACGAGGGCACGTCGCGGCGGGCGTGGAGCTGCAGCGTTCCGGCGTGGAGCGCGGGGCTCGCGCGACGCAGCGCGAGGAGGTGGCGGTAGCACCAGAGCATCGACGCCGGGTCCGACTCCTGCGCGGCGACGTTGGTGCGCGCGCCGTCGGCGTGCAGCGGGAGCCAGGGTCGCGCGTCGGGGTGCGTGAAGCCGCCGTGGGGTCCGTGGTCCCAGGCCATGGGCTGCCGGGCCTCGTCGCGGTTGAGCAGGATGCCGCTGCGACGAAGCCACCGCGCGAGCCAGCCCGGCACGAAGCGAAAGCGCGCGGCGACGGGGTCGAGGCCGTGCTCCGCGGGAAGGTCCGGGTGCGCCATGCCGATCTCCTCGCCGTAGTAGAGGAACGGCACGCCGCGCGCGGTGAGCTGCAGCATCGCGAGGAGCCGCGCCTTGCCGCCGTGGTTGCGCAGCCGGAGCGTGTGCCGCGGGCGATCGTGGTTGCCGTAGACCCACGTGGGGCACAGCGGCGCCGGGAACTCGCGCTCGAACTCCGCGAGCAGCGCGCGCACGCCGGACGCCGCGAGGGGCGTCTGCAGCGTCTTGAAGAGGAACACGAGGTGCAGCCCGTCGGCGGCGTCACCGCAGTAGCGGCGCACGGCGCGCGGCGAGCCGAAGACCTCGCCGACGAGAAAGCGCGGAGGATCCGAGAAGGCGTCGACGACGGCGCGGAGCTCGCGCGCGAAGGCGAGCGTGTCGGGATGGTCGACGGTGTGCACCGGGCGTTGGAAGAAGCCCTCGGCGTCGTGGCCCGTGGGCACGGGCTTCATCGAGAGCGGGTTGTCGGCGAACGATGGGTCCTTGAAGAGCGCGCCGAAGACGTCGAGTCGCAGGCCGTCGGCGCCCTCGCGGAGCCAGTGGCGCACGACGTCGAGCATCGCGCGCTTCACCACCGGGTTGCGGTAGTTGAGGTCCGGCTGGAACGGCAGGAACGACGCCCAGTACCACTGCTCCGTGGCGGCGTCGTAGTGCCATCCGCGGGGGCCGAGCATGGAGCGCCAGTTGTTCGGCGGCGCGCGTCCGTGGGGCTTGCGGCCGTCGCGCCAGAGGTAGAAGCCGCGCTCGGGCGCGTCGCGCGAGGCGCGCGAGGCGAGGAACCACGGGTGCTGGTCCGACGTGTGGTTGAGCACCATGTCGAAGACGATGCGCATGCCGCGGGCGTGCACCGCATCGATGAGCGCGCGGCAGTCGTCGGCGGTGCCGTACTCCGGCGCGACGGCGAAGTGGTCGCGGATGTCGTAGCCGAAATCGAGCTGCGGGCTGTCGAAGAACGGCGACACCCAGAGCGTCTCGACGCCGAGCGCGTGCAGGTGGCCGAGGCGCCCGATGAGGCCGCGCAGGTCGCCGATGCCGTCGCCGTTGGAGTCGGCGAAGGAGCGCGGATAGACCTGATAGACGGTGGTGCGCTGCCACCACGGGACGTCGGCGAGCGCACGCGGGGCGCGCACGGTGTGCGTGTCGTCGCGCGACGCCGTGGGCGAACCCTGCGTTGCGGCGGCAGATGCGTGCGGCGGGGCCGGGCGGTGGCTCATGGCGACGCGACGACGCAAGGGCGATGCCTCGCGGCCCGCTTCTTGGACCTCGGTGCCGCGGAGGATCGAACCATGGACTCTGCCTACGTGACCCTCATCGCCGGCGGCGATGCCTACGCCCCCGGCGTCGAGGCCCTCGGGCGCTCGCTGTACGCCACGGGCAGCGCCGTTCCGCGGGTGCTGCTCGCGACGCCGGACGTGCCCGAGCGCACCCTCGACCACCTCGCCGACGACGGGTGGAGGGTGCGTCGCGTGGAGCCCCTCGCGAACCCCGCGCCGCCCGCCGAGCTGCTCTTCGCGCGCTTCGCGAACACGTACACGAAGCTCCGCGCCTTCGGCCTCGAGGACGTGGGCAAGGCCGTGTTCCTCGACGCCGACACGCTGGTGCTGCGCAACATCGACGAGCTCTTCGACCGCCCGGACTTCGCCGCCGCGTCGGACTTCTTCGTGCCCGACCGCTTCAACTCCGGGGTGATGGTCTTCGCGCCGTCGAAGGCCCGCTTCGCCGCGCTCGAGGCTTCGCTGCGCGCCGCGAAGACCTACGACGGCGGCGACCAGGGGTTCCTGAACAGCGTGCTCCCCGAGTGGTGGAGCCTCGACGCGACGCACCGGCTGCCGTCGATGTTCAACGTGCACCACTTCGTCTTCCAGTTCATGTCGGCGCACGCGTCGCTGCGACGGCAGTTCCTCGCGGACGTGCGGGTGGTCCACTACACGTTGCAGAAGCCGTGGCTCGCGCCGACCTTCACGGGGGCGTCGGGGCTCTGGTGGGAGACCTACGCGGCGCTGCACCCGGAGCGCGACGGCGCCTGGCACCACCGCCTCCACGCCGCCGAGGACTGGACCTTCGACCACGTCGTGCGCGCCATCTCCGGCGACTGACGACGGAGCGCGAACCGGGCGGCTCACCGCTCGAAAACAACTTGTATGCTGGGTTGGGAAGGCGCTCCGAGCAAACCGATGGGCTTGCTCGGAGCGGGAGGAGGGCGGGCTACGGCGTGACCGTCGCGAGGGCGCTGCGGTCCGTGCCGGTGCTGGCGCAAACGGTGCCGAGGCAGGCGTCGATGCGGGCCTGACCGGGGTTGAGGGCCCAGAGCACGCCGCGGTCGAAGGTGCCGGGGTCGATCCAGACGACGGCGCTGCCCACGACGTCGCGCG
>CAIMWA010000641.1 GCA_903845045.1 uncultured delta proteobacterium | reverse complement strand
GCCGGCCTGCTGTGCCGCCTGGAGCGCCCCCTTCACGAGCCGCAAGGCGTGCAAGAGCGTACACCGCGCCAGCAACCGCTCCGAGGGTACCCGGCGCCCACCGCGGCTCCCGCCGGAGACACACATCGTCGCCCGCACCTTCCGAAGCCCTTCGAACCACGCCGCGATCTGCCGGTACGTTACGTCCGCGAGCGGCGTGGACCCGAGGACCGGCAACACGTGGCGCTTCCAAACGGAGCGCTCCTGGACGAGCCCTCGTACGCCGTCCGCCGTTCGCTGCGTGAACCAGCGTTCGCCCCAAGCGGCCAGGGTGATCGGCCCCGTGGCGCGCTTGCGCGCCGCGTCCAGGTCGTCGAGAGCGGCCTCGAGAACCTGATGTGCGATCACCTCCGTCGGGAAGGCCCCGAGCGTCACGCGCTTCCCCTCGTTGTCGAGCACGCGGGCTCGCCACGTCCCGGCCTTCGTCAGTGTCACGCCGCCGAGCCCCGGCGACCTCTTCTTGCGGTCGTTCATGCGGGTGTTGGAACTCCCCTCCGTCATCCTGCACCTAGGCGTCGACGAGCGATGTCACGCGCGAGATCGTCGGGCAACAGATCGCCGCCGGTGGACGCAACCCCTGGGGCGCGGGGTCCAACGTGTCGGACGGGGCTGCGCCGCTGCCTCGGGTTCAAAACGTCGTAGATCTCCTCGTCGAGCGCATCGTGGGCTGCCGCGCGGATCGTCTCGACCTCCATCGGGAGCTTTCGCGCGAGCGCTCGGGCGAAGCTGCGCAGGGCGTCGTCAGCCATTACAAACCTCGATATTCGAAGACGCGGACCATGTTGCCCGCACGTCGGCTTCGACGACGATCGGCACCTCCGTGACGAACCGCTGCATGCCCTCGACCATCGTAGCGCGCACGATCTCGCACACCTCGACTGCGTGCTCACGAGGGGTCTCGACGAGCAGCTCGTCGTGGACGCAGAGCACGATCTGCGCCTTGTACCTGTGTAGCCGGGGCTGAAGCAGCACCATGGCCAACTTGAGCCCGTCCGCCGCGGTGCCCTGCACGGGCATGTTGAGGCGCTCGCAGTACCCCGTCTGCCTGCTTTCGAAGACCCGTCGACGGCCGCTGCGGCTCACCATCACGCCGGGCGATGCGTTCCCGACCCTCCGCTGCCACGCCACGACCCCCGGGAACGTGCGCTCCCACGCCGCCTTGAATTGCCGAGCCTCGATGAGCGTGAAGGTGACGCCGTAGCCGCTGCGTGCGTACTCGACGAAGCGGTCGGGCCCCATGCCGAACATGAAGCCGAAGTTCACGGCCTTCGCGCGATTGCGCTCGTCCTTCGTCACCTCGTGCTCTGCCTTCCGCGCCACCAGCGCCGCCATCGCACGGTGTGGATCGCCACCGTCGCGGAAAATCGTCTGCAGACGCGCGTCGCCGGTGATCGCGGCCAGCACGCGCAGCTCGATCGCAGCGTAGTCCGCGTCGACGAAGACGTGACCTTCGCTGGGGACGATGCACGCCCGCGCATCGGGAATGGCCGCGGAGTCGTCGCTCGGACCTCGCGCCTTCTCCAAGCCCTGCAGGTTCGGGTGGCTGCACCCGAAGCGGCCGGTGGGTGCTGCAAGGGGGTCGAGGCGGGGGCGTATCCGGCCGTCCCGGGCCTCCGACGCCGCTGCGGGGAGCGCCTTGCCGGGCCCCGCGAGGAAGCTAGCCAAGCTGCGGTACTGCAGCAGCGCAGACACCGCCGGAACCGAGGCGTAAGGGGCAAGGTGATCCTTGCTCGTGCCACGCGCACATACGCCGAGGCGTTGCAGCGCGGCCAGGACCTGCGGCCGCGAGCGGGGGTTCAGCTCGACGCCGTCTACACCACCCACCTCGCTGCCCAAGTCGCGCTGCAGCGACGTCCGCAGTGCCTCGGCGCGACCCTCGCGGTGGCGCAGGAGACGGCCCCACGCTTCGGCGTCGAAGCCAAGCCCGGCACGCCGCATGTCGACGAGCACCGGGATCAGCTCGAACTCCAGCGCGGCCACCGCGGCTAGCCCCGCGCGCTCGAGCTGGTCTCGCAAGGCATCTCGCAGCACCACGGCCACCGCGGCGTCCCGCGCGGCGTACTCGACCTGACCCACACTGACGCTGCCGGACCAGTTGCTCGTCTGCTCGTCCTTCGGGAGCTCGATGCCCAGCTCCCTGCGCACGACTTCCTGCAGCGTGAAGAACCCCTTCAGAGGCGGCCGCCCGCCCTCGAGCAGGCGTGCGGCGGTGAGCGTGCACCACACTGCGCGCGGCCTCACGCCGAGATGTTGTGCGGCAAACGCGAGGTCGAACCCCACGTTGTGGCCGACGACCTCGACGCCCGCCAACGCGTCGGCGACGGGGCCGAGATCCCCGAGCGCCGGCAGATCGAGAACGTATGTTGGCCCGCCCGGCAAGGCGATCTGCACGAGGCGAAGGCTGTCGTGCATCGGGTCGAGGCCCGTGGTCTCGACGTCGAAGCCAACGGAAGCGCGCTGTTTCACGTCCCGAGCCACGGCTTCGAGATCAGTCCGCGCCGTGACGTAGCGAACGACGGGAGGCAGTGCGGCATCCACCGCGCTGTTCGCGATGAGCAGCTCGAGCTCGGGGCGGTGCGCGCGAAGCGACGCGACCGTCGCCGCGTCCGGCACCCCCGTCGAGCCCACGAGCTCGATGCCATCGGCGTCATGGGTGAGGCGCTGCCCTGCGACGAGTAGCGACCTGAGGAGGTTCGCGATGATCACAGGCGCACCTTCCAGCCACGTGCCGCGGCTGCTTCTCCTGCATCGGGCGGCACGTCCGCCTTCACGGGCCCCGGCGCCTTGGCGCTCCCGGGGCGTACGACGTCGCTCGATGAATCTGGGTCTAGGGAGGGGCCGGCTACAGGAGCTACAGCGGCGGCACGCTTCCCGGGCGGCACCGAAGCTGGCACCGACTTCACGTGCCAGTGGTTTCCCCGTTCGCCGCGTTCGCCGGCCTTGACGAGCGCCTTCCCGTCGACGACGCGACCTCGATACCGCTTGATCGCGTTGCCGATGCGCCGTGCGTTCGGCGGCTGGCCGCCAGAACTAGGAGCGAGCTGGTCGAAGGCCGCGCGGAGGCGCGGGTAGAGCTTCTTCTCGTAGTCCTCCTCCAGCGCGGCGAGGACCTGCGCCACGGTGCAGCGCCCGGAGAACCTCTCAGCAACTTCTTCCCACCCTGCGACGAGGTCTGCGAGCGCGCTCGTGGTGTCGTCGGCCTCGGCCTGCAGCTCGACGCGCGTCTCGCCAGGGTCCGGGAGTCCCGCCCACACGAGGCTGTTGCGTACGAGGCCCGACCAGCCGTCGAAGGAGCCCCACGCAGGCAGGCGTTGGTCCGGGCGACCCGCGACGACGTAGCCCCGAAGCACCGTGAGCACCGCCCGGACGATCTCCGGGCGATGCTCGCGAACCCACGGCAGCAGCGGGTCGTGACGGAACCCGGTGCGAAGCTCCGGGGACTCCTCCGGGGTCTCGATGCGAATGTGCAGGCAGCGCCGCGACGTGTCGCCGACGAGGGTGATGTTGTTCCCGGTGGCGAACCACGTCACGGCCAGCGGCAGCCGCACGACCTGTGACACGCCGAGCACTCGATCCTGCCACTCCGTCGCGGTGAGGACGGCATCCAGGCTTGGGGTGCCGAGCGGTCCGGACACGTTGTCGATCAGAACCAACGTCACGCCG
>CAIMWA010000640.1 GCA_903845045.1 uncultured delta proteobacterium | reverse complement strand
GTCCCGAGAGCGTGTGCCCGTTGGCGAGGCACAGCGCGACGCGAAGGCGCTCGGCCGCGCTCGCACCGGGGATCGACTCCGCCGCCCGGGCATCGTCGAGGGCCGTCGCGCTGTCGGCGAGCGCGAAGGAAGCGTCGGCGCGCACGCACAGGGTCTCGCGGCGCTCGGCGGGCGTCGGGCGTCCTTCGAGGGCGCGGGTGGCGTGCTCGAGGGCCGAGTGGAACGCCTGGTCGCGCAGCGCGTCGCGGGCCGCGCGGAGCCACCATCCGCGGGCCTCGTCGTGGCGGCCGGCGAGGTCGAAGTGCCGCGCCACCAGGGCCGCGTCCGGAGCGGCGCGATGCGCGAGCCAGGCGGCGGCGCGACCGTGCAGGGCCCCGCGATCGTCGTCGAGGAGCGTCGCATACGCCGCCTCGCGCACGAGGTCGTGGCGGAACGCGTACTCCACGGTGCCGGGCACCCGCGACGACGGGTGGGGCCAGACGAAGCCATGGGCTGCCAGCACCCGCAGCGGCCGGTCGAGCGAGGTCTCGTCGTCGACGCCGAGCACCGCCGCGAGGCCGCTGCGCCAGAACACGGGGCCGAGCACGCTCGCCGCGCGCACCGTGCGACGCGTCTCGGGGTCGAGGCCGTCGAGGCGGAGCTGCACCGCCGACAGCGCCGCCGTGGGGAGCTCGACCTTCGGCGCGGTGCCGGGCGCCCGCGCGGCGGCGTCGCGCACCACCGCGAGGAGCTCTTCGAGGAAAAGCGGGTTGCCGCCGCAGCGCGCCACGAGCGCGTCGCGCAGGGCGCCGTCGCCGACGCCACCGAGGCCCCGCGCCACGAGCCCGCGCAGCACCGGCGTCTCGAGGGGCTCGACGGCGTGCGCGGCCGCGTCCATGTCGGCCCAGTAGCGCCGCATGCGCGCGACGGACTCCGCGTCCGGGCGGGTGAGGGCGACCACCGCGAGCCGCGCGTCGGGGAGCGACTCGACGAGCGCCGCGACGAGCTCCAGCGTCGACCCGTCGATCCACTGAGCGTCCTCGAGGAGCAGCACCGCCGGGGCGGTACGGTCGGCGCCGCGCACGAGCCCGCGGAGCGATCGGAGGAGGCCGTCGCGAAACAGCTCGGGGTCCTCGCGCGCGGCCCGGAGCACGCTGCCCTCGGAGCGCGTCGGCACCCGCGCGATGTCGGCGAGGAACCCCAGCGACGTCTCGTCGAGGGCTCCGTCCGCGAGGCGCGCGAGTCGGGCCCGCTGCGTCTCCGCGGGAGCTCCGTCGTCGAGGCCCGCGCGGTCGCGCACCGCCCGCCCCACCGCACCGAGCGGCGTGTGGCTCGCGAGCAGGTCGCCTCGCAACGTCAGCAGCGGCGCCCCCGCGCCTTCGATGAGCCCCTCGGCGCGCAGCCGCCCGAGGAGCACCCGCGCCACCGTCGACTTGCCCGACCCGGGATCGCCGCGAAGGACCAGCACCGTCGGGTGACGACGCTCCCAGGCGTCCAGCATCCGTGCGCGCAGCGACGCGAGCAGCTCCTCGCGCCCCGGAAGCTCGCCGTCGTCGAAGAGCGACGCCCGCGCCGGGCCTTCGTCGGCGGACCCGTCGAGGTCGCGCCCGACGCGAAAGCCCGCCGCGAGCGGCTCGGTCTCGACGCGACCTTGCACAAGCACGCTCGTCGCGTGATCGACGATCACCTCGGCGTCGGCGGTGACCGCGAGCAGCGTCGCAGCCTGCGCCACCGCGGTGCCGCCGAGCGCGTCGCCGGCGCGGAGCGTGAGGCCCGTCACCACCACCATGCGAAGCCCCGGGCCGCGCAGCGCGAGCGCGCCGTGCACCGCCCGCAGCGCCTCGTCGCCGCGGAGCCGATGGTCCCCGAAGACGGCTCGGAGTCCGTGCGCGCCGTCGCGCTCCACCGTCGCCCCCTGCGCCTCGAAGGCCCGCGCCGCCGCGTCGAGCAGCCCCGCGCGCGCCGTCGGACCCTCGCGCGCCGCGAGCACCACGCGCACCCGCTGCTCGCTCCGACCGAGCAGCAGCGACTCGGGGACGCCGTCCGGGCGCGTCGTCACGAGGTCAAGCACTGTGCGCACCTCCTCGATGAACTCGACGACGCCCGCGGGCCGGCGCGACGGATCCTTGGCCAGCGCGCGGTCGAGCAGGGATTCCAGGGCCACCGGAAGGTCTGGCCGGAGCTCCCGGAGCCTCGGCGCGGCGTCCTTGGCGATGCGCTGCAGCACCGTGCGCGTGTCGAGACCCTGGAACGGGCGGAACCCCGTGAGCAGCTCGAAGAGCACCACCGCGAGCGCGAAGAGGTCCGATGCGGGCGAGGGCTCCTCGCCGCGAAGCTGCTCCGGGGCGATGTAGTACGGCGATCCGACGACGGTGCCCGCGCGGGTCAGCGCGAGGTCGCCGTCGCCCACGGCGATGCCGAGGTCGATGACCTTCACCACCACCCCCGACGGCGTCGCCGCGAGGAACAGGTTCGCCGGCTTCACGTCGCGGTGGATCACGCCGACGGCGTGCAGCGCGGCGAGGCCCAGCGCCGCCTCCTGCACGATGGAGACGGAGGTCCAGTCGCCCGGACGGTCGCGGTCCATGGCGGCCTCGACGGTCTCGCCGGAGAGCCACTCCGTCGCGAGGAAGTGCCGCCCGTCGCCGTCGAGGCCGTGGGCCACGTACGCGACGACGTTCGGGTGGTCGAGGTCCGCGAGGATCCGCGCCTCGCGCTCGAAGCGCTGCCGGGCGACGGAGTCGTCGCGGTCGATGCGCAGCCGCTTGAGGGCGACGCGCTTGCCGGTGCGCTCGTCGATGGCCCGGTACACCTCCGACGAGCCGCCGCTGGCAACCCGCTCCTCGAGGCGAAAGGGACCGACGCGATCGTCCATGCGACCCCGGGGAGGTATCACGGCTCGGCCCGGCCCCGCTCCCGCCGACCCGCGACGTGCCGGAAACTGGCGCCGTCCCGCGCGACGCTGGTACCCGCGGAGTCCTATGCTGCGATCACGTTCGTGGATGGCGATGGGGTTGGTGCTGGTCCTGGCGGCGTGCGCGCACGGCCCGCGGCCGCTGGTGGTGTTCGACAACCAGCCCGGCGGCTGGGAGTCCGCCGCCCGAGAACAGGGGCGGAGCTACGTCGTCGAGCGCTGGGGCCATGCGGTGCACGCCGAACAGCTCGAGATCTACGAGTTCCGGCAGCCCGCCCCGGCCGCCAACGCCGCGGCATTCAACGCCCTCGCCGAAGGTCCTCGCGGGCTCCCGGCGCTTCCCGGCGCATCGGCGTCGCCGCGCGCCGTCGACGACGATCCCATCGGCCCGGCGACGGGCTATTGGGTCGCCCAGCGCGGCCACGAGGGCGCGACGGAGCTGCAAGCCGCGGTCTACGTCGTGCCCAACGGCCGCCGGTCCTTCGCGGTGCGTCTCCAGTCCGGCGAGGACGAGTTCGGCCAGCTCCAGGCCTGGCTGCGCGACCTCATCACCCGGAACGTCCGCTTCCCCGCGCCGCAGAATTGATCCACAACCCCGGCGCATGGCCAACGCCGGCGTCGAGGTTCGTCTCCGCAAACCCCTGGAGCGGTCGCTTTCCGCCGGGCATCCGTGGATCTACCGCGACGCGGTGGACCCCTTCGAGGCGCCGCCCGGCGCCGTAGCCACCGTGCGCGACGGCAAGGGCCGCTTCGTCGCCCGAGGCTTCGTCGACGGCGAGAGCATCGCGGTGCGCGTCTTCACCACCCGCGACGAGTCCCTCTCCGACGACCTCCTCGCGCTCCGCGTGACCCGCGCCATGGAGCTTCGGCGCGCGATGGTCCCGGCCGACACCGACGCGTGGCGCGTGCTGCACGGCGAGGGCGACCGCATGCCGGGCTTCGTCTGCGATCGCTACGGCGAGGTCGCGGTGATCGCGCTCGACGGCCCCGGCGCCGAGGCGAATGGGTCCCGCCTCCTCGCGGTGCTTCGCGAACCGCTGCGCTCCCTCGGCGTACGCACGATCTTGCTGCGCAGGCGAACGCCCGACGGCGCGCGCGTCGAGGCCGTCGAGGGCGAGCTCGACGAGGACGTGCGAACGGTCCGCGAGCACGGCATGGCGCTGCGGGCCGACCTTCGGCGCGGGCAGAAGACGGGGCTCTTCCTCGACCAGCGCGAGTCGCGGGCGCGCGTTCGCTCCCTCGCCGGCGGACTGCGGGTGCTCAACCTCTACGCGTACACCGGCGGCTTCAGCGCCGCCGCGGGCCTGGGCGGCGCGAAGTCCGTGACCAGCGTCGACATCGCGCCCGGCGCCATCGAGCTCGCCCGGTCGACGTGGGACGCCAACGACCTCCCGGCGGGTGCTCACGAGGCCGTGGCCGCCGACGTGCCCGAGTGGATCGCCGAGGCCACCCGCGCGCGCCGGCGCTGGGACCTCGTCATCGCCGATCCGCCGAGCTTCGCGCCCAACGACGCGTCGGTGCCCGCGGCGATGAAGAGCTACCGCGCGCTCCACACCGCGTGCCTCGGCCTCGTCGCGCCGGGTGGGTGGTTCCTCGCGGGGAGCTGCTCGAGCCACGTGACGCGGGAGATGTTCGCCGACTCGCTCACCGACGCGGCGGTGAAGTCCGGGCGCATCGTGCAGGTGGTCGACGCCTGGGGCGCGCCGGGCGATCATCCACGGCTCCTCGCCTTTCCCGAAGGCGACTATCTGAAGAACACCCTGCTGCGGATGACCGACTGATGACGACCCTTCGAGGCACCTGGCGCGCGGTGACGTCCACCGCGCTCGAGATGGACGGCGATCGCGTGCGCATCCTCGACCAGCGCGCGCTGCCCGACGACGAGCGCTGGATCGACGCCACGGACCCGGCGGTGATGGAGCAGTGCATACGCACGCTGGCCGTGCGCGGAGCGCCCCTCATCGGCGTGGCGGCGGCGATGTGCCTCGGGTTGCTTGCGCGAAGCGGCTGCTCCGCGGGGCATTTCCGCGACGTGGCGGCGCGGCTCCGGGCGGCGCGGCCGACGGCGGTGAACCTCATGGCGGCGGTCGATCGGCTCACCGGCGCCCTCGTCGGCGACGACCTCGGACCGCTCCCCGCGGTGGCCATGGACGTCTTCGACGACGACGTGGACCGCTGCGAGGCCATGGCGACGCTCGGTGCTGCGCTGGTGCAGGACGGCGAGGGCCTGATCACGCACTGCAACGCCGGCGGTCTCGCGACGGCGGGCGTCGGCACGGCCCTGGGCGTGGTGATCCGCGCGTGGGAGCTCGGCAAGCGCGTGCACGTCTTCGTCGACGAGACGCGGCCGCTCCTTCAGGGCGGGCGGCTCACGGCGTGGGAGCTTCGGCGCGCGGGCGTTCCGCACACGCTCATCACCGACAGCATGGCGGCGCTCGTGCTCCGCGACGGGCGCGCGCGGCGGGTCTTCGTCGGCGCCGACCGCATCGCCCGCAACGGCGACTTCGCCAACAAGGTCGGTACCTACTCGCTGGCGGTGGCGGCGGCCCATCACGGCGCGTCGTTCCACCCCGTGGCGCCCTTCACCACGGTGGACCTCGCGTGCGTCGACGGCGCGGGCATCCCCATCGAGGAGCGCGACGGCGCCGAGGTGCGCGGCGCGAGCGGAGCCTTCGGCTCGGTGCGGTGGTGCCCCGACGCGTCGCCGGTGTTCAACCCCTCGTTCGACGTCACCCCGGTCTCGCTCGTCACCTCGATGGTGACCGATCGCGGGGTCTTCACCCGTGAGGCGCTCCGCGACGGGGCCCTCGTGCGCTTCGGCTGAACCGTGCGCGGCGCAGCGTGGCTCCTCGCGGCGTGTGCGTTGCTCGCCCCGGCGTCGGGGTGGACCCAGACGCAGCCACCGGCGGCGCCCGTCGAAGAGGACGACAACGGCGACACCCCGCTGCCCGACCCGGGCTCCACGGGATACGCCGCGGACCGTCGGGCGGTGACCATCGTACCCTTGCTCGACCCGGCCGCGCCGGTGGCGAGCGGACGCGGCGTCGCGGTGGCGGCGTCGGAGATCTACACGGCCCTCGGCGACGCACCGCCGGGGTTGCTGCGCCGCTACGCGCAGGAGCCCGCGCTGCTCCAGGCCCTCGTCGATCGGCTCGTCGGCGACCGTCTCCTCGCGGCCGAGGCGCGGCGCCAGGGGCTCGACCGCGACCCCATGGTGGTGGCGGCCCTCGAGCGGGCGCTGGTGTCGCGGCTGCGAGGGCTGCTGCTCAACGGACGCGTGGCGGGCCCCGAGGCCGTCACCGACGACGACGTGCGTCGGTGGTACGACGCGCACCCCGAGCGCTTCCACGTGCCCGAACGCCGCCGCGCGCGGGCCATCTTCCTGACCGACCACGCCGAGGCTCTGCGCATCCTGCACCTCGCGCTGCTCCGTCGCGGCCAGCGCTTTCGCAACGACTTTCGGGTGCTCGCGGGCCAGCACAACGTGCCCGAGGACCTTCGCGCGACCCGCGGCGAGCTGCACGAGGTGGCGCTTCGGGACTGGCCGTATGCAGTGCAGCTCGAGCTGCCGGTGCGCCAGGCGCTCTTCGCGATGCACCGCGAGGGCGACGTGGTCCCGCAGGCCGTCGAGGGCACCTGGGAGGGCGCCCACGGCTGGTTCGTCCTGCGCTTCGTCGCCCAGCGCGCGGCCATCGAGCGCTCCCTCGACGACTCCCGCGAGTGGGTGCGGCACCGCATCGTGCTCGAGCGGCGCGTGGCGGCGGAGCAGGCCGAGATCGAACGTCTGGCGACGGACGCGCAACTGGTCCGCGTGCCGATCGATCGCGCGGTGCGCCTCGACCTGTCGCCCACCGGCGCCGGGCCGCAGCGCTGATTGACACCCCGCCGGTCGGAAGGTAAGCGCTCCCGGCAAGCGTGGTCAGAGCGGCCCCGCGTCACACCGAAACCCCCTCAGGAAGGCTCCATGGCACGCACCCAGTTCACCTCCGAGTCGGTCAGCGAAGGACATCCGGACAAGATCTGCGATCAGGTTTCCGACGCGATCCTCGATGCGATCCTCACCGAAGATCCGCGCGCCCGCGTGGCGTGCGAGACCATGGTGAAGACCGGCTTCGTCGCCATCGCCGGAGAGATCACGACCAGCGCGCGCATCGAGTTCCCGGACGTCATCCGCAAGACCGTCAACGAGATCGGCTACACGAGCTCGGAGATGGGCTTCGACGGCACCACCTGCGCGATCTTCACCGCGGTGGAGCGCCAGAGCCCGGACATCGCCCAGGGCGTCGACGAGGGCGCCGGTCTTCACAAGGAGATGGGCGCCGGCGACCAGGGCCTCATGTTCGGCTTCGCCGTCGACGAGACGCCCGAGCTCATGCCCGCCCCCATCGCGCTGTCGCACAAGATCACCCGCAAGCTCGCCGAGGTCCGCAAGGCAGGCGCGGTGGACTGGCTGCGTCCCGACGCGAAGAGCCAGGTCACCGTGGAGTACGACGGCCACAAGCCCGTCCGCGTGGACACCGTGGTCGTGTCGACGCAGCACGCGCCGCACGTCACCCACGAGACCCTCGTCGAGTACGTGCGCGAAGAGGTCGTTCGCAAGGTCGTCCCGGCCGAGCTCCTCGACGCCAACACCCGCTTCTTCATCAACCCGACGGGCCGCTTCGTGCTGGGCGGCCCCTTCGCCGACGCCGGCGTGACGGGCCGCAAGATCATCGTCGACACCTACGGCGGCATGGGCCGCCACGGCGGCGGCGCGTTCTCCGGCAAGGACCCGACGAAGGTCGACCGCAGCGCCGCGTACTACGCCCGCTACATCGCCAAGAACATCGTCGCCTCGGGCGTCGCCCGCCGCTGCGAGGTGCAGATCGCCTACGCCATCGGCGTAGCGCAGCCCGTCGGCGTGTACGTGCAGACCTTCGGCACCAGCAAGGCGCCCGAGGAGCAGATCGCTGCATACGTGCTCAAGAACTTCGACATGCGCCCCAAGGCGATCATCGAGCAGCTGAACCTGCTGCGCCCGATCTACAAGGCCACGGCGGCCTACGGGCACTTCGGCCGCACCGAAGCCAACTTCACCTGGGAGCGCACGGACCGCGCGGACGAGCTCCGCAAGGCCCTGGGCTGAGCCTCTCCGTCGCGTCGGGATGGCGCGACGCCCGTACGTTCGCTAGCGTACGGGCGCCGTGACCGACGAAGACGACGTACGCAACGACGAAGGTGCCCCGCGACCCCGGGGCATTCCGCTAACCGCCGCCGCCACCATGGCCTTCGGGTTCTTCGGCCTTCGCCGGGCCGAGGGCCAGCTGCTGCTCTCTCGCGCACGACAGCTCCCTCCGCCGCACGACCTTCCGACGGCCATCGTCGAGGCGAACTGGCGCGCCGCCCAGGACCATCGCCGCGTGACCATCGCGACCGACGCCGGCGCCATGGTGCTGTCGGCGCTGCTCTTCATCGCCGGGAGTCGCGTGCTCCTGCGGCCCCGGGGCGGCGGGTGGCTCTGGCGCCAGGCGTTGGCAGCGAACCTCGCGCTGTGCGTCGCGGGCATCGCCGTCGACCACATGCTCCGACCCGGGCGCGTGGCGGCGCTGCGCGCCTTGCTCACCGATCCGGCGACGCGCATCCCGCTGCCCGAAGGGCTCCACGTGGGCGACGTCGCCACGATGCCGTTCTCCATCGCCATCCTCGCGTCGTGGGTGGCCGCGGGCCTGCTCGCGGCGGCGCTGGTGTACGCATCCCGCGAGCGCACGCGGACGTTCCTCGACGCCTGACCGGCGCCGGGTCGTCTCCGCGGCGCCGAGGGCGTCGCTGGCCCGACGACGGGGCCCTGTGTACCGTGCGCCGCACCGTTCTCCTCCGCACGCCCAGGAACCAAGCCCATGCCGCGTAGCCTTGCCGCCGTCGCCGTCGTCGCCGCCCTCGCGGCCTGCTCTTCGCCGCAGAACACCGCGCCTCCGGGGCCGTCCACGGACGCGGCGGCGGACGTCGCGGCCTCCGATCGAGCGACGCCCGTCGATGCCGCTCCCGCTGCCGACCTTCCTGCTGCGACGGACGCTCCGGCGCTCCTCGACGTTCCCGCGATGACGGACGCTGGATCCGCCGACGCTCCCGCCGTCCTCGACGTTCCCGGGGCCACGGACGCGCCGACGGTGCGTGACGCGGCCTCGGAGGCGGGCTTCGGCGCGCAGTGCCGCTCGGACCGCGAGTGCACCCCGCTCGGCCTCGTGTGCGACCGCACGGCGATGCGCTGCGTCGACTGCGTGATGCAGGCCGACTGCCTCGGAGCCGGGCAGCTCTGCCTCGGAAACCGCTGCGTCACCGTGACCCACTGCACGTCGTCGCGCATGTGCCCGGGACAGGTCTGCAGCACCACGCTCGGCTACTGCGTCGATTGCCTCGCCGACGCCGACTGCGCGGCGGGGACCTACTGCCGCAGCGACAACACCTGCGGCGCCCAGGTGTGCTCGCCGAACGCCTCGCACTGCGTCGACGGCACGCACGCCAACGTCTGCGACGCCCGCGGCACCTCGGCCGCCGACGTCGCGTGCCCCGCGGGCCAGTCCTGCCGCGGGACGGCGTGCCAGGCGTGGGTGTGCACCCCCGGCGAGGCGTCGTGCCAGGACTCTTCCACGCGCCGGGTCTGCAACGCCGACGGCGGTGGCTTCGCCTCGACGGCTTGCGCCGCCGGCTCGTCGTGCACGGCTGGGATGTGCCGCGTGCAGGTGTGCACGCCGGGCGGTGCGACCTGCGCCGACCCGGTCACGCGCGCGGTGTGCAACGCCGATGGCCTCTCGGCGATGACGTCGACGTGCCCCGCCGCCCCGCAGGCGTCGGCCCTCTGCTCCGGCGGCACCTGCACCTTCTCGTGCAACGGGACCTTCCGGAACTGCGACGGCAGCGCCGCCAACGGCTGCGAGGCCGACGCCGCGACGGATCCCTCGAATTGCGGGGCCTGCGGCGCCGCGTGCCCCTCGGGCCAGTCTTGCAGCGCCGGCGTATGCAACACCTGCCCGCCGCCGGTGGCCGCGCCGCAGGTGCTCTTCTACGGCGCACTAGGGTCCATCGAGCGTCCGTACCTGCCGAGCGGGGCGATCGTGACGGTGGCCTCCGACGCGATGTGGGCGTCGTTCACCACCACCGACTTCGCCCGCTACAACCTCATCGTCATCGGCGACCCCGACTCGCGCACGACGCCGACGACGGCGCAGTTCCAGACGGCGTTCATCACCCGCGCGACGTGGTCCGCCGCGGTGCGCGGGCGCGTCGTCGTGAGCGGCATCGACCCGGGGTTCCACGCCACCGACCCGACGGCGCCGCGCACGGGCGCGCAGACGCTGCTGCGGGCCGAGCTCGCGTGGCTGGCCGCGGGCGTGGGTACGGGCCTCTACGTCTCCTCGGACTGGGGCGTGCGCTCCATGGACTACCTCGGGTCCGTCGGCACCTTCTCCAGCAGCGCCGCGTCCGCGCTCGGCGCGCCGGCCGACGCGGTGACCATCGTCGTGCCCACGCACCCGATCCTCGCGGGGAGCACCAGCGCGTCGCTCTCCGGGTGGACCACCGCGGCGCACAGCTACTTCCCGACCTACCCCGCGGCGTTCACTCGCCTCGCCAACGTCGCGACGTCGAGCGCGGCGCTGCTCGTGCGCCCGTCGACGATCTGCGAGCGCTGAGGTTCGTCACGCCGCCGTCGGCGATCGTCGCGGCGACGTCACCCGCGGCGGAAACAGGCTGCGAAGCTCGCCGAGCGTCGTCGGCGCGGGGATGAGCCACCGCGCCACGCTGGCGTGCGTCGGGCACAGCCAGGCACCCTTCCATCGGGTCATCGCGTCGACGCGCTCCCTGCACACTGCGCACATGGGACCAGAGGTCTGCGGGGCCATGGCGAGAGCGCAGCACGCCCCGTCGGGGTCTATCAAGCGCGCACCGAAAGCGCGCCCACGCACCCGCGCAAGCGCCTGGAAACACGGGCCTTCGAAATGCGCTCCGGGGTGCTTGCGATGCCGCCGCCGCCATGCGCGCGCCATCGCCGGGTCATCTCACGACCCGGTGTATGCGCCCGTGGGCGGGGCTCAGCTTGGCGCCGTCGGCCCGGTCGCCCACCGCGCGCCGGGACTCCCGGACGTGGGAGCGCTCCCCTGAGGGCCGCAGCATGAACCTCTCGTGACGATGCTCACGTCGCCCCGCGGGTGTACCCTGACCATCGATCACCTTGTCCTTCGTGGTCGTGGATTCGTTCGTCGTTACGAAGGCTTGCGCGCGCCCCCGACGGCCCGCGACACCCACCGCCCGCTCGGCGGACGTGCCGCCCTGGCGTTCCCACCCCCGGCTACGACAAGATGTCCTCCCCTCGGCATCGCGCGGGGCTGAAGGAGCGGAACTTTCCGTTCGGGGAGCGCCGGGCGGCGGCCCGGTGCGACTTCATGATGTAGCCCGGGGCGCAACCCCCGCACGAGGCCCCTGAGTCTACGCCGTGGACCGCGCCCGGCGATTACCGCACCGAGGCCGCGGCGTGTAGAGTGCGGCGTCCCGGAACAGACGCTTGGCCGACGAACTTCCCAAAGGGCGCTTCGCGCGCGGATTCGCATTGATGAAGCTCGCCGCGACGGAGCTCCCGTCGATGGCGGGGCGCTTCGTGCGACCCGAGGGGGGCAGCCTCGACGCGGCCCTCGTGCGGGCGTCGGCGGAGCGCGCGCTGCGCACCCTCGGTGAGCTCCGCGGCCTCGCGATGAAGGTCGGCCAGACGCTCTCCTACGTCGACGGCTTGCTGCCCCCGGAGGCCACCGACGTCTATCAGAAGACCCTCTCGGCGCTGCAGTCGCACGCCCCGACGGTGAGCTTCGCGGAGCTTCGGGCGGAGATCGAACGGGGCCTCGGACGCCGCCTCGACGAGGCCTACGTACGCTTCGACGAGACGCCCCTCGCGGCCGCGAGCATCGGCCAGGTGCACCGCGCCGCCATCGCCGACCCCGACGGCGGACCTCCCCGGGAGGTCGTCGTGAAGGTGCAGTACCCGGCCATCGCCCAGGCGCTCCACAGCGACCTGCGCAACCTCGACGCGCTCCGCCCCATGGTGGCGATGCTCGCGCCGGGCGCCGACACGCGCGGCGGCTTCGAGGAGATCATCCGGCACATCGCCGCGGAGCTCGACTACACCGAGGAGCTCGCCAACCAGGAGCGCTTCCGGGAGCTCCTCGCGGGCTTCGACGGGATGATGGTCCCGCGGCCGTACGCCTCGCACACGGCGCGCAACGTGCTGACCATGGATTTCGTGCCGGGCCGCGGCCTTCGCGACGTGGCGGAGAACGGGTCGCAAGAGCTCCGAAACCGCGTGGGCGAGGCGATCTTCCGCTTCACGCTGGGGCTGGCGATGACCCGCGGCGTGTTCAACACCGACCCGCACCCGGGCAACTACCTCGTGCTCGACGACGGCACCGTTGCGTTCCTCGATTTCGGCAGCGTGAAGGTGCTCCCTGACGGCATCCGGCGGCAGTGGCGCGACGTCGCCCGCTGCCTCGTCGACGGCCGCCTCGACGAGTGGCGCGAGCGCGCCGCCGAAATGCTCGGCATGGAGCACATGGACCCCGAGGTCCGCCGGCTGCACCAGGACCAGATGCTCGCGACGGCCGCCATGGTGGCGACGAACGCCGACGTCACCATCGATCGCGCCATGCTCCGCGACGCCGTGCTCAGCGGCGTGCGAACGGCCAAGGACATCGGCCGCACGGCGGGCTGGCTGCCTTCGCGCGACAAGACCGTCGCCGTTCCGCCCGACTTCGTGATGGTTGGACGCATGCAACTCGGGCTCTTCGCGGTGCTCGCGCAGCTCGGCCCGCGGGCGAACTGGAACCACATCCTCCGCGGCATGCTCGACAGCGCGCCGGACTGACGGCGCCGCGTCGGGGGCGCCTGAGCGTTCTCTCTCCGTGGCGTTCACGGCCGTGTCGCGGGGCTGCTACGGTGCGCGCGATGGCGACGGCGCTCAGCGTTCCTCCCCCTTCGGTTCCGCCCGGTCGGTACCTCGTCACCGGTGCGGGCGGCTTCATCGGCCGCTGCGTCGCACGACGCCTCCTCGACGCGGGCTGCGAGGTCGTGGCCGCCGACGTGGTGCCGCCGCCGACGATCCCGCCGGGCATGGACTTCGTGCGCCTCGACCTGCGCGACCGCGCGACGGTGCGTGCGGCGGTGCGGGCCTCGAAGGCCACGCGGCTCGTGCACCTCGCGGCAAAGGTCGGCGACTTCGGTCCCGACGCCGACTTCGAGGCGCTCAACGTCACCGGCGTCGAGTGGCTCCTCGATGCGGCGCTCGACGCGGGCTTCGCGCACACGGTCCACGTGAGCTCCATCGTGGTGTTCGGGCAGGACGCCGGCGCCCACGCCGACGAGCGCGCCCCCATCGTCACCGCTGGCCCGGCATACACCTCCACGAAGGCGCGCGGGGAGCTTGCGGCGCGTGCGTTCCAGGCTCGCGGGCTCCCGGTCACCGTGGTGCGGCCTGGCGACGTCTACGGCATCGGGAGCGTCCCGTGGGTGCTGCGTCCCCTCGAGCTGCTGCGACGGCGCCAGATGGTGCTCATCGACGGCGGCCGCGGGCATTTCGCGCACGTGCACGTCGAGAACCTCGTCGACGCCTTCGTGCGCGTCTTCGCCACGGAGGAGGCGAAGGGAGAGGTCTTCGTCGTCACCGACGGCGACGACCACATGACCATGGGCGAGTACTTCGGACGCCTCGCCGATGCCGTGGGGCTCCCGCCGCCCAGGGTGTCGCTCCCGCGGGGGGTCGCGACGCTGCTCGCCGGCGCCCTCGAGGCCGGCGCGAGGCTCGTCGGCGCCACGCCGCCGTTCACCCCCGCCGCCGTGCAGTACGTCTCGCGACACGGGTCCTTCGACACCCGCAAGGCCCGCGAGCGCCTCGGCTGGCTGCCCCGGGTCTCCATGGAAGAGGGGCTCCGCGAGATCGGCCGGCACTACCGCCAGGCGGCGCTCCGATGAGGGTTCGCCGTTACCGCGCGGGCGGCGCGCAAGCCCCCGTCGTCGCCCTCGTGGACGGAGACTCTCTCGGCACCGTCGACGGCAGCTCCGTCGCGCGGGACCTCGGCGTGCCGCTGCTGGCAGTGATGCTGCCGCCGCGTCGGGACGACTGCGCGCTGCGCCTGCGCGTGTTCACCATGGCGCGGGAGCTCCCTCTGTCGCTGGAGGCGGCGTGGGCCGCGCGGGCCGCCCTCGACGGCGACGTCGTCGTGGAGCTGGGCGTCACCGGCACCAGGGTGGGTGTTCGCGACGGGCT
>CAIMWA010000639.1 GCA_903845045.1 uncultured delta proteobacterium | reverse complement strand
GTACGCGCCGCCCTCGACCTCGACGAGCGCATCTTCGACCTCTGTCTCCACGACCGGCACGGGCGCGTGGTGCTGCAACGGACCGGCATCGATCCGTTCGACGCCGTGCTCGCCGATCCGCGCCTCGGCGAGCGGTTCCTGACGGTACGCCTGCCGCAGGTTCGAGCTCGGCTCGCGGCGCTCCGGCGGAGGCTCCAGCCCCTGCCGTAGCGGGGCCTCGCATGGCCATCGAGCGTTCCGTGGCCCCGGCGCACCGCGGGCCCTCGCACCGAGCACCGCCGTGTTCTACGATCGGGCGATGAATCGGTCGTTCGAGCAGATGACCACGGCGGAGAGGATCCTCCACGTCCAGGACCTCTGGGATCGAATCGCTGAGCACCCCGAGGACGTCCCGCTCACGCCCACGCAGCGCATCGAACTGCGCCGCCGCCTCGATGCGTCTCGCGCGAACCCTGGGGACTCGGTGGACTGGGCCGTCGCCCGCGACGAGATGCGACAGCGCCGCTGATGCTCACGCTTCGACTCCGCCGAGACGCGGTCTCCGAGCTCACCAAAGCGTGGACTTGGTACGAATCCCAACGGATCGGGCTCGGCGACGAATTCCACACCTGCGTCGGTGCCGCGCTCTGATCGATCGCCCGCCAACGAGCGCGACCCTTCCTTCTGATCGCGAACAAAGTCGTTCGACATCGAACGATCATGTGTTCGCGATGGCTGCTCCGCCGGGATTTGCACGAAGTCCCGCGGATTTTCGGTGAGTGGTGCGCCGTCGGACTCGACGGGCAGGGTCGGTGCCGTCCATCGCCCGCGAGCTGATCGTTCGCCGTCGAACGACTGCGCGCTGCGCGAAACTCCGCCGCTCCCCGTGGTCCTCGCCTTGGGTCCGCTGCGGCGGTGCGCGTCGCGCGTGGTAGCCTTCGCGCACGCCCGGCGACGCTGACCGCGGCTCCGACCCGGAACTCCCGAACCTCGCTCCGGAGGTCGTCGCCGGCTATCGCAGCGCACCGTCGAACGTCGTCGCCGAGGTGCTCGCGGGCGAGCTCTCGCTCTTGCCGCGTCCGCGCCTCGGTCACGCGGCGATCGCCACGGGTCTCGCGGGGGAGCTCGGTCCGCCCTTTCGCCGCGGGCGCGGCGGCCCCGGCGGGTGGGTGATCCTTTTCGAGCCCGACCTGTGGCTCGGAGCGCACCCGGACATCGTCGTACCGGACCTCGCCGGCTGGCGTCGCGACCGGGTGCCTGGGGCGTTCGACGAGCAGGCCCACGCCACCCTCGCCCCGGACTGGGTCTGCGAGGTGCTGTCGCCCTCGACCGAGGGCCAGGACCGCGGCCCGAAGCTCGACGTCTACCATCGCGAAGGCGTGGGCCGCGTGTGGCTGATGTCACCGGCGATGCGCTCCCTCGAGGTGTTCCGTCGCGCCGACATCGGATGGCTTCTCCTCGCGGTGCATCGGGGGGCGGCGCCGGTGCGCGCCGAGCCCTTCGTCGCGGTGGCGCTGGACCTGGCCGGTCTCTGGGCGGTGTAGCGCGGCCCCGGCCGCGACCGGTCGCCAGACCCGCGTTGCACCGATCGGAAATGCCCCCCACTTTGCCCCCCACCTCGGCGTGACGGCTGGAACGACCGGGTACGCCTCAGAAACGGAAATCACTGTGTTCGTAGCGTTTCGTAACACCTGGAAACGCCACGGGAGCCGCTTCCCAAGCTGAACGTCGCCGGTTCGATCCCGGTCGCCCGCTCCGAATCGAGGTCAGTCAGCCAAGCATGGGCTCGCTGGCCTCGTTCATTTCGGGTGAACCTCGGGACGGGGCCGTCCGTGGCTCACGGGCGAGGCGACGAGCTCGGCGCTCGCCAACCTCGACGACGCACCGACGCGAGTCGGGCTGCGGGCGAGACCCGCACGAAGACGGCCCTCCCGGGTGGCCATCGACACGCGAGAAGACCCGCGGCGACCTTCGGGGGCGGGACGGCGGCGAGTCGTGTCCTCAATCCGTGTCTACCGTGAAGAGGCGTTCACCGCCCGGTGCGACGGGCAGTGCCGCTCGCCCTGCTCAACGATCCAGAACGCCTGACTCGTTAGGCGAAACATCATTGATCTCGTGGCGTGCGTCTGCGTTCGCCGTGGCAGGGGTGGGTTGCAGCCCGTTGGCTTCGTCGCCCCATCAGGCATCGCAGGCGCAGATCCTCGACACCGCGCACGGCCCGACGGTGCCTGGCTTCTTCTTCCTCGCGCCGTTCGTCGACGGGGACCACTCGTCGTCGTTCGGGTCCTTCGCCTCGAGCGCCTCCCCCAGCGTCCGCATCGACCTCGTGCGCGCGGACTGCACCGTGATCACCCCCAACGTCGCGACCTTCGCCGCGGCGAGCGGTCCGTCGTTCCGCAACCACGACGGCAGCGAGCACGACGAGCGCATCCGTCTCCACGCCGCGGCGAGCGCCTGCGACGACGACGACGACGACAACGACGCCGACGCCCAACCGTACTTCTACGTCCGCTGGGACGCCGACGACGTGCACCTCGTCGACGGAGGGATCTACCGCGCGCACGTCACCGTCCCCGTGAGCGGCCAGGACCGCGAGCTCGGCTTCGCCGACATCCTCGTCGTGCGCTCGCAGGGCCAGGCGCGGCGGGTGGACACCAATCAGTACGTTCCGCTCGTCAACGGTCACTCGATCCGGCTCAAGTTCCGCATCGACGCCAGCGCGCTCACCCCGGCTCCGGCTCCGGCTCCGGCACCCGCGCCAGCCCCGGCACCCGCCCCCTCGCCCGCACCGGCTCCTGCGCCCGCACCGGCTCCCGCACCGGCGCCCGCGCCCGCACCGGCTCCTGCGCCCGCACCGGCTCCTTCGCCCGCCCCAGCTCCCGCACCGGCGCCCGCGCCCG
>CAIMWA010000638.1 GCA_903845045.1 uncultured delta proteobacterium | reverse complement strand
GGGCGACCAGATGGTGTGCCCCTCGACGTTCGGACCGTCGGTGCGGGCGCCCACGGAGCCGTCACGGACGCGCAGCCGCCAACGATGCCCATCGCGTGCGGCGACGAGCAGCGTGCCGCCGGTGACCCGCCACTGGGCCACGTGCGAGCCCGCCGCAGCGGGTGCGCACGCGATGGAGCCATCGACGATGGAGATCCCTCCGGCCACGTCCGGAGCACCGTCGAGGACCAGCGCCCCGCCCGCGAGCACGTCGCTCGAGGTCCCGACGACGACGCGCTGCACGGTCACGCCGACGACGCGCCCGAGGGCGACGCGGGGCGCCGCCGCCTCCGTCGACGACGGAGCTCCCGGCGCCGCGGGCGCGACTCCGACGGGCGCCGCCGCCGTTGCCACCGGGGTCGCCGTCGGCCCGGCGCCGTCGGGACCGTGAACGCCAGCCGCCACCACGGGCTGTGAATCCGCGGCGCCACCTTCCTCGAGCGCGGACACGATGCCGGCGGCGAGGCCGGCCGCGGCGGCCACGCGTCCATCGACGCGGACCTGCGCCTGCGCACGCGTCGGCGTGAGCTCCGCGCGGGCCGAGAAAAGGGTGCCGCATCCCGTGGCGGCGAGGATCAGGGCGATGAGGGCAGCTCGCTGCGTGGACTTCATGGAAGGGGTCCACAGCAGCCGTCGTGCCGGGCGCTCAGCCCATGGGGCCGCCGCCCTCGGTGGCCGACGGGGGCGGGTGTGCGGGGGCGGGCAGCTCGGCCGGCGCGATGCCGCGAAGGCGCTCCACACGAGGGCGCAGCGCCGCCGCGGCCGCTGGCGTCGTGGTCGGAGCATCGACGGCGCGGCGCAGGGCGGCGACGACGCGCGCGGGGGGCAACGCGTCGAGGCGCGCGAGCACGACCGCCGACGGGTTCGCGTCCCGCGCGACGAGGTCGACGACGACCTGCACCGTGGGCACGGCAGCCGGCGCCGCGGCGGCGTCGAGGGCGCTCCAGGCTCGCGGAAAATCGCGGGCGTACTCGGGGTGCGTGAGCAGCGTTCCGAGCCGCGACCCGCATGCGTACGGGAGGGCGCGCGCGCTGTGCCCGAGAAGGTCGACGCAGTAGGCGAAGGCTCCGCGACGCACCACCACGGGGTCGAGGTCCGCCGGGGCGTCGGGCGCTCCGAGGGACTCGGCGATGGCCCGCGCCACGGGCTCCGGGGTACCTCTTACGAAGGCGTCGAAGCCGTCGCGGCGCTACGGTCGGTCCGCCGTTGGAGCGATGAGGGCGAGGGCGGCGAGGCGGCCCGCGGCGCACGCTCGGCACGGGCCGTCGTTGCATCCGTCGCCGGCGAGTCCATCCGGGCAAGCACCGAGGCGCATCACGAGGGCGCTCCGCGGAGCCTCGCACGCCGCGTCGATGGCGAGGTTCATCTGCGTGCGCACGGTCACCGGGGTGTCGCCGGAGCGCAGCGCGCGGTCGAAGTACGCGACGCACGACTCCGGCAAGGTCGCGCACGTCGCGCCCCGCGCAGGACCCACGGTGCAATGCTGCAGCACGAGGTCGTCCGGGGGCTGCACCTCGCGCACGAAACGGTCCCGCGCGCCCGCCGACGCGCGGAGGAAGTGCACGTGGAAATCCGCCCGCCCCGCGGGAGTGGTGCGTCGATCCCACGCGGCGTGGAGCCTGCGCTGGCACGCGTCGCAGGAGGGGCCAACGCAGAGGTTGGCGCCGAAGCCCGGGTCGGCCTCGCGGCACGAAGCCCAAGGGTCCGGCTTGTCGCACGCGGTGACGAAGACCAGCAGCGCCGCAGGACCGCAGCGCACGGCGTCAGTTCCCGCGCTGGCGGCAGGCGCGCAGGCCCGCGGCGAGGTCCGGCGGCACCGTCGGGTCGCCGAGGATGTTCTGTCCGAAGCGCTCCCATCGCAGCCCGAAGCCAGCGCCCGGAAGGTTCGACCACCAGATGTACATCGCGCGCCCCTTCACGTTGCGCAGCGGCACGAAGCCCCAGTAGCGGGAGTCGTAGGAGTTGTCGCGGTTGTCGCCCATCACGAAGATGTGGCCCGGCGGCACCGTGCACGGCGTCCGCACGCAGTACTCGGCCATGCTCGACTCGTGCTCCGCCGGGTCCCGCGACTGCAGCGTGAGGTACCGGTAGCTCCCGTGGGTCTCGAGAAACAGCCGGCGCAGCGGCACGTCGCCGCGGGTCACGCCCTCACCGTCATCGCCGCGCCACGGACCGACCTCGCAGCGATCGATGGGGTGGCCGTTCACCTCGACGGAGCCGTCCTCGCGCACCCAGATGCGGTCGCCGGCGACGCCCACGACGCGCTTGATGAAGTCCTTCGACGGGTCCTGCGGGTAGACGAAGACGACGACCTCGCCGCGCTTCGGCGTCGCGCCGGAGTACAGCCGGCGCTGCGTGTACGGCACCAGCGGCCCGTAGAGCAGCTTGTTCACGAAGATGTTGTCGCCGACGTTGAGCGTCGGATACATCGACGGCGACGGGATCTTGAAGGCCTCGACGACGAACGCCCGCACGCCGAGCGCCACCATCACCGCCAGCCCGATGGCCTCGACGTACTCCCGGGTGGTCCCCTTGCGCACGCTCGACAGGTGCTGGTCCATCGCCACGTCGAGGGCTCGCACCGCGCGGGCAGCGGCTGCGGCGTCCTTGGCGGCGACGGCCTCCTCGAAGGCCGTGTTCGCGCCGGCCAGCGCCGCCTGCTGCTCGGCCCCGAGACGCACGCGCTTCGAGAGCCGCGCCGCCTCCTTCTGAAGTTCCTGCCCTTCGGCGGCGATGGTGCGCAGGTCCATCATGCCGAGGCCGCGGGCGCCCATGACGCGGTCGCGCACGCCGAGCACGAGCACCTCGAGCACCGCGAAGGCCAGCAGGTACTGCCAGGGCGCGGCGTCGTCGACGACCTTGAGCAGCGCGAGCGTCTGCACCACCGCGACCGCCAGCGCGCCCGGTATGACGAAGTACCAGGCGGCGTACCAGATGCGGTCCTGAACGGAGGGTGAGTTCATCAGTTGCCCGTGCGGGGTATCACTCGACCTTGAGGATGGCCAGAAACGCCTCCTGCGGGATGTCGACGGAGCCCACGGACTTCATGCGCTTCTTGCCCTCCTTCTGCTTCTCGAGGAGCTTGCGCTTGCGGCTGATGTCGCCGCCGTAGCACTTCGCGGTGACGTCCTTGTGCAGGGCGCCGATGGTCTCGCGGGCGATGATCTTGCCGCCGATCGCCGCCTGGATGGCGACCTGGTACTGCTGCTTCTGGATCACCTCCTTCAGCTTCGTCGCCAGCTCGCGGCCGCGCTTCTGCGACTTCTCGCGGTTCAGGATCACGCTCAGCGCATCGACGGGCTCGCCGTTCACGAGCATGTCGACGCGCACGAGGTCGCCCTCGCGGTAGCCGATGAGCTCGTAGTCCATCGAGGCGTAGCCGCGCGAGGCGCTCTTCAGCTTGTCGAAGAAGTCGAAGAGCACCTCGTTGAGCGGCATCTCGTACGTGAGGATCACGCGCTCGGTGCCGTTGTACTGCATGCCCGTCTGCGACCCGCGGCGGTCCTGGCAGAGCTGCATGATGGGGCCGACGCTGCTGGCCGGCGTGTGCAGCGTGACCTTGAGGTACGGTTCGTCGATGGACTGGATGCGCCCCGGGTCCGGGAGCCGCGAGGGGTTCTCGACGTCGAGGGTGTCGCCGTTGCGGAGCTTCACCCGGTACACGACGCTGGGCGCCGTGGTGATGAGGTCGAGGTCGTACTCGCGCTCGAGCCGCTCCTGGATGATCTCCATGTGCAGCAGGCCGAGGAAGCCGCAGCGGAAGCCGAAGCCGAGGGCGTCCGAGGTGTCGGGCTCGAAGCGGAACGACGCATCGTTGAGCCGGAGCTTCTCGAGGGCGTCGCGAAGCGCCGTGTAGTCCGCGCTGTCCGTCGGGAAGATGCCCGCGAACACCATGGGCTTCACGTCCTTGAAGCCGGGGAGGGCCACCTCGGCGCGCTTCTTCGCGTGCGTGACGGTGTCGCCGATCTTGGTGTCGTGCACCGACCGGATGTTCGCCGCGAGGAACCCCACCTCGCCGGGCCCGAGCTCCTCGAGGGCGATGGGGTGCGGCGTGAAGACGCCGATCTCGGTGATCTCGTACTCGCGCTGCGTGGCCATGAAATAGACCTTGTCGCCCTTGCGCAGCGTGCCCTCCATCACGCGCACGACGATCACCGCACCGCGGTAGCTGTCGTACCAGGAGTCGAAGAGCAGGGCGCGAAGCTTCGCGGCGGGGTCGCCCGTCGGCGGCTTCACCTTCTTCACGACGGACTCGAGGATCTCCTTGATGCCGATGCCGGTCTTGCCCGAGGCGAGCACCGCCTCGGAGGCGTCGAGGCCGATGACGTCCTCGATCTCGGAGCGCGCGCGGTCGGGGTCGGCGCTCGGGAGGTCGACCTTGTTGAGGACCGGGATGACCTCGAGGTTCGCCTCCATGGCCAGGTACACGTTGGCCAGCGTCTGCGCCTCGACCCCCTGCGTCGAGTCGACGATGAGCAGCGCGCCCTCGCACGCCGAGAGCGAGCGCGAGACCTCGTAGGTGAAGTCGACGTGCCCCGGCGTGTCGATGAGGTTGAGCTGGTAGGTCACCCCGTCGTCGGCCTTGTACGCGAGGCGCACGTGCTGGGCCTTGATGGTGATCCCGCGCTCGCGCTCGATGTCCATCTTGTCGAGGAACTGCTCGACGCGCTCACGCGCGGACAGCGCCCCGGTGAAGTCGAGGATGCGATCGGCCAGCGTGCTCTTGCCGTGGTCGATGTGCGCGATGATGGAGAAATTGCGGATCCGGGACGGCTCGGTGGACATGGGTCGACCGGCGTCCTAGCAGATTTCCGCGGACGGTGAAGCGGAGAGCGCCGATCAGCCGCGGCGCGGGGCCGGAGAGCCCTCGACGAGCGGTAGCTGCCCCGGGAGCTTGTCGTGGTGCTTGTGCAACACCAGGTCGATGCCCTCGCGGATGTACTCTGCCATCGGAACCTTCGTGCGCTCGTTGAGGAGCTTCAACAGCTCGAGCTGCTCGGGTTCGATGTAGATCGTGGTGGACACCTTCTTGCGCGGCATGGCCTTTCGTCCCGCAGCGATCGGTTGCCTGGAGTGACCTTCATCCACGGGGACGGCGAGGGGCGCGATCGCGGCACTTCCGAGCTTGTCGTCCACGATGCACCTCTCTCCGTGCCCGAACACCGGGTTCGCAGTGCCCATACCCTACAATCGGGTAGGTGCACAGTCAACGCGAACTCGTCCGACGGGGGTCGATGACGATGGCGTACTTTCCAGGATCGCATGCTTCCGGAGCAGACTCGGGCTGGAGTTCCTGCGGCGGCGCAGGGCAGCGCTTGCGGTACCGGGGGGATGCTCTCTACAGTAGCGGCTCCGCGAGGGTGCGGTTGGAGCGTCGATGCGAGTGCTGTTTCGGGTGATGGCGGTGGTGGCCGCGGTGGGGGCCGCGGGGTGCAGTTCGGGCGACGCGACGTCCGGCGCGGGGCGGCGTTCGGCCGAGGGCGCGGGGGCTGCGCGAGAGGCCCGCACGCTGCCGATGCCGCACGAACAGTGCATCACCGGGGGCACGGTGGCGACGCTCGACGTGAACGGCGACGGTCAGGTCGACGTCCGCACGCAGCTCGTCGACGGGCGCCCGCGGTGCCGCGAGACCGATGCGAATTTCGACGGCCGCGTGGACATCCTGCGGTGGTTCGACCCGGCGTCGGGGGACGTGACGCGCGTCGAGGACGACTACGATTTCGACGGGCGCGTCGACGTGGTGGCGAGCTTCGAGAACGGCGTCATCGCGAGCGACATGATGGACACGAACTTCGACGGCCTGGTCGACACGTGGCGCACCTACCGTGGCGGCCACCTGGTCGAGCTGCGGCGCGACTCCGACGGCGACGGGCGCGTCGACACCTGGGAGCGCTTCGACGACGGAGGCCGGGTGATCTACTCGGCCACCGACGCGAACCGCGACGGCCAGCCGGACGCCGACGACGCGGGCGTGGCGGCGCCGGCCCATGACGGCGGTGCGGCTCTGGCGACGACGACGGCGGCCGCTCCGGCTCCGTCGGCGGCGGGCGCCGACGGAGGTGCGCGATGAAGATTCGAGGACTGCTCCTTTTCGGGGCGCTCGCGGCGTGCTCGTCGTCGGGCACGACGGCGCGGCGGCTGGTGCTCCGCAACTCCACCCACGTTCGGACGTCGAGCGCGCAGCAGGATCGCAGCCGCTGCGACGCGACGCGCCCGGGGCGCACGTCGAGCGAGTACGACACGAACAGCGACGGCGTTCCCGACGTGCGGAAGGTGTTCCAGACGGTGGGCGAGGGGGCCGAGGTGCACTCGGTGCTCGTGTGCCGTGAGGCCGACCTGAACCACGACGGCGTGAAGGACGTCTACCGCTTCTACAACGACGAGGGCCGCACGCTCCGCGAGGAGGAGGACCGCGACTTCGACGGGCGCATCGACGTCATCACGTACTTCGAGGCGGGCGACGTCGTACGGCGCGAGTTCGACACCAACGGCGACGGCATGGTCGACATGCGGCTCTACTTCCGCGACCACCGCGTGTACCGCGCCGAGCGCGAGCTTCAGGCCGACAGCAGCCCGGACTTTCACGCCGACTACTGGGAGTTCTACGACACCCACGGGAACGTCGTGCGCATCGGCTGGGACTACGACCACGACGGCCGCGCCGACCGCTGGGACCGCGTGGACCGCCTCGCACCGCAGCGTCCGCAGCAGGCCGCGACGCCGGCGGCCGCTCCTGCGGGTGGCGCCGTTGCACCTGGCACCACGCCTGCGACGCCGGGGGCAGCGACCCCTGCCGCGGCTCCGGGGGCCACACCGTCACCGACCCCGCCTCCGACGACGGCTTCGGCCGCGCCGGTTCCTGCTCCGACCGCCGCATCCGCGACGACTGCGAACGCACCGTGACGACCACCGCAGGGGAGCGTCTGCAGAAGGTGCTCGCGCGCGCCGGGGTCGCCTCGCGCCGCCACGCCGAGGAGCTCATCGCCGCCGGCCGCGTGCGGGTGAACGGGCGCATCGTGACGGAGATGGGCGTGCGCGTCGATGCGCGCCGCGACCACGTCGAGCTCGACGGGCGCCGCCTCGTGGCGGAGCCGTCGGTGTACGTGGTGTTCCACAAGCCGCGCGGCGTCATGACGACGCTGAACGACCCCGAGGGGCGCCCCACCGTGGGCGCGATCCTCAAGGACCTCGGCGTGCGCGTGTATCCCGTCGGGCGCCTCGATTTTCACACCTCCGGGGTCATGCTCGCGACGAACGACGGAGCCCTCGCGCAGGCGCTGCTGCACCCCCGCAAGGCCGTCGCGAAGACCTACGTCTGCAAGGTGCGCGGCGTCGTCACCGACGTGCAGCTCGAGATGCTCCGCAAGGGCGTGATGCTCGCGACGCCGGAGAGCGATCCGTCAGAGCCGCGGCGCCCGACGCTGCCGGCGGATGTCCGTCTGCTGCGGCATGTCCCGTCGATGGTCTCGGACGACCGCGGCGAGGCCGTGGGCGACGGGTCGACGTGGCTCGAGGTCACGCTGCGCGAGGGGCGCACCCGGCAGATCCATCGCATGGCCGAGGCCGTGGGGCTCTTCGTGATGCGCCTCGCGCGAATCGCGTTCGCGGGCATCACCGCCGAGGGCCTGCGCCCGGGAGAGAAGCGCGCGCTGACGCCCGACGAGGTCACGCTGCTTCGCAAGGACTACCTGCGCGCCGCGGAGGCCGCCGCGGCGAACGGCGACGACGGCGATGACGACGGTGCGAGCATCGACGCCGAGGAGGACGCGCCGAAGCCGAAAGCTCCGCGCGGTCCGCGTCGCCCGGCGTCGAAGTCTCCTGGACCGTCGAAGTCTTCGGGACCCTCGAAGTCTTCGGGACCCTCGAAGTCTTCGGCACCTGCGAAAGGTCCGCGTGGCGCAGCATCGCCGCGGCCACCGTCGCGAGGCGGCGGGGGAAAGTCGCGTGGTCGATGACGAAATTCTTTGACGGCCTCGGAGGTCGCGGATAGAAGACCGCCATCCCTGACGCGGGGTGGAGCAGCCTGGTAGCTCGTCGGGCTCATAACCCGAAGGTCGTAGGTTCAAATCCT
>CAIMWA010000637.1 GCA_903845045.1 uncultured delta proteobacterium | reverse complement strand
GCGCGCACCGACGCGGCGCGGTCGTCGAGGGCGCCCTCGAGGGCCGCACGCGCGTCGGCCGAGTGGATGCGCCCCACCGCCGTCGCCGCCCGCGCGCGCGCCGCGGAGCCGTGGGCGTGGTGGAGCATCTCCACCGCGGGCGACGACTGCGCCGCCGCCGACGAAGCCGCGAGCGCCACGGCCAGCAACCAGCGCAGGGACCGCCGCCGTCGTTCACCCATGGGTCACCGTCGCCATCCTCTGCGGGGTGCCGACGCGGCGCCGCCTACGGCCGAGGCCGCGGGTCATCGGATCACGCCTCCTGGGTGAACGCAACGCGCGACCTTCGCCGCGAATCGGGCCTACGGGGCGGCGCGGCCGCGGGGGCGGTGCATCCACAGCGCGGCCTCCCGGCGGAAGGTGAAGACCTGGCAGAACGTGGGGTTCGACGCGCAGCGCGGCACGTCGTCGGCGTCGCGCACGACGAGCGGCGTGGCGAAGTTCCAGTGGATCTCGGGCTCGAAGTAGAGGGGCTTCTCGCGGGCGAGGCGCGGCACCATGAGCGCGACCCAGCACGCCACGAGCAGCACGTTGGGCACCTGCCAGCGCCGTCCGTCGCGCAGCGCGGCGGGCAGCGGCGAGTCCGCGGGGATGCGCGCGATGAGCGCGTCGCGGGCCGCGGCGAAGGGCCGGGCGATGAAGGCGGCGGCGACGTCGAGCCACGGCGCCGCGATGTTCGCGACGGGGATGGCGAAGATCTTGGCGAAGTCGTCGACGTACCCGCGGCCGCGCAGCACCTCGGAGATCACCGGGAGCAGCGCGCCGACGAGGAGCCCGAAGAGCACCTTGCCGAGGTCGTTCTGCGGCGTCGTCGCCGGGTCCGTGATGAGCAGCGTCATCGCGATGAGGATCGTGGGGCGCAGCACGCCGGGGATGTCCCACAGCGTGAGCGCCGCGAAGATGCCGAGGGAAGCCGGGAGGATGCGGAACCGAAGCTGCGGGAGCAGCGCCGCGAGGAGGATCCACTCGGACATGTTCGGCGGCACGTTGAGCGTGTGGAAGAGCCCGCCGAGGTGCACGGCGTTCGGCGCGACGAGGGACACGAGGCCCGTGATGGTGAGCCCCGCCACCGACGGGTTGAAGATGTGCCGCGGACCCCGGCGGACGTAGTGCTTGCACGCGAACGCGCCGACGATGGAGAGCACCGCGCCGGGGGCGTCGAACCACTCGAAGAGGTTGATGCTGAGGGCCACCGGGACGACGGAGAGCCCGGCGCGCCACGACCCGAAGCGCGCGAAGGAGAAGATCGCGTCGGCGGCGAAGGCCATCACGAGCATCAGGGCGACGAGGGGCCAGCGCTCGCGCACCGGCGGCCAATACACCGACCAGTAAAGCAGGATGCTCCCCTGCGTCACCAGCTGCACGAGGTGCTGCGCGCGGAGGTCGAGGGTGATGCGGAAGCGCCGCCACGCCGCGGCCGCCAGCGCGAGGGCCGCCAGCGCCGCCGCCGCGACGCCGAAGCCCTCCGTCGGCATCGCGGTGACGCGCACCGGAAGCTCCGGGAGCGGTCCGCCGTCGGCGTCGACGATGGCGTGGGCGGCACGGATGAGCGTGGTGGTGACGCCCGCTCGCGGCGTCTCGCTGCCGACGATGAGCGTGTAGTGCTGGGAGCGCAGCCGCGGCCGCTGCCCGCCGTCGACGTCGGAGCGCCCGACGCCGACGAAGCCGAGGCGCTGGCCGTCGTCGTCGAAGAGCTCGAAGGTGATCGTCTCCGACGGTCCGCCGGACGCGGGCCGAAAGCGCCCGAGCGGCTGCAGCACGCTCGCGAGGTGCCGCACCTCGTCGGAGGGCGCGGCGGGCAGCGGCGGCGTCTGCGCGAAGGCCGCGCCGAGGCCGAGGCACACCACGAGGAACAGCGCGGCGCGACGCCACGCCCGCACGAGACTCATGCACGCATCCGCCATCGCGTGACGCTACGCGCCGACCGCGCGCGGTCAAGGTCGTGCGCGGCGCCTCAGGGGTCGGCGGTGGGCGCCTCGGCGGGCCACTCGACCATGGCCATCGGCGTGCCCGCGCGGGAGCTCACCGACAGCAGCCAGCGCAGCGCGCCGAGGGACTCGCTGCCGCCCAGGAACACCCGCGCGAGGGCCTCCACGCCGGTCG
>CAIMWA010000636.1 GCA_903845045.1 uncultured delta proteobacterium | reverse complement strand
GTCGGCGCCGCGGGGGCCGCGGGCTCCGTCGGGGCGGGCGGAGCGGCGGCCACGGGGACGGCGCCTGCGTCGGGGGTCAGCGCGGCGGCGGGAGGTGCGGCGACCGGGGCGACGGCGCCGGGGGCGAGGGCACCAGGCTGGCCGGGCATCGCGGGGGCCGTGCCTGCGTCGGCGACCGTCGAGGGCATCGTCGGCTGCGTCGGCATCGCGGGCTGCGTGGTCGTCGTCGTCACCGGGGTCGGCGCCACGGTGGCCTCGTCGCGGCGCTTGCAGGCGACGCCGAGCAGCGCGAGCGCGAGGAGCAGGGTCGGCAGGGTCTTGGTCATCGGCGGTACCTCGTCGAGCATGGGACGCGCGGGATCCGCGCGGCATTGGGTGGACGTACGGTGCGGGGCGACGTTCTACCGGCGCTCGGCCGCCCCTTCAATCGGGGTGGCAGCCGTCGCCGCCGCAGACGTCGATGATCGTGCCGGTGCGGAAGAAGTTCACCATCTGCCGCTGGTTCGCCTCGCTGCGCCGCGGGAGCTCGTGCGGGTCCGTGCCGGTGTCCGTCGGCGTCACGTTGCCGAGCGGCGGCCACGGGTTGCCGAAGTCCCAGAGCACCACGCCGGAGCCCGTGCGGGGATACGCCGCCTGCGTGCAGCTCCACGGCGTGCGCTGGTTGTCGTAGTTGGCCATGAGCGGAATACCGATGTCGGTACGCGCGGTGACCTCGTTGGTGAGCACCGACACCTGGTGGTCACCCTTCGCCGGCGACAGGATCACCTCGTGCGGACCGTTGCCCGGGTACGGGTCCTGATGCAGGTGCCGGAGGTGCGTCACCGGGTCCGTGGCGTCCCACACGAGCTGCACGGCGGCGAGGCCCACGGCCTGGTCCGCGGGCTCGGGGTAGGTGATGCGGAGCTGCTCGAAGAACGACGCGAAATCGTGCGAGCGCGCGAGCAGCGTCGAGTAGTTCTCGCCGGGCACGCCGAGGTACCCGCGGTGCACGTCGGGCGACACGGCGACGAAGGTTCCGCCGAAGATGCCGCCCTGCGAATTGCCCTCGTAGAAGAGCTCGTCGGGGTTGATCTGGATGTGCCGCGACGCGACCTCGGGCACCGCTCCGAGGCGATGCTGCATGGCGCGCGCGAGGAGCACCCACTCGGTGACGCCCTGGTGCAGCCGGTCCGTCACCGACGTGAAGTACGAGAGGTTGCGGAGCGACGCGAAGACGCCGGGCAGGTCCTCGTCGGCCATGCCCGTGAGCGGCGCGGCGAAGTAGATGAGGTTGTGCGTGTTCGCGATGTGGCCGATGTAGCCGGCCTCGACCTCGTCGGCGCCGCCGAGCAGCCCGTGGCCGTAGATCACCAGGCCGTGCGGCGGACCGTTGATCGCCGAGTGCGGGATGCGGATCCAGAAGCGCGTCTGCCGCGTGCCGCTGGCGACGGGGCGGCCGTTGGCGTCGAGGTTCATGCCCCAGCCCACGAACGATCCGAGGTGCCGCGAGTGCATGTAGTGCGGAACCTCGATGCTGCCCTGCAGCTCCACGGCGATGTCGGGGTCGTACGGCGCGCCGCTGCCGTCGCGCATCGGCACGAAGGTGCTGACCTGGTCGATGTTGATCACCGGACCCGTGGCCCCGGCGCGCGCGAGGGCGTCGTCGCGCATCGCGAGGAGCCGACCGTGCACGGCGTTGCCGCTGCTCGTGTTGAAGTCCCAGGCGAGGGTGAGCGACGCGCGCGGCACGCCCGCGCCCTCGAGGAGACGAAACACCTCGTCGAACCGCGGCTGACGTGGAGCGAGCGACGTGTCGCCGGTGGTGGTGCCGGCGACGAGTCGATCGAAGGCGCCGGAGCGCGGGATCGCCGCGCCCGCCGTGTCGCGAAGGTTGCGGAACGCGACGACGTACCGCGTGGCCTCCTCGAGGATCACCGCGGGCCGTAGGAACAGCGTCTTTCGCGCGGCGTTGGGCTCGTGCGAGTCGAGCTCGACCCAGTACGGCACGCGCACCAGCGACGTGCCCTGCACCTTGAAGAGCAGCGCCGGCGCGTCGGCCGCCATGGAGCGCTCCATGTGGTCCTCGGTGGCCATGGCCGAGAGGTCGACGTTGGCGAAGCGGACCATCACCGGCGAGCCCACGCTGAACCCGTCGAGGTGCGTGAAGCCCGCCGGGTCGATGGCGTCGCCGGCGCTGTTCGACGGCAGCGACGACGGACCGAATTGCAGGCGATAGCCGGTGCGCCGCGTCGCGTCGGCGCGGAGGTACAGGCTCGACGGCCACGGGTACGCGCACTCCGACGGGTCCAGCGGATCGCAGTCGCCCTCGGGCAGCGAGGCCGTCGGCGCCGCGTCGGGCTCGACGAAGGTTCCCGCGTCGTTCGGCGGGGCAGGCGCGTCCGCGGCATCGGGCGCGTCGGCGACGGTGGCGTCGCGCGGCGCGGCGACGGGAGCGTCGTCGGAGCACGCGAGGGGGGCGGCGGCAGCGAGGGCGAGGAGCAGTCGGCGCATGGGGTGGCGGAGCGTAGGACCCCCGAGGGTGGCGCGGTCAAGCGCGGTCGCGAGCTCCCTGTTCCTCGGCAGGGTCCGACGCCTCTATGATCCGCGCGCCATGATCGACACGTTGTTTCCCCAGTCGGATCGCGCGCGAGCGCTGCAGGCCAGCCTCGAGCGCTTCATGGAGGCCGAGGTGCTCCCCGCCGAGCCCGTCGTCGAGGCGCAGCTCCGCGGCGATCGCTGGGCCGTGCCGACGGTGATCGACGAGCTCAAGGTCAAGGCCCGCGCGAAGGGTCTCTGGAACCTCTTTCTCCCCGGCGACCACGGCGGCGCGGGGCTCACGAACCTCGAGTACGCGCCGATGGCCGAGGTCATGGGCGCCGTGCCCTTCGCGCCCGAGGTCTTCAACTGCAGCGCGCCGGACACCGGCAACATGGAGGTGCTCGCGCGCTACGGCTCGCCCGCGCAGCAGGAGCGCTGGCTGACACCGCTGCTGGCCGGCGAGATCCGCTCGGGCTTCGCCATGACCGAGCCCGACGTGGCCTCGTCGGACGCCACGAACATCGCCGGCAGCATCGTGCGCGACGGCGACGAGTACGTGCTCAACGCCCGCAAGTGGTTCACGTCCGGCGCGGGCCACCCGCGCTGCGAGCTCTTCATCTTCATGGGCAAGTCGGACCCCTCGAACCCCGACCGCCACATCCAGCAGTCCATGGTGCTCGTGCCCCGGGACACGCCCGGCGTGCGCGTGGAGCGCATGCTCCCGGTCTTCGGCTACGACGACGCGCCGCACGGCCACGGCGAGGTGACCTTCACCGACGTGCGCGTGCCCGTCGCGAACCTGCTCCTCGGCGAGGGGCGCGGCTTCGAGATCGCGCAGGGACGCCTGGGTCCCGGGCGCATCCACCACTGCATGCGGCTCATCGGCCTCGCCGAGCGCGCCCACGGCGCGATGTGCCGCCGGCTGCTGCGTCGCGTCGCCTTCGGCAAGCCCCTCGCGGAGCAGTCGGTGTGGCGCCAGCGCGTGGCCGAGACGCGCCTCGCCATCGACCAGACGCGGCTCCTCGTGCTCAACGCCGCGCACCGCATGGACGTCGCCGGCAACAAGGGCGCCCGCGCCGAGATCGCGATGATCAAGCTCGCGACGCCGCGCATGGCCTGCGACGTCATCGACCTCGCCATGCAGGCCCACGGCGCTGCGGGGCTCACCGACGACCTCGGCCTCGCTTACGCCTACGCCACCGCGCGGTTCCTTCGCATCGCCGACGGCCCCGACGAGGTGCACGGCGACCAGCTCGGACGCATGGAGCTCGGGCGCCACCGGGGCGCGCGGTGACCCTGCGTCGGCTTCCGCTGTCGGCGCAGATCGTCGTCGGCGTGCTGCTGGGTATCGTCGCGGCGCGGGTGCTCGGTCCGCGGGCGCACGTCCTCGGCGACGTCGGGATGCTCGTGATCCGGGTGCTGAAGGCCCTCGCGACGCCGTTGATCCTCTTCGCGGTGGTCGACGCCTTCGCGCGCACGCACATCGCCGGGCGCCAGGCCCTGCGGCTCTTCGCGCTCTCCACGCTGAACGCGACGGTGGCGATCTTCATCGGCCTCGGCGTGGCGCACGCCCGCAACGCCGGCGCGGGCTGGCAGGGTCACCTCGCGGCGGTGACGCACGCGGACGCCGCGTCGTCGCACGCCTCCGAAGGGGCCGCGCCCACCCTCGATCCGCTGACGAACCTCGGACGCATGATCCCCGAGAGCGTGCTCGAGCCCTTCGTGAAGAACCAGGTCATCTCCGCGGTGCTCGTGGCCGTGGCGCTGGGCCTCGCGCTGCGGCGTCGCAAGGCCGACGGCGACCCCTCCGTCGGGACCTGGGAGGCCTTCGCGCAGGGCGGCCTCGGCATCTTCACGACGGTGCTGCACGCGGTGGTGAAGGCCGTGCCGTTCGCGGTCTTCGGCGTCGTCGCGAGCGTGGTGTCGCGCACCGGCGTGGGTGTCTTCGCCGCGCTCGGACCGTTCTTGCTGACGGTGCTCGTGGGCTTCGTGCTGCAGGCGGTGGTCTGGTACGGCGTGCTCGTCGCGGTGCTCGCGCGCCGCTCGCCCCGGGCGTTCTTCGCGGGCGCGTCCGACGCGGCGGTGACGGCGCTGTCGTGCGGCTCGAGCCTCGCGACGCTGCCGGTGACGCTCAAGTGCCTGAAGGAGCGCCTCGGCGTGCCCGACGGCCCCGCGCGCCTCGCGGCCTGCGTGAGCACGAACCTGAACCACGACGGGATCATCCTCTACGAGGCCGCGGCGGCGATCTTCGTGTCGCAGGCCCTCGGCGCGCACCTCGGGCCGTTGCAGCAGGTGACCGTGGCGCTCTCGTCGGTGATGGCCGGCGTCGGCATCGCGGGGGTTCCCGAGGCCGGTCTCATCACGCTGCCGCTGGTGCTCGGCGCCGCGGGCATTCCCGACGTGACGGTGGCTGCGGTGATCCCGCTGCTGCTGCCCATCGACTGGCTCGTCGGGCGCGGCCGCGCGGCGACGAACGTGCTCAGCGACATGGCCGTGGCGACGGTGCTGGCTCGCTACGAGCCCAGGACCGACGGGGGCGTCACGGCTCCGTGAGGAGCCCGACTTCCCAGATCTCGTCGCCCTCGCGCATGGCCTCGGTGACCTCGCGCACGCGCTGCAGGACGTCCGTCGCTGCGTCGTTCGGCGCCACGCGCACGCCGACCTCGACGCGGTCCGCCAGCTCCCACACGTGCACGCCGACGACGCCGTCGACCTCGAGCACGGCCTCTTCGAGGCGGCGGCTACGACGGGTCGAGGGGGGCGGTTCCGTGGGGTCCATCAGCGATTCCGGCTGCTGCGATACCCGCATCCACCGCTAGAAACAAGAACCTCCTGCGCGGTGCTTGTGTCCGCGGCCCGTCGCGGGGAATATCCGCGCCCGCCGTCGGCGTTGCTCCCCCTAAGGTTCCCCGCATGCACCGTTCCCCGATCCGCTCGCTCGCCGTGACGCTCCTGCTCGGATGCGCCACCACGCACATCGCCAACACCGACGTGCCCGACACCGCCGAGAACCGCGACATCGTGGCGTTCTGCGAGCGCTACCGGCACGCCGTCGAGGCGCGCGACGCCCGCACGCTGCTGGCCATGGCCTCGCCGCGCTACTTCGAGGACGCCGGCACCCCCGACGGCGCCGACGACTACGGCGTCGAGGGCCTCTCGCGGCTGCTCACGCTCTGGGCCGACGAGGTCAACGAGGTGCGCTACGAGATCCGGTACCGCCGCATCACGATCCCGCAGGACAACCCGGACCGCATCCAGGTCGACTACACGTACACCGGCAGCTACACGATCCACCGTCCGGCGGGACCTCCGCCGGAGCCCTCGAGCCGCTCGCGCCGCGCGACGCTGCACCTCAACATCGACCCCGTGCGCGACGCCTCGGCGCCGCAGGGCGATGAGGTCTGGTACCGCCGCGTCGCCGACAACCGCCTCGAGATCGAGCGCGACGGCGACACGCTGCGCATCGTCAGCGGCATGTGATGCTTTCCCGATTGAAGGCCGCGCGGCGCGGGTGATAGCTTCCGCCGTCGGCCGAAATCCATGGCATCCGGTGAAGAAGCTCCGAACGATTCGCGCCCGTTGCACGTGCAGGGCGACGAGCTTCGGGCCCTGGTCGCCGCCAGCCTGAAGCACGGCGTGCCGCCGGTGGATCTCACGGCGATGCGCCTCGCGCTGCCCGAGCTCGACGTGATGCCCCTCGAGATCGCGCGGCGTCACAAGGCCCTGGCGTTGCTCTCGCGGGAGTCTTCGCTCTTCGTCGCGATGGCCGATCCGTCGGACTCCAAGGCGCGCGAGGAGCTCGAGTTCGTCTGCGGCCGCAAGCTCATCGCGTTCGTGGCCGACCGTGAGCGCCTCGAGGGCGTCATCGACCGCGCCTACGAGGCCCGCTCCCGCGGCGACGTCGAGTTCGACGGCGACAACGTGCGCGCGGGGACCGCCGCCCCGTCGCCACCGCTGGCCGCTGCGCGGGTGGCGTCGCTGTCGAAGACCCTCACGGGCACGCTGCCGAACCTCCTCGCCGAGAGCGCGTCGTCGTCGCGGCCGGTGCGTGCCGAGGGGCGCTCGGTGCCGCTGCCGCCGACGGTGCCTGCGTTCGCCCCGTCGACGCGCGGGGGGCCGTGGTCCGTGTGGGTGGCCGGGTCGTCGCCGTCGTTGGGCGCGGCCGTCGAGGCGCTCAACTTCCTCGGCTGCGCGGTGCAGGTGCTGGCGGCGCCGAAGGTGCTTCGGGCGGCCCTCGAGGGCGGCGCGCCGGACGTCGTCTTCGTCGAGGCCGGCGCGTCGGGGTTGGTGGCGGCGGACGTCCTCGAGGCGCTTCGCGGCGCGTCCACGACGCAGCCCGTGCCGGTTCTCGTGCTCACCGCGACGGAGCCGTCGTGGCGGGTCGTGCGCGATCTCGTGTCCGCGTATGGAGCGCGCGGGGCGGTGTCGGTGCTGGCCCCGCCGGCGGCGTTCTCGTCGCGCCTGGCGGCGGTGCTCGACCCCGAGGGGCCCGAGGGCCCGCTCGCGCCGCTGCCGCACGGCGCGGAAGAGGCGCTCGAGGCGAGCACGCAGGCCTACGGCGCAGGGGATCTCCCGGGCGCCATCGCGGCCCTCGAGCGCGGCATCGCCGAGGCGCCGAACGCGTTCCGGCTGCACTACCAGGTGGCCCTGCTGCACGGGCGCACCGGCGTCGCGGACGCGGCCATCGCGTGCCTCGAGCGCAGCGTGGCGCTCTTCGACGGGTTCTTTCCGGCGCTCAAGAACCTCGCGGTGCTGTGCGAGCGCGCGGGCTTCCGATGGCGGGCCGTCGACGCGTGGGAGCGGGCCTCGCTCGTCGCGCCAGACGCGGCCACCCGCGCGCAGATCAAAGAACACCTGCAGTCGTTGCTCTAAACGTCCAACCGTGATGGATTGTCCGCCCCCGCCCGCGAGAGTTGAGCCCCGATGAACTTCGTCTGCGACCAGTGCAAGCAGAAGTACCACGTGGCGGACGAGAAGATCCGCGGCCGGGCCGTCACGCGTTTCCGCTGCAAGAAGTGCGACAACGTCATCGAGCTTCGCGGCGACGCCGTGCAGGACGCGACCTCCACCGATGCGCCGTCGTCGCAGCGGCCGGCGGCGCCCGCGGCGCATGCAGCGCGTGCGGCGGCACCGTCGCCCTCGGCGATCCCCGCGCCGTCGGCGATGCCCCCGTCGGCCGCGCCGCGTCAGAGCCGCGTGCGGGCCCCGACGAGCGTCGGCGTGGCCTTCAACGCGGGCATGGCCGCCTCCGCCGCGAAGACGGCGCCGTCCGCGCAGCGATCGCCCTCCACCAGCGCCATCCTCGATGCGAGCGAGACGGGCTGGTACGCGGGCATCCGTGACCTCCCGGTGGGCCCGCTCACCCGCAAGGAGCTGGCCGGACGGGTGCAGTCCGGCGACGTCACCGCCGACACGCTGGTGTGGCGCGAGGGCCTCGACGACTGGCGTCCGCTTCGCAACGTGGCCGAGCTCGGCGACGTGCTGCGCTCGGGCGCGCAGAAGATGTCGGGCAGCCTGCTCGACGAGATGGGCCGCCGGCCTGCGCCCGCGGCGCCGGAGCGCAAGCCCGCGACGGTGGTGCCGCTGCGTCAGGCCCCGGCCCCGGCCGCCCCGGCGGCTTCGCACCCCGCGGTAGGCGCCGAGGACGACGAGGCCACCCGCGTCACGGGCCTCGATCCGGCCATCGCCGCGCTGCTCCCGAAGAACTTCGCCGCGCGCCCCGCGGAGACGCCCGCCGCTCCGGTGGCGAAGCCGGCCCCGCCGCGCGCTCCCGCCGCGAGAGCTCCTGCCGCCCCGGCCCGGCCCGCGCCGCCGC
>CAIMWA010000635.1 GCA_903845045.1 uncultured delta proteobacterium | reverse complement strand
GAAGGAGGTGGGCTGGGCCGGGAACTTCGAAGCGGTCGGCGAGCCGGACGGCGTCGGGCCGGCGGAGGCGAAGCTGGCGATGCTGTTCTCCGACGACTGGTTGAAGTACGAGGTCTCGCCCTGGTAGATCTTCGAGATGTTGCCCGTGGCTTCCGCCGTCTTCGAGCGCTTCACGTAGCGCGAGAAGGCGGGGATCGCGACCGCCGCGAGGATGCCGAGGATGACGACGACGATCATGAGCTCGACGAGGGTGAAGCCGGCGAGCATCTTCTTCATGGACTTCTTCATGGGATGGACCTCCGTCCGGTAGGCCGCCTGACCACGGTCCGACGCATTCGGACCCTTCGGCGCGCGGCGGCTCCGGGTGACCAACCGAGATAGCAGAGCCCGTGCCGTTTCTGCGCGGGCATTTCCGCGACCCCGGCGAGCGCGACGATCAGGCTGTCGTTCTTGTGATTCTGGAGAGTACGCATTCCAAATGTGAAGTGCGTCGGGACCCGCGATAGTGACGTAAATGGTCACGCATACGACGTTTTTCGGCCGTGGCGCCGCGTGGGGCGTGCGCACCGCGCTGGGGGATGCGCGTCGCGCGAACGGCGTCGACGCGATGCCCGACGCCCGCGCCGACGCAGGCACCGTCGCCTGGAGCGTCGCCGCGCGCTGCGTCGCCGTCACCGCACGCCGAGGTTCCGCCCGCCTGGAGCGCGGGCTAGCATCCGTCGGTGATGCGCTCCCCGACGCTCCTCGCCGCCGCCACGGCGCTCCTCGCCGCGTGTGGCTCGACCCCCACGACCGCCACGCCCGCGCGCGACGCCGCGTCGGACCTCGGCGCCACCGACGCCGCCGTCGCGACGGACACCGCCCCCGCCGAGGACCTTCCGACGGAGCCCCTCACGGTCTCGCTCTTCGACGCGACGCACCTGTATTTCACGGGCTCGGACAACCAGCGCACCGTCGACCACGACGTGCAGTTCCCGGCCGCGCGCTACGCCCGGGCCACGCTGACCATCACCCTCGCGTGCCCGTCGGGCCGCTGCGACGCCTGGGACCGCGTGGCCGCCCTCTCGCTCCTCGACCGCAGCGCCGGCGACGCCTCGGCCCCGCTCGAGCTCGAGTTCGCGCGCTACGTCACCCCCTACGGCGTCGGCGGCACCTGGACCCTCGACCTCACGGACCTGCAGCCGCTCTTTCACGGCACGCGCACGGTGCGCGCGTTCATCGACACCTGGGTCGGCCCCGGCAACGCGTCGGGCAACGGCTGGCTGCTCACCGCGGCCATCACCTTCGAGCCCGGCGCCGCCGACCACCCCGTGCGCACGGTGATCCCCCTCGGCTGGACCAACGCCGTCTACGGCGACCCGGCGCGCCCGGTGGCGATGCAGCTCGCGCCCCGCACCGTCACCGTCCCCGCGGGCGTCGGCGGCGCGAAGATCTGGGTGTCGACCACCGGCCACGGCCAGGGCAACCGGGAGAACTGCGCCGAGTTCTGCGCGCGCACGCACACCGTTCGCTTCGACGACCAGTCCTTCGACCGCTCGCTGTGGCGCGACGATTGCGCCCAGAACCCAGTGCGCACCCAGCGCGGCAACTGGCAGCCGTCGCGCGCCGGGTGGTGCCCCGGCGACGTCGCCGCGCCGTGGATCGTCGAGCTCCCGTCGGCGCCCACGGCGGGCACGCACACCGTGTCCTACGACGTCGAGACCTACGAGAACTCGTGCCGCCCCGGCGCGACGCCGTGCACCGCCTGCGTGTTCAACACCGGCTGCCCCTACAACGACTCGTCGCACACCGAGCCGTTCTACCGCGTCGCCGGGTACCTCCTCCTCACCGACTGAACCCTCGCCCCGAAGCGCTCGGCGCATACCGGGTGCGGTAAGATCTCCCCACGCCGCCAGGGCCGCCGCCGGGTCCTTCGCGAGGTCCGACGCAGCGCTTGCACGGGCGCGAACGGGCTGCGTCGCGGGCCGTCGTCGAACGCGCGAACACCCTGCAAATCCAGCGCAGAGCGCACGGCATGCACGTTGCTGCGGAGCGCGTTTGCATGAGCGACCTGGTGATCGGGATGGCAGGGTCCGGCGGCGACGGCATCGTCAGCGCAGGCGAGTCGTTGATCTCGTCGGCGGCGTACGAGGGCTACTACGCGATGATGACGAAGAGCTTCGGCTCGCAGGTGCGAGGCGGAGAGTCCTCGTGCCGCGTGCGGCTCTCGACGGAGCGCGTGCTGAACCCCGGAGGCACGCTCGACGTGGCGGTGGCGCTGAACTGGGAGGACTTCCTCCGGTTCGGCGCCGAGCTGCCGGTGTCGGGCTCCACGGTGGTGATCTACGAGTCCAAGACCGGCGTCGCGCCGGACAAGATCCCGCTGGTGGGCGTGGCGCCGCTCGAGGTCTTCGCGGTGCCCATCGGCGACATGGCGAAGCAGGCCGCGGGCTCGGACAAGGCCAAGAACACCGTGGTCCTCGGGCTCATCTCGGGGTGGTTCGGCATTCCGCGGGCGGGCATCCTCCGCGGGCTGGCGAAGAAGTTCGCGCGCAAGGGCGAGGAGCTCGTGAAGGCCAACGAGAAGGCCTTCGAGCTCGGCGAGGCCTTCGCGCGGGAGCACCCGCTGGCGACGCCGCGCACCCTCGACCCTCCGACGGCGGGCCAAGGGTCGAAGATGCTCACCGACGGCAACGACATGTGCGCCGCGGCGTCGGTGGTCGCGGGCTGCGAGTTCTTCGGCGGCTACCCCATCACGCCGTCGACGGAGATCATGCAGTTCTACACCCGCGAGATCTGGAAGTACGGCGGCGCCGTGATCCAGGCCGAGGACGAGATCGCCGGCGTCGGCGCGGCGCTCGGCGCGTCCTTCGCGGGCACGAAGTCCATGACCGCGACGTCGGGTCCGGGCATGTCGCTGAAGACCGAGATCCTCGGCCTCGCGACCATCGCCGAGATCCCGCTGGTGGTGGTGAACGTGCAGCGCGGCGGGCCCTCCACCGGGCTCCCGACGAAGCCCGAGCAGTCGGACCTCTTCCAAGCCGCGTTCTCGGCGCACGGCGACGTGCTGCGGCCGGTGCTCGCGCCGACGTCCGTGGGCGACACCTTCGCGGTGACCGTGGCCGCCTTCAACATCGCCGAGCACTTCCAGACGCCGGTGATCCTGCTGTCGGACCAGGAGGTCGCGCAGCGCAAGGAGGTCGTCGACCTCATCGACACGTCGCGCTTCGAGATCGAGGAGCGGCGCCGCCCCAACGCGACGGAGCTCGAGAACTACGCGCGCTTCCGCCTCACCGAGGACGGCATCAGCCCCATCAGCCACCCCGGCATGAAGGGCGGCAACTACCAGGGCGCCGGCATCGAGCACAACGAGCAGGGCAACCCCACGGCGAGCGGCAAGATCCACGAGAAGATGAACGAGAAGCGGTTCAAGAAGCTGCAGCCGCTCAAGCACCGCAAGGACCTCTTCCGCGTCGAGGGCAACCCCAACGCGCCGCTCGCGCTCGTGAGCTGGGGCTCCATCGCCGGCGTCGCCGAGGAGGCCTACGGGCGCGCCCGCGCCGAGGGCCTCGACGTGAAGCTCATGGTGCCGTGGCTCGTGTACCCCATCGCCGAGGAGGTCTTCCGCGACTTCTTCGCGTCGGTGAAGTCCGGCCTCGTCGTCGAGAGCTCGTACCAGGGCCAGTTCTACCGGCTGCTGCGGATGTTCACGGACGTGCCCGGGTGCGTCCGGTCGTTCTGCCGCAGCGGCGCCAACCCCATCCAGCCGCGCGAGATCGTCACCGCGCTTCGCGCTGCAGCCGTCGACCTGCAGCACAACGTCCACCAGGTCGCCTCGCAGGACTGAGCCGATGACCACATCTCCGACCCTCCCGACGTTCCAGGCCAAGGACTTCAAGTCCGACCTCAAGCCCATCTGGTGCCCCGGCTGCGGCGACTTCGGCGTCGTGCAGGCCATCTACCGCGCGCTGTCGGCGGTGGGGCGGCCGCCGCACGAGATCGCCTTCGTGTCCGGCATCGGCTGCTCGAGCCGCATCCCTGGTTACACCACCGCGTATGGCTTCAACAGCGTGCACGGCCGCGCGCTGCCCATCGCGCAGGGGATCAAGCTCGCGAACCCCGACCTGCTCGTGCTCGTCGCGGGCGGCGACGGCGACGGCTTCTCCATCGGCGGCGGCCACGTGCCGCACGCCATCCGCCGCAACATGGACCTCACGTACATCGTGATGGACAACCAGATCTACGGCCTGACCAAGGGGCAGCTCTCGCCCACGTCGCCGAAGGGTCTCAAGACCGTGACGTCGGAGTACGGCAGCCTCGAGGAGGCCGTGAACCCGCTGCTCTACGTGCTCGCGTACGGCGCGAACTTCGTGGCGCAGGGCACGCCGGCGGACATGGCCGGCCTCGCCGACATCATCGAGCGGGCCATCCGCTACCCGGGCTTCTCCTTCGTGAACGTGCAGTCCCCCTGCGTGACCTTCGGCGAGGAGGAGCAGCAGGTGAAGGCGCACCGCGCGAACATGAAGACCCTCGCGAGCGTCGGCCACGACGCGACGAGCCGCATCGCCGCGATGGACCTCGCGCAGCAGTACGGCCGCACCCTGCACACGGGGGTGTTCTACGAGAACCCGACGCCGCCCACGACGATGGACGGCCTCGTGCGGGAGCGTCAGCAGGCCCAGGTCGGGGAGGCGAAGCCGCGGGCGCGCGTCCTCGAGCGGTTCATCCAGAAGTGAGGAGTGCGACCGTGGAGAAGACGCGCAGTGTGGATTTCGGAGCGCTGACCCTGAAGGACGCGCTCGACCTCGCGACGCTCGTCGAGGAGGAGGCCAAGGACCGGTACGAAGAGCTCGGGGACCAGATGGAGATCCATCACAACCCCGAGGCGGCGACGTTCTTCCGGTGGATGCGCCGCATCGAGAGCAAGCACGAGGACCAGCTCGCGATGCGTCGCGCCGAGCTCTTCGGCACGGCGCCGCGGACGGTGCGCCGCGAGATGATCTTCGACATCGAGGCGCCGGAGTACGACGAGGCCCGCGCCGCGATGACCGTGCGCGAGGCCCTCGGCGCCGCGCTGCGCAGCGAGGAGAAGGCCTTCGCGTTCTTCGACGCCGCCGTGAGCCAGGTGCGCGACGCCGCGGTGCGCGCGCTCTTCGAGGAGCTGCGGGCCGACGAGGCCGAGCACCAGCGCCTCGTGCAGGCGGAGATCGACAAGCTCCCGCCGGACCCGCTGGTGCGCGCCGACGATGAGGGCGACGAGCCGGTCGCGCAGTGAGGTGACGTCATGAACCCGAGCGAGATCCGAGTCGAGCTGCTGGGACATCATCGGGAGATCCGCGCGCAGATCGACGAGCTGCGCGAGGACCTGGAGGACTGCCAGCCGGGCGGCGAGTCGCGCGACGACCTGCGGGCCGCGCTGCTGCTCCTGGCGCAGCGGGTGCGCGCCCACAACGAGCGCGAGGAGGAGCTCCTCGGCGACCTGCTCCCCGGCGTCGACGCGTGGGGTCCGGTGCGCACCGAGGTGATGCTCCGGGAGCACGCCAAGGAGCACGAGGAGCTCTACGACGCGCTGCTCGTCGCCGGCGACGCGCCGGACGCGGGCCGCGCGACCATCGACCTGCTCCGCAAGATGCTCGCGCACATGGAGCACGAGGAGCACATCTTCCTGTCGGAGGAGGTGCTCAGCGACGGCGTGGTGCACGGAGACCCCATGGGGGGGTGACCGGCGCCCGCGGGGCATTCCGAATCTTCGTCCAACGGGCGCGCGGGCATCGGTGCCACGGCGCCCCACGGTGACTCTCGACGCGACGCCGGCGCGCACTCCGGCACAGGCAGGAACATGGCGACGTACATCACCCAGGACTGCATCAACTGCGGCGCATGCGAGTCGGAGTGCCCGAACGAGGCCATCGCGCAGGGCTCCGAGCTCTACGAGATCGACCCCGAGCTCTGCACCGAGTGCGTGGGCTTCCACGACAAGGAGGCGTGCCAGTCGGTGTGCCCGGTGGAGTGCTGCCTCCCCGATCCGAAGCACGGCGAGGTCGAGGGCGTGCTCGCGCAGCGCGCGCTGCGGCTGCACCCCGACGACGCCGACCTCCAGGCGCGCGTGAGCAGCGGGACGTTCCCGTCGCGCTTCCGCATTTGACGGCGCGGGCGCGCTGAAAGGACCGACGGCATGCACCCGGAGTGGATCTCCGCCTTCACGTTCCTCGCGGTCTCGGCGCTCGTCGGCGGCGGGCTCCTCGCGGCGGCGAAGGTGCTGCGGGTGCGGGCCCGCGCGAAGCCGAGCGAGCTGAAGCTCCGCACCTACGAGTGCGGCGAGGAGGCGTCGGGCAACGCGTGGATCCAGTTCCACGCCCGCTACTACGTCGTCGCGCTGTTCTTCGTGCTCTTCGACGTCGAGGCGGTGTTCCTGTTCCCGTGGGCGGTGGCGGGGCGGAGCCTCGGCCTCGCGGGCTTCGTGGCCGTCACGAGCTTCATCGTCGTGCTGATGCTCGGCTGGCTCTACGCCATGCGAAAGGACTCGCTGCGATGGCTCTGAAGGGCGGAAGGCTCCCGGTCGTCGACGAGCGCGCGCTGCCGTACTCGCACCCCCTCTACGACACCCTGCTCCAGACGCCCGGGCTCTCCGTCGCCACCGCGGCGGTGGACCTCGTGCTCGAGTGGGGCCTGCGCAACAGCCTCTGGATCTTTCCCATGGCCACGAGCTGCTGCGGCATCGAGCTCATGGCCGCCGCCGCGAGCCGCGTGGACCTCGACCGCATGGGCACCATCGTGCGCGCCACGCCTCGGCAGGGCGACGTCATGGTCGTCGCGGGCACCATCACCGTGAAGATGGCGCCGCGCGTGCTCGCCCTCTGGGAGCAGATGCCCGAGCCCAAGTGGTGCATCGCCATGGGCTCCTGCGCCATCTCCGGAGATTTTTACCGGAACCTGTATCCCGTGGTGCCCGGCATCGACACCGTGCTGCCCGTGGACGTGTACCTCCCGGGCTGCCCGCCGAACCCCGAGGTGCTCATGCACGGCCTCCTGCGGCTGCAGGAGAAGGTGCGCGCCGCCCGCAGCGGACAGCCCGTTCCGCGGGACCCCAACCCTGGCCTCATCGACCTCACGAAGCCCGCCAACGGGCGCGTCGGCGATCCGTCGCGCGCGGCGGACCTCGGGGCGCAGCAGGTGGCCGCGGCGCTGGTGGCGTCGTCCCTCGACCGCAGCGACGAGCCCGCGCCCGGCGCCGAGCCCGTCGTCGAGGCTCCCGACGAGCCCGCGGAGCCCGCCTTCGAGGGCGTCGCGCCGGAGTTCGAGGCGCTGCTCCGCGACACCTTCGGCGTCACCGACTTTCCGAAGGACCGCGCGCCCGCGGTGGACCCTGCGCGGCACGTGGAGCTCGCGCGCTCGCTGAAGCGCATGGGCTGGCGGCAGCTCGTGTACGTCGTCGCGACGCACTACGCCGAGAAGACCGGCGCCAAGGCCTCGCCGGAGCGCTTCGAGGTGGCCTACGCGCTGCGCAGCGTCGGGGCCGGCTCGAAGGTCGCCGCGTGGCGCCTGGAGCTCGCGCCGGGCCAGCAGCCGCCGTCGCTGGTGGGCCTCTTCGCCGGCGCCGACTGGCAGGAGCGCGAGCAGTTCGACCTGGTGGGCGTGGGCTTCGCAGGGCACCCCGACCTGCGCCGCATCATGATGCCCGACGCGTGGGACGGGCACCCGCTGCGCCGTGACTATCCGGCCGACAAGGAGTGTGCGCCGTGGAGGTGATCGCGATGCAGAGCGCTCGCCGGGGCGGCATCGATCCGCACCTGTCGATCACGCACTACGACCCCGAGGCGGACCTGATGCTGCTGCACTTCGGGCCGCAGCACCCGTCGACGCACGGCGTCTTCCGCATGGACCTGCACCTCGACGGCGAGGTGGTCATCAAGGCGACGCCGTACCTCGGCTACCTGCACCGCGGCGTCGAGAAGCTCTGCGAGAAGCTGACGTACGTGCAGCAGACGCCGGTGGTCGACAAGAACGACTACGTCTCGCCGATGACCAACGAGCAGGCCCTGAACATGGCCTTCGAGAAGCTCATGGGCATCGAGGTGCCGCGGCGCGCGCGGTGGCTGCGGCTGCTGCTCGCGGAGATGCAGCGCATCTCGTCGCACCTGCTCTGGCTCGGCACCTTCACCCTCGACCTCGGCGGCGCCCTCGGCGGCGGGTCGACGGTGTTCCTGCACTGCTTTCGCGAGCGCGAGATGGTGCTCGACCTCTTCGAGGACATCACCGGCGCGCGGTTCCACTACAACACGCACACCATCGGCGGGAACCGCCACGACCTGCCCGCGGGCTTCGCGGCGAAGGCCCGCGCCGCCCTCGACGGCATCGAGGCGCGCATCGGCGAGTACGAGGACCTCAGCGTGCACCACGCGATCTTCGTGGCCCGCACGCGCGGCGTCGGCGTGCTCGACGGCGACCTCGCGCTGGAGCTCGGCATCACCGGCCCCGTGCTTCGCGCCAGCGGCGTCGACCACGACCTGCGCCGCGACGCGCCGTTTCACGCCTACGACGAGGTGCCGGTGAAGGTCTCCGTGGAGCGCGGCGGCGACTGCCTCGCGCGCGCCAAGGTGCGCTTCGCCGAGCTGCGCGAGAGCATCCGGCTCTGCCGCGCCGCCCTCGACGGCATGCCCGAGGGGCCCATCTGCGGCTTCAAGCCGATCCGCCAGCCCACGCAGTCGAAGGCCACGAGCGGGCAGGTGTACGTGGGCATCGAGACGCCGCGCGGCGAGCTCGGAACGTTCCTCGTCGCCAACCCCGACGCGCCCACGACGCCGTACCGCCTGAAGATCCGCGCGCCGAGCCTGCACGCGCTCTCGGCGCTGCCGTACATCCTGCCCGGGGCGACGGTGTCCGACGCCGTGGCGATCCTCGGGTCCCTCGACCCGATCATGGGGGAGGTCGACCGATGAACGCCCTCGTGCACGGCGCCCTCTACGGCGTCGTGATCGTGCTGTGCCTGCTCACCACGGTGGCCTTCGGCGTGTGGTTCGAGCGCAAGTTCGCCGGGCGCATGCAGTCGCGCCTCGGCCCCACGCGGGTGGGCCCCTACGGCCTGCTGCAGAGCTTCGCCGACATCATCAAGCTCCTGCAGAAGGAGGACATCATCCCCGCCGACGCCGACGGGTCGCTGTTCACCCTCGCGCCGGTGCTCGCCGCGCTCTGCGCCCTCGGCGCCGCGGCGGTGGTGCCCTTCTCGCCGACGGTGATCGCATCGGACCTCGACATCGGCGTGGTGTGGGTCCTCGCCGTGGGCGGGCTCATGGTGATCCCGACCTTCGCGGCGGGGTGGTCGAGCAACAACAAGTTCGCGCTCCTCGGCGGCATGCGCGCGGTGGCGCAGTCGGTGTCCTACGGCGTGCCGCTGGTGCTCGCGGTGCTCGTGCCGGTGATCCTCTCGGGCACGATGCGCATCTCGGGCATCGTGGCGTGGCAGACGTCGCACCACTGGGTGGCCGTGTGGCCGGTGATCCCGGGGCTGCCCGCCTTCGGGCTCTACATGCTCGCGATGCTGGCCGAGTCGAACCGCATCCCCTTCGACATCCCCGAGGCCGAGAGCGAGCTCGTGGCGGGCGTGACCACCGAGTACACCGGGGCGAAGTTCTCGCTCTTCTACCTGTCCGAGTACGTGCACACGCTGGTCGGGTCGGCGGTCGCCTCGGCGCTGTTTCTCGGCGGCTGGGACGGTCCCTTCGCGCCGGGCCTGCACTGGATGGCCCTCAAGACGCTGACGCTCTTCGCGCTCGTCTACTGGGTGCGCTGGAGCCTTCTCCGGTTCCGCTCGGACCAGCTCATGGACCTCTGCTGGCGCCGCCTCACGCCCCTCGGCGTGGCGCTCGTGCTGGCGTCTGCGGCGTGGGTGCAGTTCGCACCGGGAGCGCACTGATGGGGTACTTCACCGACACCCTCCGCGCGATGCGCACGACGCTGCGCAACGTGTTCCGCCCGCCGACGACGGTGGAGTTCCCCGACGTCGTGCGGCCTCGCGCCGAGCGCTTTCGCGCGAGCTTCGCGCTCATCGACGACGAGAACGGCGAGTCGGCCTGCGTGGGCTGCCTCACGTGCGAGAAGATCTGCCCGTCGCAGGTCATCAAGGTGAAGGCCTCGCCGAAGCGCGAGTCGCCGGTCACCGGGAAGAAGCGCGCCTACGCCGACGACTTCGTGCTCGACCTGTCGGCGTGCATCCAGTGCGAGCTGTGCGTGCAGGTCTGCAACAACGACGCGATCGTGATGGTGCGCGAGCCCGAGCAGCCCGCGTTCAACCGCGAGGACCTCGTGCTCGGCATGGAGAAGCTCCGCGCCAACGGCCGCGGCAAGACCGTCGCGTGGGGCCGCGGAACAGGCCTGCAGGAGATGCAGGAGTCGAAGCCCAAGGTCGAGAAGCCCGCGAAGCCCAAGCCCGCGCCCGTCGAGGCCGCGAAGGTGGAGACCCCCGCGGAGCCCGCGAAGGTGGAGGCCGCACCCGCGGAGCCGGCGAAGGTCGAGTCGGCGCCCGCGGCCGCCCCTGCGGAGGCTGCGCCGGAGAAGAGCGACTGCAGCGCAGCGGAGGAGGCGCCGTGATGACCTCGGTGGCCTTCGGCGTCGTCGCGGCGCTCACGCTCCTGACCGCGCTGCTCGTGGTGCGCGTGACGAACCTCGTGCGCGCCACGCTCTGGCTGGGCGCGTCGCTGCTCTCGACGGCGGGCATCTACGCCATGCTCGGCGCGTCGTTCCTCGCGGGAGCGCAGGTGATGCTCTACGTCGGCGGCGTGGTGACGCTGATGATCTTCGGCGTGATGACCACGCGGCGCCACGAGGGCCTCGCCGCCGAGGCCGAGTCGACGAACACCGGGCGCGCCACCGCCGTGTCGCTCGCGCTCTTCGTGCTGCTGGCCTGGGCCATCCACGGAACGCCCGGCCTCGACGTGCCTGCCACCAACGGCGTCGGCGCCTCGCCCGAGGCGCTGGGCCGCGCGCTGCTCGTCGATCACGTGCTCGCGTTCGAGGCCGCGTCGGTGCTGCTGCTCGCGGCCATCCTCGGCGCCGCCGTCATCGCGCGCCGCCGCGACCCCGGCGTCGAGGTCCCGAAGCCGGGCTCGCGCGCCGCATCGATGCCGCACGCCGCCGCGGAGGCGCCATGACCCTCTCCGCCACGCTGCTGCTCGCCAGCGCCCTCTTCTGCACGGGCATCTACGGCCTGCTCACGCGCCGCCAGACCGTCGGCATCCTGCTCTCCGTGGAGCTCATGGCCAACGCCGCGAACGTGGTCTTCGTGTCCTTCGGCGCCGCGCGCGGAGGCACCTCGGGGCAGCTCTTCGCGGTCTTCTCCCTCGCGATCACCGTGGCCGAGGTCGCCGTGGGGCTCGCGCTGATGATCCTCCTCTACAAGAGCTTCGGCGACACGCGCGTCGACCTCGCCAGCGAGATGAAGCAATGACCCCCGTCGCGATGGCCCTCGTGGCCGTCTTCGCGCCCGCCGCCGCTGCGCTGGTGCTCGCCGCGCTCGGACCGCTGCGCCGCCTCGGAGCGCCCGCCGCGGTGCTCTGCCTCCTGGGCTCCGTGGCCTCCTTCGGCAGCGCGCTGAAGCTGCTCGCGGGGCGCCTCGCGGGCGACGCGCCGGTGCACGCGGTGGTCCCGTGGGTGCACGGCGTGGCCGACGCGGGCGTGCACGTCGACGGCGTGTCGGCGCCGATGCTCTGCGTCGTGACGCTCGTCGCGCTGTGCGTGCAGGTCTTCTCCGTCGGCTACATGCACGACGAGCCCAAGGCCGCCTTCGGTCGGTACTTCACGTACCACGCGCTGTTCCTCTTCAGCATGAACGTGCTGGTGGTGTCGCCGAACCTGCTGCAGCTCTTCGCGGGCTGGGAGCTCGTCGGCGTCACGAGCTACCTGCTCATCGGCTTCTACTACACGAAGCCCAGCGCGGCGCGCGCGGCGGTGAAGGCCTTCTGGGTCACCAAGTTCGCCGACATGGGGCTGCTCTTCGGGCTCCTCGTGCTCTACGCCGCCACCGGCGAATTCGGCTGGGACGCCGCGCTCCCGACGGGCACGGCGACGGCGGTGACGGCGCTGCTCTTCTTCGCGGTGGTCGGAAAGTCCGCGCAGTTCCCGCTGCACGTGTGGCTGCCCGACGCCATGGAGGGACCGACGCCGGTGTCGGCGCTGCTGCACGCCGCGACGATGGTGGCCGCGGGCGTGTTCCTCGTGGTGCGCGCGGACCCGCTCATCGCGCAGGCCCCGGCGACGCGCTCGGTGATGCTCTGCCTCGGCGCGGGCACGGCGCTCTTCGCGGCGCTGCTCGCCATGGTGCAGACGGACATCAAGAAGGTGCTCGCGTACTCCACGTGCTCGCAGCTCGGGTACATGGTCGCGGCGCTCGGCGCGGGGTCCATGTTCGCGGGGTTCTTCCACCTCACGACGCACGCGTTCTTCAAGGCGCTGCTCTTCCTCGCTGCCGGAAGCGCCATCCACGCGGTGCACTCCAACGACGTGCGCGACATGGGCGGCCTCGCGCGGCGCATGCCCCTGACGGGAGCGGCCTTCGTCATCGGCGCCCTCGCGCTCGCCGGCGTTCCAGGCCTCTCGGGCTTCTACTCGAAGGACCTCGTGCTCGAGGCCGTCGAGGAGCATTACGGCCACCTGCCGTGGATCGCCCTCGCGGCGACGGCGTTCCTCACGGCGTTCTACATGGG
>CAIMWA010000634.1 GCA_903845045.1 uncultured delta proteobacterium | reverse complement strand
TCGCTCATGGCGAGCCTGACGAACTGCGGCGCATGCGGCACGCGGTGCACGTTCACGCACGGCATGGGGGCCTGCGCCGCCGGCGGCTGCGTGGTCACGTCGTGCGATGCGACGTACCAGGACTGCGACCACAACGGCGCCAACGGCTGCGAGTCGCACCCCGACGACGACCCCATGAATTGCGGCCGCTGCGGCAACGTCTGCGGCATGGGCATGGTGTGCACCAACGGCACGTGCGCGTGTCCGGCGGGGCAGGTCGTGTGCCACGGCGCGTGCGCCAACACGCAGAGCGATCCGCTCAACTGCGGCATGTGCAACCTCGCGTGCCCGTCGGGCATGGCGTGCGTCGCCGGCATGTGCAGCGCGAACCCGCTCTACCACGGCTGGACCTGCCCCATCGCGGGGTGCTCGACGTCGAGCTACAACACCACCGCCGCGACGAACCTCGGCGGGCGCTACCCGTACAACACCGGCGACACGAACGCGTGCCGCGCGTGGAAGCTCGCCGCGACGGTGTGCACCACGCAGCCCGCGCTCTATACCGACACCAACAACTGGCAGTGCCCGGTGTCTGGCGGCTTTACGGACCCGGTCTTCGGAACGTTCTGCCGCCCGGCCACGACGCAGTACGTGTGCTCCACGTGCCCCGGCGCCTGCAACGCGGCCTGCTCGTACAACCCGCTGTCCATCCGCAACTGCTCCGGCGCCGAGACGAGCCAGCCCTGACCGGCGGTCTGCGTACGCCGCTTCGCGAGATCGCCGCCTGCTCCGGCTTCAGCCCGGCGTGATGAGCTGGAGGTCCAGCCCGCCGGGGTACATGTACGACGTGTACCGCGCCACGCCGTAGACCTTCACGCCGAAGGGGCGCGAGCCTTCGGAGCGGATGCGGTGCGCCCCTCCGGGCACCGGCACGGTGTACACGTCGTAGCCCGACACCTGCTCGGGCGTGCCCTGCAACGGCATGTCGTCGAGGGTGAGGCGGGTTCCCGCCGGAGCCGTGACGTTGAAGAAGTTCTGCGGATACGTGGTCGGAACGTAGACCGCATACTCGCTCCGGTATTGCTGCACGGGGACCTCGAAGACCATCGCCGGGTCGCCGGCGCCCGGCATGCCGGCGGTCTCCGGCCCCTGGCCGATCATGAACTGCGACACCAGGAACGCCGACGTGCCGCTGACGCGGACGTGCGCCGTGGCGGCGAACTCGAGAACCTGTCCGGCTTGCAACGTCGCGGGCCCGTGCACCGTCGGCGGATCGAAGCTGATCTGGTTGTCGTTGCCCTGGGAGACGATGCGCACCACGGCTGGGGTCATCGTTCCGCGGTCGCGCAGGCCGGTCACGAAGGAGTCGCGGCCCCAGGTCTCGATGGGGAGGAGCTGCTCCTCGAGGTGGTCGCAGGCGACCCGCGTCTCCGGGATGTTCGTGCAGTCGTGGCCGACGAAGACCGCGACGGGCTGCGACGACTCGACGAGGGTTCCCGTGAGGTCCTGTCCGCGTCCCATGGCGTCGGTGCGGCTGTCGACGCCGACGAGCTGGAGCACGTCGCCTGGCTGCAGCGTGAAGGTGCTCGAGGTGCCCGCGAGGATGATCGGCACGCCGGGTCCGGCGCTGACCGACGTGGTCGGACGTACGGTGACGGAGGTGGTCTCGCCGGTGGTCGCGACGATCGAGAGGAATCCCCCCACGACGATGCTTCGGAGCGCCGTGCGGACCACCCAGTTGGGCCACGTCGACACCACGTAGCGCTGCCGGAGCACGCCCTGCGGGAGAAGCAGCGAGGCGTCGTTGGTCAGCGAGTAGAAGCCGCCCTCGCGGCTGAAATTGAGCGGGTTGAACTGGTACGCGGCGATGGGCCCGGTGCTGTGCACGTGGTAGGCGCCGCCGCGTCGCAGCGTCGAGTGGGCGGGCGCGAGGGCCGTGCGGCAGTTGGGGTCGCTTCCACCCATGCAGCCGACGAAGGACGGCGTGAAGCCGACGAGCTCCGTCACCCACGGTAGGACCACGGTCTCGATGGCCCCCGCGGCGAGGTCGACCTCGCGAGGCGCGGTCAAGGCGCCCCCGGTGATCGAGGCGTGCACTGCGTACGTCTGCGGGTTCGAGAGCACCACGGCGTACTCGAAGTGCGGGTCGAGCTGGCTGTTCGCGGTGACCGTCGGCCAGTAGTCGCACCCGAGGTAGGAGCGGCCGGTGGCGCTCTCGGAGCAACGCGACACACACGCGCCGCCGACGCAGGTCTCTCCGCTGCTCGCATCGCACGCGGGGGCGGGGTCCCAGCCGGAGCCGTCGGCGCGGCAACGCTCGGGCACTGCGAGGTTCGTCGGGTTGCATCGGAGCTGCGCAGGAGCGCACGCCCGGCAACCGATCCCAGGTACGCACGTGGGGGTCGCGCCGGTACACGGCACCCGCTCGACGGCCTCGCCGGTCGGGCTGCAGCGGTACTGGGTCGCACCGGAACAATACAGCGCACCGGCGACGCAGGGTCCTCCGCCGTCCAACGAAGCGTCGCGCGCGCCGCCGTCGCGCCCGCCGTCCGAGAGGACGGTGAAGCCCGGCGGCGTGGCTTCGCTGCACGCGAGACAGCTCCAGGCGACGATGGAAAGCAACCGCAGCGAGCCCTTCATGATCACTCCGCTTCTCGCCGCGTCGACCGAGGGCACTTCCCCGGGGGCGCGGGATGTCGAGCACCATGAACCCGCGATGGTTTCAATCGGGTTACATTTGTCGCGGCCGCTTCGGGGCCGCCGCCCTGGGACGGTCCGGGGCGAGACCGCACCCCGAACCCCGCACCCCATGCTCGCGACGGACGTACTCGATGCCTTGTTCGCGCTGCGCCGCACCGACGCCGCGGCGAGGTTGGGCTGCGTCGCCGCCGCGGAGCTTCATCTCGGCCGACCGCCCTCGGTGCCGCTGGGCGTCGCCACGCGGTGCGATGCGTCGTCGTTGCCGCGGGGGCTGCTGCAGCCCGAGGCTCCAGCGCCGGGACTGCGGGGCGATCTGCGCTTCGAGGGCATTCGCCTGCCGGACCTCGAGCACACCGCCGTCGCGCTCATGGGCGGCGCCGACCTGGCGTCGCTCGAGCTCCTCGTCGCGATGCTCCGGCAAGGAAGCTCCCTCGAGCGTCGCGCCGTGGACGTCGCGAGACTCCGTCGGGCAGCCGCGGGGATGGGCGATGCGGCGACGCGTGCACGCGCTGCGTGGTGGTGCTTTCGCCTCGGCGCCGGGGCGCCGTCGGCTCCCTCGGGCGGCGCGATCCCGCTCTGGGCCGGGGGCAGCGCGCGCGCGCCGCGGGAGCCGCGCTTCGGTCTGATCCTGAACTTCGCCGACGATCTGCCCGACGTCGACGGTGCGGCCGCCGAGGTGTTCGCGGCGGCGGGCGCATCGCGGCGCCACGTCGCGGACATCGCGGTGCTCTTTGCCATGGGCCTCGCGTTGTCGCCGTCGCGGCTCCCGGCGTCCTTGCGCTCTGCGGTGTCACGGCTGCTCGAGTTCGGCTTCGTCGCCGCGGAGGGGGCTCAGCTCCGCCCGCGGGGTCCCTTCGAAGGGGCATGTGCGGCGATCGCTACGGCGACGCCAGGCACCCGGAGGCGGGCGCTCTGTGCGACGGTGGCGCGGGGCCTCCGCGACGCTCGCGACGCCGGCGACGTCGCGCAGGCGGTGCACACCGCGCTGTGCCTCGGAGACGTCGACGGGGCGCTGCGTCGCGCCGCGGCGATCGGCGACCGTCTCGCGGAGGCGCCCCCAGCCGCGCTGGTCCGGCTCCTGGCGGCGGTGCCGAGCCGGCGGCTGCGCTCGTTGGCCCGCGTCGCACCGGCGGTGTTCGAGCGCCTGGGACGCTGGGACGAGCTCGCCGAGTTCCTCGCGGCGGAGCTTCGGACCACGCGCGGGACGAAGCGCGGACGGCTCCTCGTCGCGGTGGCCACGGCGGCGTGGAGGCGCGATCGCATCGCCGAAGCCGAGGCCGCGCTCGAGGCCGCCGCCAAGCTGCCCCGCATGGCCCCGGCGGACCGCTTCGAGGCAGCGCTCCTTCGCGCGACTCTGGACGCCGAGGCGGGCGCGCTCGAGGCGTCCTCGCAGACGCTCCGCGAGGCCCTCGGAGCGGCGCGTCGCGCGGGAGACGCCGTGGCCGAGGCAAGGGCTCTCCATCGACTCGGGAGCATCGAGGCTCGACGGGGGCGGCCTCGCGACGCGCTCGCCCACTACGATGCGGCGCTGCTTCAGTGCCCGATGGAGGCTCGCGCCCTGCGGGGCGTGCTGCTGAGCAACTCGGCGGCCATGCTGCTGTGGATCGGCCGGGCTGACGCCGCGGTGGAGGTCGCTCGCGCGGCGTGGGCGCAACGGTCCGAGGCGGGCTCGCCGGCGGAGCGCGTCGCGACGCGGGTATTGCTGGCACGGATCGAAGCCGCTCGCGGAACCCCGCCGCCTCCCGGGGGAGCGCTGATCCCCCTCGCGTGGGAGGCCGAGCGCAGCGGCAGCTTGCGTCTCGCCGCGGAGGTCTGGCTCGACGCCGCCGGCGAGTTCGCCGCGGCGGGGCGTCACGACGACGCACGCATCGCGGTGGATCGAGCGCGTCGCATGCTGGTGCAGATCCCCGGCGCGGAGCCGGCGCTCTCCGGGCTGCTCGACGAGGCCGAGGGTCGACGGCGCTTCACCGCCGGGGACGCTGCCGGTTCGCTCGCACCGCTGCGCCGCGCAGTGGCCGTGCTCGAGGCTCGCGGCGTCGCCTTCTACGCGGTGCGCGCGCTGCGCACCCTCGCGTCGGCGAAGCTCGCGCTGGGTGACTCGCGCGGAGCGCTGCGCGCGTTCGCCAAGGTCGCTCGGGTCTGTGACGACGGTGACCTCGTGCTCGGCGAGGTGCTCGACCACGCGACGCTGCACGCGCGCGCGGTGGTCGACGGTGACCCGACGACTCGGCGCTACGCGATGGGCGCCTTGGCCACGGCGGATCTGGCAGCGATCCGAAGCCGCCTCGGAAGGTGCGGTGATCCCGCCCTCGCGGAGCGCTTCGCCGCGAAGGCATCGAGCGCCGGGAGGGACGCCGTCGGGGGCCGCGAAGGGGCGGTCGCGTCGGATCTCGCGCGCCTCCGCAACGGCGCCTCGGGCGCGGTGGTGTTGGATCGACGCGATGGGATGCTGGTCGTGCCTGGCCGACCGCCGGTGTCGCTCGCGCGCCGACGAACATTGATGCCGATGTTGGCGGCGATCGCCGCGGCGCCGGAGCACGGTGTGAGCGTCGCCGAGCTCGCGCGGCGCGTCTGGCAGCGCGGGCCCTCGTCGTCCACCCGCACCGCCGTGAAGGTGGCGGTGTCGCGGCTTCGCCAGCTTCTCGGTGCGCATGCGCTGTCGCTCGTGGCCGTTCGCGTCGACGGCGCTCCCGGTTACAAGTGGGACGCGCAGCGACTCGCGCTCGTGCTCGTCCCGGTGGACGCGGCCGACGCCACGCACCCGTGAGTTCGAGCGAGGTTCAGCGCAGGAGGTCGACGGTCTCGAGGACGGTGCCGTCGTCGCGGTGCGCCGTCCACGAGAGCGTGGTGGCCGAGGCGGTGAGCACGGCGTAGCCGCGGGTGCTCTCGCGCAGCTGGATCCAGGGCTGCGTCGCGTTGAAGGTGTACAGCGGCGCGCCGCCGCCGCCGAAATTGAAGAAGCGCGTGCCGCGATCGGCGGTCACCACCGAGCCCGTCGACGCCGCCATGCCACCCCGCAGCGGGTGCGTCGACTCGTAGCTATGCACGTGACCCGCGAGGTCGACGTTCACGTGGAACTGATCGAAGAGCGGCGCCCACGCCCCGCGGATGGTCGTGTCGGACGCGTGCGCCGACGACGTCGTGTACATCGGCTGGTGGTGCATCGCGAAGACGTGCGGCGTGCGCGCGCGGTCGAGGCCCGCGAGGTTCGCGCGCAGGAAGTCGACCTCCGCGATGGAGATGTCCGTGGCCGCCGCGACGATGTCGTTGAGCGCGACGAAGTGCAGCGGTCCGTAGCGGAGCGCGTACCACTGCTCGACGCCCCGCGGGCCCCCGTTGTCCGGAAGGGCGAGCTGCGCGAAGTACGGCTCCGCCAGCCCCTCGTGGTTGCCGTGCGTCCAGAGCGCCGGGAGCGTCGCGAAGATCTCCGGCGAGGCGTCGAAGAGGGCGTCCCACAACGATTGGTTCGCGCCGTCGGCCACGGCGTCGCCGGTGAGCACCATGAAGTCGGCGCCTTCACCGAGCGCGCGGCGCGCGACGGCGGCCCACTGCGACGGGTTCGTGCGCGAGTCGCCGGCGACGATGGCGCGCACCTCCGACGGACCCGACGGGGCCGTGACGAAGTGCCACGCCGCGGAGCGTCCTCCGGCGGCGCCCCCGCCGACGTCGTAGGCGTACGTGTGCCCCGGAAGCAATCCGCACAGATGCACCTCGTGCTGCCGCCGCCCGGTCGCGCCCGCGTACGTGAACGAGAACCCGTGCGCGGTGCGTGTCAGCGCCGAGGGACCGTCGCCGAAGCGCACCTCGGTGGCGAGCGTCGCGTCGTCGGTGCTCCACGAAAGCACCACCGACGTCGAGGGGTCGCCGGCGAAGGTGAGGTGGAGGTTCCGTGGCCGCGGCGCTGCCCCCGACGTCGCGGCGTGAAACTGCGCGGCGGCGACGCCCGGGCTCACGCGACGAACGACATACCCGCACTGGTAAGCACGGTACGGGAACGTCACCGCCCCGGTCTCCACCGGCGGCATCCACGCGGGGCCGGCGTCGGGCGCAGGAACATCGGTGACCGGTGCGTCGGCGGTGTCAGGTGCGGCGTCGCGGGCGGCGTCGAGGAGCGGTGAACCCGCGTCGGCGAAGGCGTCGGGATGCGCGTCGGAGGGCGCGACGGCGTCGTGACCGGCGGCGCCGACATCACCGCTAGGGCCGTCGGGCTCCGCGGCGTCGGGGCCGGTCGGCGCGAGCCCCTCGGTGCCGCAGGCCTCCGTTGCGAGGGCCAGCGTCGCGAGTGCGACACGAAGCAGTCGGGAGCTCACTGCGACGATGGTAGCAGCGAATCTGCGCGAGCGGTCAGCTGCCGGACGAGGTGAGCTCGCGCGCCCAGGCTCCGGCGAGGGCGCCGACCCGCGGCCGCGCGGTGCTGCGGTCCCAGCGAACGAACACCCACGCGCCGCCGATCTGCGTGGGCTCGATGCCCGCGGCGGCCCAGCCTCGCGCGATCGCGGCGTCCTGGGTGATGGTGCGCGCCGAGTCCGAGAGGCGCCACGCACGCGTCTCGTCGACGGGCTTCGCGGGGTCGAGCACCAGCGGATCGGGGTCGTCGGGCGTCCCGGCGTCGTCGGGGTGCAGCAGCAGGTAGTGCGAAGCCACCGTGTCGTCGTAGGTGCCGGTCTTGAGCACCACGAGGAGGTCGGCCCGCTCCGCCGCACCTAGGCCGCGCCACGCGCGCACGAGCGCCGAGGTGTGCACGTGGACCTTGGGCCAGCCAGGCTCGCCGGCGAGGTACTCCTCCTTCATCGCGAGCTGCACGGCCCCGCCGCTGACCTCCGACACGAGGTCGGCGTAGAGCGTCGTCATCGAGAGACCGCAGGCGGTGTAGTAGTAGGCGTCCTGCGCGGCCTGGTTCAGCGTGCGCGGCGTCCACGTCGGCGTCGCTGGCGCGAAGAGGCGCAGCACCATCGCGAGCGACGTGAGCAGGCAGCCCTCGTTGCCGATGCTGTTGCCATCGCTGAAATTCCGCAGCAGCGCCCGCGCCGCGGTGAGCGGCTCGCCGTTGAGCTCGTGGTCGGCGCGGATCACCAGGTCACGGTCCCACATGAGGTCCGCGCCCCACGCGGGGTCGTCCTGGCGGTACGGCATCCCCGCGGCGGCTACGTCGGGACGCGGACCCACCACCGCCGCATCACGCGGGGCGTCCGCGGCCGCGGCAACGTCGACGACGGCGTCGGTCCGCGCGCCATCGGCGCCGAACGATGCGTCCGGCGGCGGAGCGCAGGGCCGGGCCCCGCTCGCGACGGGCTCCGAGGCGCACCCGGCCCCGAGGGAGCCCAGCGACGCCGCTGCGCCCGCTTGAAGGGCGCGGACGAGGAACGTGCGCCGGGGAGTCGAGTCGTAGGCGTCGTCGCGCATCGAGAGCCAGGGGCGTGAAACGGCTCGACGTGCATCGACGCACATCGAGCCGAGGCGAGGGGTGGGCGGCCGCGAGGGCCGGAGAAGGTGGAGGCGGCGGGAGTCGAACCCGCGTCCGCAAGCGCTTCGCGATGACTTCTACACGACTTAGCCGATGATCAAATCTCGCCCCGTCTCGTGCTCATCGGCAGGCACTCCACGGAGCCAGCACCCCCTGCATCTCACCCGCCGTCCGGGACACGTTGACGGCGAGCCAGCCTGTTCATTTACGCACCACGCCGAGCACGGGCAGCCTCGGCGGGGCACGGCGTTACGGTTTTTTAGGCCGCGAACGCGAGAGGAACGTCATTGTCGTTCGCATCTCTGGGTTCCCGCGGTATTTACGCCGTCGCGGGCCGGCGGTCGCGCCATCGATCGCGTCACGACCCACGTCGAAACCGTTTCGCCCCCGGGAGTTCGATCACCGGGTGAGGCATCGACGACCCCGGACCATCCGGTGCCGTGACCCTCGCAGTGTGGATCACCAACGTCCCGGCACAGTGTGCTCCGCGACGCACGCCGTCAAGCGCGATGCCGTCGACGGCCGCGGGCCGCGCCGATGGCTTGACCCCTCGGCCGCGCTGAGGCATCCACCGGGCCGCGATGCCCGCAGATCCGCCGCCGAAGCCCGCACACCTCCGAAGCCTCCTCGACCGCGGGAACGTCTTCCTGCACCTCGACCCGCGCGCCCCGGGGGTGAAGGTTCCGGCCTGGCATGCCTCGAAGCCGCAGCTCGTGCTGCAGCTCGGTCTGCACTTCGCGATCCCGATCCCGGACCTGGTCATCGACGACGTCGGCGTGCGCTGCACGCTCTCGTTCAACCGCTCGCCGTTCCTCTGCGATCTCCCGTGGAGCGCCGTGTTCGCGATGGTGGCGGAGGACGGCGCCGTCACGGTGTGGCCCACGGAGCTGCCTCCGGAGCTGGTTCCGCAGCCCGCGCCGGTGCGCCGCGCGGCGCCGTCGTCGCGCACGGCCCGCGGCAAGGTCGTCGATGCGCCGAAGCCCGCGGCCGAGCCCGCGCCGGAGCCCGCGCCCGCGCCGGCGGCGGCCTCCGAAGAGCGCCCGCGTCCGCGCATCTCGGCGGTGCCGTCGAAGAAGCAGCGCCTCGCGCCGGTCACGCCGATCAAGCCCGCGCCGGCTCCGAAGGTCGAGGAGGAGCGCCCGGACGATCCGCCGCCCGAGGGTCCGTCGTCGGATCGCAAGGGTGCGCGCGAGCGCCCTGCGTGGCTTCGCGTCGTGAAGTAGCTCAGCGTCTCGCCGGCGGAAGCGCGGCGATCTCTTGCTCGAGCATCGCGAGGATCACCTCGTCGAGCGATCGGGACGACACGTAGGCATCCCCGAAGGCGACGGGCTTCGGCGCTTGCGGCGCAGCGACGGCGATGACGGGCGCGACGGCGGATGCGGCGACCGCGGGGGCGACCGGTGGCGGCACCGAGAACGGCAGCGGCGGGGGCTGCGAGGCTGCCGTCGGCGCCTGCGATCGCGCGGGCGGCACCGGGGGCGGCGCCGAGGTCACCATCGGGGGCGCCGGCGCGCGCAGACCGACGACCGGGCGCACGGCTTCATCGCGCGGCGACACCGGCGGACGCATGGTGAGCGCCTCGTCGTCGCCGTCGAGGTCCACGATGTCCTCGATGTCGACGGCGTCGAGGCCCTCGGAGATCTCCGGGGAGCCCTCGGAGCGGGGCGCCGCCGGCGCCGCCACCGGGAGCACCGGCGTCTTGTCGTCGGGCGACACGTCCTCCGAGGACGGCGGCGCGACCACGGCGACCCCCGCCGTGAGGTCGAACTCGCCGTTGCGCAAGGCGATGATCATCGCCTTGTGCTGGTCCTGCATGAGCTTCTTGACCTGCGCCGAGACGTTCTCGTCGGCGACCCGGTCGGCGTAGCTGTTCTTCTGCGACTTGAGGATGCGCCCGCCGTCGGCGAACAGGTGCGTGATCACGTGCGGCTTCAGGAGGCCGGAGTCCTCCGTCTGGACGTGGAACACCTTGCCCTTGTAGCGGACGTTGGTGTTGTACCCGAGCAGCGGTGATTGAGCCTTCGCCATGGGGTCGCGGTCTCGCCGCGTTGTATCACGGGGTGGAGTCGAACCAACGGGTCGGGAGCATTCCGAGCGCCGTCCAGCCGGCGAGGCACACCCACCAGCTCGCGGCGAGCGCCCGGTGCCCCGCACGCCAGCCGGCCGGCGCCGGGAGCAGCAGCCGCGCGGGCCAGGGAGCGCCGCGGAGCCTTCGCGCGAGGGTCAGGTGGTCCAGCACGAACACGGCGAGGAGCACCGAGCGCAGCACCCACAGGAGCACCGGCACGGTGACGAAGGCGGCCACGAAGCAGCCCTCAGCCGTCCGCGGAGACCGCCGCGTCGAGGGCGACGACGACGGGGCGGCGCCCCTCGACGTGCCACCGCCACGCTTGCGCCGCGGGACCGAGCGACGCCGTCACGCCGGCCTCGAGGGCCGTCACGTCGTCGCCGGCGGCGCGCATCTCCTCGAGCACGGCGAGGGCGCCCACGGCGCGGTTCGTCGCGAGGTAGCAGGTCGCCAGCGTGCCTCGCGCCACGCCGCGCAGCGAGGGATCGAGGACCACCGCGCGGCGCAGCGGCCCGATGGCCTCGGCGTGGCGCCCCTTCATCACGAGCCCCTCGGCGATGGCGAGGTAGACCTCCGCCGCCGCCGGTCCATCGTGGGCGTACTGGGCCGCGAGGCGCAGCGCGTCGCCGCCCTCTTCGGATCGGTCGAGCACCGCGAGCGAACGCGCGAGCGCCACGAGCGCCCGGGCCACCACCGCGCGCGACTCCGGTCCCAGCGCGGCGCCGTCGGCGGTACGCAGGAACGCCACGAGCGCGCCGAACTGCGGCGTCATCACCGAGATGACCTCGTCGTGCCGACCCGCCTCGCAGGCCTCGCGCACGCCGTCGAGCTGCGCGAGATCGACGGCGGCCCCGCGGCCCCGCGGCGCGCGCAGCACCTCGACGACGCGACCGCGTAGGAAGCGCTGGACCTCTTCGAGGGGCACCTCGACCTCGCCCTGGTCGGTGCCGAGCGCGAGCAGCGTCGGACCGTCGCCGACGAGCACCGCGCGCAGCTCCACGCCAAAGAGCGGCGCGAGGAGGATCGTTCGAACGCCCACGAGCTCGCGCAGCGCGTCGTCGTCGACCTTGCCCGCGGGCAGGCGCCCCGGCGGCTCGTCGTGCAACGCCAGCAGCACCGCGTCGCGAAGCATCTCGGGCGTCCCGCGGTCGGCGGGAGCCGCTCCCTCGGCGCCCTCGCGCACCCACTGCAGCTCGCTGACGTTCGCCGTGGCGCGGTCGACGGTGGCCGCGGTGATGCGAAAGCCCGCCACGAGCGAGAGCGCCACGAGGGCCTCGCCGACGCCGGCGGAGAGGCGCACGAGGGCCGGCACGCCCGCGAGCACGCGGTCGAACCACCCGTCGGAGCGGACGGCGTCGAGGGGGTGCCGCGTCCTCGTCATCCCGAAGCCTGCGCGTCGCGGGCGA
>CAIMWA010000633.1 GCA_903845045.1 uncultured delta proteobacterium | reverse complement strand
GCCGCCGGTGACGCCGAAATGCGGGTGGTATTCGAGGTGCAGGTCCGGCGGAAAGCGGAAGACCACGCCCTTGTAGCCCTCGCCCACGCGGCGGATGGCCGTGAACGCGACGGACCCCTTGGTCTCGTTGCCGGTGCGCAGGAAGCTCGGCGTGAGCTCGGGCATCGGCGTGAACGTGCGCCGCGTCGGCGCGGCGTCCGGGCCGGCGCCGCGGGCGAGCACGTAGAGGTCCGTGTCGAAGCCGTCGGCGTGCTCGGCGAGCATGCCCGCGCGGTTCGACGAGAACCAGATGCGGCCGTCGGGCGCGTACGCGGGCGAGATGTCCGACGACGCGTGTCCGTCGGGGAGGGCGACCGCGCGGGTGACCTGGCGTGCGGCGCCGCTCGCGAGGTCGAGCTCCCAGAGCTCGGCGCCTCCGGTGGCGGCGGTGCGCATGCTGAACGCGACGTGCGCGCCGGCGGCGTCGACCACCGGGTTGCGGATGTCCACGGGGCTCGCGTGCAGCGCCGCGGTGAGGTTGCGCGGGGTGCTCCCCGGCGTGGCGGGGGCGAGGAGGTACAGGTCGCTGCCGGGCGTGAAGCCGTCGTGCTCGACGACGCGCGCCGCGCCCACGGGACCGCCCACGAAGACGATGCCCGCGAGCTCGTGCTCCGTCGTCGCCGTGGCGTTGGTGCGCAGCCGTCGCTCGAGCCGAGCCCAGTCGATGATCGCGCGCGGCAACGGATCGTCGAGGGTGCGTGGGAACGCCGCGATGTCGTGGCCGCCGCGCGACGGAAGGAACGGTCCCACGCCGGGGCCGGGCATCACCTTGAGGAGGAGCCGCGAGAGCTCGGGCCATCCGCCCAGGGAGAGGTGCGCCTGCGCGGCGGCGTAGTTCGCGCGCGTGGCCACCACGCCGAAGGTGCCCTCGAAGCCCACGTCGAAGCGCATCGGGCTCGCCGCCGCGGTGCCGTGGCAGGGCGACTCCATGCACGCCGACCTCGCCAGCAACGGCTGCACGTTCGCGCGGAAGAAGCGCTCGCCGTCGGTCAGGCTCTCGGGGTGGCCGTCCTCGGCTCCGCCGTGTTCATGGCTGATCCATGTGCGCACGGCGACGAAGGCCGGGTCCTGGCTGTCGCGGTACGCGGGGCCGCCGGCGTGCGTGAGCCCGCCGAGCTCCATCGGCAGCGGCTTGCGCAGCAGCGACGACAGCTCGGGGATCTCCGTCGTGTCGATGTAGCGCCGCGCGGCGGCGTACGCGGCCTCGACCATCGAGTCCTCGGAGAGGTAGCTGTTCGCGTCCGTCGGGAACTGGAAGAGCCGCACCGATGTTCCGCCCGGGGGCACGCCGTGGCACTGCGAGGCCGCGCAGTGCCGCTGCAGCACCGGCGCGACGCTGTCGCCGAACTCCGTGGGTACGTCGGCGGTGTGGCACGCGGGCACCGTCGCGACGAGCGTCGCCGCGCCCAGCAGAAGCCGTCGGAGCGTGCGTGCGGTGGTTGCCGTGGTCATCGCGCGAGCGCCTCCTGGACGCGCCGTTCGATCTGCGAAACGTCTTCACCGGAGAGCACCGCCGTGACCACGCCGCGGGCGTCGACCACGAACGTCGTGGGCATCGATGGCGGCGACCACCGCTCGGCGAGGGCGTGACCGGCGTCGTGCACCACGGCGAAGGACGGATGCAGCTCGCGCACGAAGCGAGCGCAGTTCGCGCGGTCCTCGTCGACGGAGACGCCCACGACGCGAACGCCACGGGACGCGTACCGCTGGGCCACGGACTCGAGGCGCGGGAACGCGCGGCGGCACGGCTCGCACCAGCTCGCCCAGAAGTCCACGACCACCACGTGACCGCGGAGCGCGTCGAGGACGAGGTGCTCGCCGCCGAGCGTCGTCGCGTCGAGGGACGGCGCGGGTTCGCCGGGCGTCGCCGCGGCGAGGAGGCCGAAGAGCGCGGCACGGACCAGATGCTTCATGCGGCACCCGACATCCCGCGAGGTTCACGCCGACGCGATCCGCCGACTTGTCCGGCGACAAGTCCGCGCACGACCGCGGTCGGGTGTGCGGGGCGGCGTCAGTTGGCCGCGGACGACGGGAGGCCGTACCGCGTGTCGCGCGCGATGCGCAGGGCGGGATGACCCTTCGGGGGAGGCGTCTTCACGAGCTTGCCCTCGGCCGCGAGCTCGTCGAGGGCGTTCATGAGGTAGCCCTTCATCACGACGTTCGCGCCCGTCGCGACGGCGAGCTCGTCGAGGGTCATCGGTCCCTTCGAGGCGAGGAGCCCGAAGGCGGCCTCGGCGCGCGCGCGCTGGGACTTCACCAGCATCGACATCACGACGACCGACAGGACCGCGGTGAGCACGGCGGTGACGAGGGCGACGGGGTTCATGGGGCGCGACGATACGCAGCGGCCGGGGCAGGGTCCATGCGCGGCCTCGCGGATCAAAGATCCATGGGCAGGCCCGCGCGCTGCCAGAGCGACGTGCCGGCGAGGAAGAAGAGCAGCAGCGCGGCGCCTGCGTAGGTGAGGCCGATGCAGTCCGCGCGGGAGACGCCGTCCGGTCCGCGGCGCCACAAGAACGCGGCCTGGGCGATGGGCGCGGCCGCCATGAGCAGCTCGCGGGTGGTGACCCCGTGAGCGGCACGCGCGCCGACGAGCACCACGACGGACGCCGCGCAGAGGACGTAGATCAACCGTGCGCTCGTGCGGGCGCCGTGCACCACGGGGTACGTCGGCACGCCGACGGCGCGGTCGCCCTCGAGGTCGCGCAGGTCGTAGAGCACCTCGTACGTGTGCTCGAAGAGGAAGAAGAACGCGAGCACCGCGGCGACGCCGGGCAGCGCCATGACCCGCGCGTGATGTACGCCGAGCAGCGGGTAGAGCCCGACGCTCGAGATGAACATCACGGCGCTCATGGAGTTCTTGAAGACGTAGAGATCCTTGAAGCGACGCAGCCCCCGCGGCGTCGGAACGATGCGGAAGCTGTACCCGAGCCCGAGCGCGTGGAAGAGCACGCGCACCGCCGCGAGCGACGTCGGCAGCGCCACGAAGCCCCACGCCAGCGAGGCGACGAGGGTCACGAGGCACCCCGCCACCAAGGCCCGCGCGTGCCGCGCGACGAACTCCGTGGCGGCGATGCCGTTGAGACGGTCCTCGTCGACGTCGGTGGCGCGGTTGAGCAGGTTCACGAGGCACCAGTCGAGGCCGCAGAGCAGCGCGAGGCCCACCGGGTACGCGCCCATGAACAGGTACCCGAAGGTCACGGTGGCGCAGACCGCGATGGCCACGATGTGCAGCCGCAGCGCCGAGGCGAGGTCGTTCACGCGCGCACTCTACCGCCGCCCGGGACGTGCGACCCTCGGCGCGCACACCGATGTTCGCCCTCGAGATCGCCTGCGTCGCCATCGTCGCCGTGTACTTCGCCGCGCACCGCCGCGAGCCCGCGCTGCTCCGCGACGCGCTGCTCCTCGGCCTCGGCGCGCTCGTCGGCGAGGACACGATGATCCGCGCGTACGGCTTCTACGCGTACGCCCCCGCGTGGCACCTGCACGTCGATCGGGTGCCGCTGCTGATCCCGACGATCTGGGCGCCGGTGGTGCTGTCGTCCCGCGCCGTCGCGCGCGCCATGCTCGGACGCACCCCCGCTCCGCCGTGGAAGGAGGCCGCCCTCGTCGGCGCGCTGGTCACCTTCGACGCCGCGCTCATCGAGCCCATCGCCGTCCGCGCCGGCCTCTGGCACTGGACCCAGCCCGGCGTGATGACCGTGCCCGTCGTCGGCATCGTCGGCTGGGGCTGCTACGCGTTCGCGGCCACCTGGCTCCTCGCCGTGCTGCCGCCGTCACGACGCACGGCGATGATCCCGCTTGCCCTCGTCGCCTCGCACGCGCTGGTGCTCGCGCTGTGGTGGGGGCTGCTGCGCTGGGTGCTCCGCGAGGAGCTCCCGCTCTCGACGACGGCGCCGGCGATGGCCGTCGCGTCCGTGCTCTACACCGTCGGCGTGTGGCGCACCGGCGCCCGGCTACCCTGGAGCGAGCTGCTCCCCCGGGCGGCGGCCACGGGCTTCTTCGCCGTGCTCCTCGCGCGCCGCGCCGACGCGCCGATGGTGCTCTGGGCCGCGCTCTTCACGCCGCCGTGGCTGCTGTTCTGTGCGCGGGCGATGCGCCGAAGCTAGGCGTCGACGGGCGCCAAGCACCACCGGTCGCGACCGGCGCCCTTCGCGGCGTAGAGCGCCTCGTCGGCCGCGTGCAGCAGCCGCGCGAGGGTGTCGCCGGCGCCGCGGAACATGGCCACCCCCACGCTCACGGTCACGGGCAACGCGCCTCCGGCCGTCGCGAAGGGGCGCTTCGCCACCGCCGCGCGCAGGCGCTCGGCCGCGCGCTCCGCCCCCGCCACGTCGACCTCGACGACGACGACGCAGAACTCCTCGCCGCCCCAGCGACCCACCGCGTCGGAGATGCGCAGCGTCGCGCGGAACCTCGCGGCGAGCTCGACGAGCACGGCGTCGCCCACAGCGTGGCCGTGCACGTCGTTGATGCGCTTGAAGTGGTCCACGTCGGCGAGGAGCACCGCGAAGCTTCGGCCGGTACGGGCGGCGCGCGCGATCTCGCGCTCCACGACGTCGCTCACGCTCCGACGGTTGCGGAGACCCGTGAGGACGTCGGTGCTCGCGAGGCGCTCGAGCTCCGCCTGCAGCACGTGCTGGCGCTCGAGCGACGCCCGCAGCGCCGCGTTGACGGCCTCGAGCTCCGCGTTGCGCGCAGCCCGCGCGGTGGCGTCGTGCTTGGCCGCCGCGAGCCGGTGCTCGAGCTTGAGGTTCTCGATCTGCTCCTCGCTGCGGCGATGGATCGCGGCCTTCTCGAGCTCGACCTGGCGGCGCAGCGCATCCAGCGCCGTACGAAGATCGCCGGTCGCCTCGCTGGCCTTGGACGTCAGCTCGAGCGCCATCGCGAGCTCGAGCTCGAAGGAGCCCGCCTCGGCGCCGCGTACGGCCTCGGCGAGGAACGGCAGCGCGTCGGCGTGGCGACCGGCTCCGACGAGAGACTCGCCGAGCAGCATGTAGTGCCGCGTGACGAGGACCGCGTCGCCGATCTCGCGGAGCAACGCGATGCTCTCGAGGTACTTCTGCGTGCCCTCGTCGACGCGCGCAAGGCGCAAGAGAACGCCGCCGAGACCGCCGAGGATGAGCGCCTGGCCGCGCTTCAAGCCCAGCGCGACGGCGATCGGGAGAGCCTCGTCGTAGAAGACCATGGCCTCGTCGAAGCGCCCGAGCCACGACACGGCGCCAGCGAGGTTGTTCAAGCAGAGCACCACGGCCCGGCGGTTGTCGAACTCCCGGAGCCGCTCGAGCGCGAGCCGCGTGTACTCCTCGTAGGCCGCCGCCTCCCGCAGTCGCCCGTGAAAGAACCCGAGGTTCGCGAGGAGCAAGCCCTCGGTGTAGCGATCCCCGGCGCGCCGGGCGAGGGCGAGCCCCTCCTGGAAGTTCGCGAGGGCCATCGGCAGGTCGCCGGTGACCGTGAGCGTCTTCGCGGTGGCCATCAGCGCGTGCATCTCGACGACGCCGTCCTCCTCGGCGCGCGAGGCCTCCACCGCCTGCGCAAGCTGCGCCAGCGCCTCGGCGGTCTTCGAGAGGCGCAGCAGCACGTTGCCGTAGTTGAGGTGCGCGGCCCCGATATCCGTGCCGGAGGCGCGGGCGCGCTCGACGTCGGCCGCGAGCGCCGCGAGGGTGCCCTCGGCGTCGGTCTCGGCGCGGGCGTACCAGCCCTCGACGCACGCATCCAACTCGACCGGGTACCGCGGAGCCATCGGAGCGCAGTATACGGACCGCGCCCCGCCAGGCTCTACGGCAGAATGCGGCGTGATCGGGAACCGATCGCGCGCCGCGTGTCAGCTCGGGCGCGCGTCGGCTGCGGCGGGATGGTCGCAGCCGAAGATCTCGCGCTCGACGGCCTCGACCTCGACGCCGCGGGTGGTGTCCGCGCTCATGAAGTCCTTCCAGGCGTGCGAGCGGCGCGTGGCCTTGCAGTACGCGTTGAACACCGCGTTGAAGAACTCCGCCTGGCCCCGCGCGCTGCGCTCGTCGAGGAAGCCCGCGCGCAGCGAAAGCGTGCCGACCTTGCGCATGACGCTCCCGGCGAAGTCGAAGGCGTCGATGCCCAGCTCCGCGAGCTCGGGCTCGAGGCACATCACCAGCGGCAGCGTGGGCAGCGTCATCGCGATGCGCCGCGCCGCGCCGAGGCGGCTGCGACGCGCGCTCTCAGGCAGCGGAAACTCCTTGAAGTAGTTCACCGGCAGCGCCGTGTGCCGCGACTCGTCGAGGTGGAAGCGCTGCAGCACGTCGAGGCCAGGCATCGACGCGAGGAGCCCGAAGATGCTCAGCGCGATGGTCTCGACGAGCACGTTCATGCCGTAGAACTTGTCGAGGCCGCGGGCCTTCAGCGCGCCCTCGAGGAGCAGGTACTCCCACGCGCTCTGCCGCGGCACGGGGACGCCGAAGGCCTCGACGAGCTCGCGCAGCACGACGAAGTGCTTGGCCTCCTCGAGCACTTGCATGGTCAGCGCGGCCCGTGCGCCGGTGCTCTTCACCTCGCCGAGCAGCGTCGCCGACACCATCCACGCGTAGGCCTCGCCGTGGCCGATGGCCGCGAGGATCGCCACGATGGCCTTCTTCTGCGCCACCGTGTACTCGCGGTCGAGGCCCGCGCGAAAGTCCTTGCTGGTGATGCGCTCGCGCACCGCGCGGTCGGCGTCGTTCATGCCGCGGTCGGCCATGTCGCGCAGCCCGCGCTCGGCCTCGCCCAGGTCGCGAAACGTCGACCACGGAAGCGCCGCCTCGGCCTTCCACAGAAGACGCAGGCTCTTGTCGTAGTGCTTGCGGCGAAGCTCGTCGCGCGCGCCGCCGACGAACTCGTAGCGCTCGTCGTCGTAGTCGGCGGCCCGGCCTCGCAGGCCGAGGCGCGCGCGGCCGCGATCCAACGCGCGCACGGCGGCGTTCGCGACGGCCTCGAGGCGATCGTTGATGCGGGCCGCCTTCGGGTTCACCGGGAGCTTCTCGAAATGCACGGGCACCTCCGCGTCGATGGGTCGAAGCCCCGAGCGTGCCGGGACCCGCCCGGCGCCGCTTGACGGCCATCAAGAGCGGTCCCTCGAGGGTGCTTGCGGCGCGCTCGGGTCGCCCCTGCCTTGACGTGCAACGCCGAGGTGTGCGGAATCCCCCCGGATCATCGATCGGGTGGCTCCGTCGGCGCGCGCCGGCGAGCGCGGTGCGGTCCCCGTCGAAGGGCCGCCGATGGCACCCCGCGCCGCCGGGTTGCGTCGAGGCGTCGGGGAGCGGCGCAGTTCCGGTGAAGAAGCGCATGGGATCCTTCTCGTCTCAGGGCAACGACGGCCGCTCCGACGCGTTCACCCCGGTCCCGCCGCCGGCCTTCGACGCCGCCGACGTCGACGCTGCGACGGCGCGCGTGACCGCGGCGCTCGACGCCGAAGGACGCGACGCCGCGCTCGTCGACGCCGCCGCGCGCGAGGCCGTGCGGGCGTTTTTTCATGCCGTGGGCTCGACGTACGGCGGTGACGGTCCCATCGATGCGCCCATGGCCTTTCGCCGTGCGGGACTCGGCGCCGACGCCCTCGCGTCGGCCCATGGCATCGTGGCCGAGGTGGTCCTCGACCGCTTCGGCGAAGCGTCGGGGCTCCTTGGAGTCTCGTCGGCGCGCGCGGTCACGAAGGCGCTCGCGAAGCTCGCCGGCGAGGCGCTGGCGGTGGAGCGCGCCTACGCGGCCGAGCTCGCCGCGACGCTCGAGGCGTTCAGCGTCGAGGCCGACGAGGCGCGGGTGCAGTCGACCTCCGCCGCCGACTCCGCGGACATGGTGGTCATGAACGTGAAGATGGTCACGGCCATGGTGAGCCAGATCCAGCACGGCACGCAGTCCGTCGCCCGCGGCACCACGGACTCCAAGGGCGCCGCCGACAAGGTGCTCGCGGTGGTCGAGAAGAGCGACGCCCAGATCCAGCACCTCGCGCGCCTCGGGGACCACATCCGCAAGGTGGTGCGGGTGATCTCGAACATCGCGAAGGAGACGAACATGCTCGCGCTCAACGCCAAGATCGAGGCGGTGCGCGGGTCCGACGCGGGGCGCGGCTTCGGCGTGGTGGCCGAGGAGGTGAAGACCCTCGCGCGGGAGACCGGCACCGCGGCGGCGGACATCGAGGAGCGCATCACCGAGATCGCGCGGGCCACCGAGGCGGCGGCGCTGTCGATGCGCGAGACGCGCACGTGCGTGGGGCGCATCCACGAGCTCGTGGGGCAGATCTCGAGCGCGGCCGAGGAGCAGCTCGGGCTCGTCGACGGCATCGGCACCTACATGAACGAGGCCGCCGAGAGCGTCGAGGGAATCACCCAGACCATCGTCCGTGCGAACGAGCGGCTGAGCGCTGCCGTCGCGCGGTCGCGCACGTCGCTGGCCGAGGCGGCGTCGGGAGACACGCAATGACGTGAGCGCGGCGGCGCGCCGGTGCGCGCACGAACGCTCGCCGAGGGGACCCCGGATACCGGGGAGTTCGAAGGGAGGCACGCATGCCGTTGATGGAGTGGAGCGACAAGCTGAGCGTCGGGATCAAGAGCATCGACGACGAGCACAAGAAGCTCGTGGGGATGGTCAACGACCTGTTCGACGGGGTTCAGGCCGGGCGCGGCAAGGAGCTGCTGGGGCCGATCCTCGACGGGCTCATCGCGTACACGAAGACGCACTTCGCGAACGAGGAGCGGTACTTCGCGCAGCACCACTACGGCGAGGCCGTGGCGCACAAGGCCGAGCACGACGCGCTCGCCAAGCAGGTGCTCGACGTGCAGGCGAAGTACAAGGCCGGCGCCAACGCCGCGCTGAGCATGGAGGTCATGAACTTCCTGAAGAACTGGCTCGTGAAGCACATCCTCGGGAGCGACAAGGCCTACGGCCCGTTCCTCGCCGGCAAGGGTGTGAAGTAGGTCGCGCGGGCGCTCCGCCGGGGGGGGGCGGGGCGGCTCCGTTAGGCTGCCGTTAGGGAGCCGGGCCGTACCCTCGGCGCACCGTGCGCACCCACTGCCTCCTCGCGTCGCTCGTCGTCGTCGCCGCCGCGTGCCGGAAGGCTCCGCCCGCCGAAGAGGCCGAGACGCCGACGACGGTGCGCGTGCGCTGCGTGGCCCCGGAGGTGCGCCGCCTCGCGCGCCGCGTGACGCTGCGGGGCACCGTGGAGATCGCCCCGGGCTTCCACACCGCGGTCGCGCCGCAGGTGCCCGGACGGCTGCTCTCGGTGGCCGTGCGCGAGGGCGATCGCGTGCGTCGCGGGGCCGTGCTCGCCACCGTCGACGCCCGCGCCGCGCAGGACGCCGTGGTGCAGGCCCAGGCCGCCCTCGCCGGGGCCACCGCCGCGCAGCAGAGCGCGGCAGCCGCGGCGCAGCGCACGCACGCGTTGCTCGACCACGGCATCGCGTCGCGCCAGGAGGACGAGGACGCCGCGGCACGCCTCGCCGCAGCCCGCGCCCAGGCCACCGCCGCGCGGGCGTCGCTCGACCTCGCGACGCGCACGGTGTCCTTCGCGACGGTGCGCGCCCCGCAGGACGGCGTCGTGCTGCGAGCCCTCCGCGCGCCCGGCGATCTCGTCGACGGCACGCCGGCCACGCCGGTGCTCGAGATCGGTGATCCGTCGCGCCTCGAGATGCTCGCGAGCGCGGCGCCCGCGGACCTCGTGCAGCTCTCGGCGGGGCAGTCCGGCGAGGCCACCTTCGAGGCGCTGCCTGGGCGCCACGACGCCGTGACGGTGCGCGCCATCGCGCCGTCCATCGACGCGAACACCGGCGTCGGGTCGGTGCGCCTGGCCTTCGCGACGTCGGCGTCGGGCCCGCCCATCGGCCTCGCCGGCGAGGTGCGCATCGACGTCGGCGCCCAGGACGGCGTGCGCATGATCCCCGCGACGGCGCTGCGCGGAACCCCGGCGGGAGGCAGCGAGGTGCTCGTCTGCGAGGCCGGCCACGTGCACGCGCGGGAGGTGCAGCTCGGCGCCCGTGACGGCGAGCGCGTCGAGGTGCGCGACGGCCTCGAGGGCGACGCGAGCGTGGTGGCCTCGGGCGTGCTCGGCCTCGCCGACGGAGCGCCCTTCACGGAGGCGCCGTGAACGTCGGGGCCTTCGCGCTGCGCCACGGGAGCGCGCTGCTCCTGGCGTTGATCGTGGCCGCCATCGGCGGGCTGTGGGTGGCCCGCACGCTGCCCAGCGGCATCTATCCCGACGTGGACTTTCCACGCATCGTCGTGGTCGCCCGAGGCGGTGACGACCCCGCCGACGTCTTCGAGACGCAGGTGACGCGGCCGCTGGAGCAGTCCCTGGCGACGGTGCTCGGCGTGCGGCGCGTGCGCGCGCGGACCATCCGCGGCAGCGCCGAGATCTCGCTGCAATTCGTGGCCGGCTCGGACATGTGGCGGTCGCTGCAGTTCGTGCAGTCGCAGGTCGGCAACGTGCGGAGCTCGCTGCCCGCGGGGCTCGAGGTCGAGGTCGAACGCCTCACGCCGACGGCGTTCCCCGTGGTGACCTTCAACCTCGCCGGGAGCATCGACCCGCGGGACCTGCACGACCTCGCGGAGCTGGTGCTGCGCCCCGCGTTGGCGCGCGTGGCGGGCGTCGGGCAGGTGCGGGTGCTCGGCGGCGACGTGCGCGAGATCGAGGTCATCGCCGACCCCGCGCGGCTCGCGGCGGCGCGTGTGCGTCCGACGGAGCTCGCGAACCGCGTGCGCGACGCCGTGGCCTTCGGCGCGGCCGGGCGCCTTCGGCAGGACCGGCAGCTCGTGACGGCGCTGGCGTCGGGCGAGGTGCGCACCCCCGAGGAGCTGGCGAGCGTCCCCGTGGCCATGACGCCCGGCGGCGCGCCCATCGCCCTCGGCTCCGTGGCGACGGTCACCGAGGGGGCCGTCGATCGCACCAGCGGCGTCGGCGGTCCCCGCGGCGAGACGGTGCTGGTGTCGGTGTCGCGCGTCGAGGGCGCGAGCACGCCCGACGTCGTGCGCGAGGTGGAGGTCGCGGCGCGCGAGGTGGCGCGGACCTTTCCCGCCGGCGTGACCCTCGAGCCCGTCTACGACCAGGCGACGCTCGTCGAGGAGAGCACCGCGAGCGTGCGCGACGCGATCCTCATCGGCGTGCTGCTGTGCCTCATCGTGCTCGGCGCCTCGCTGCGCGACCTGCGCGCGGGCCTCGTCGCGGCGGTCACGGTGCCGCTGGTCCTCGCCGCGACCTTCGTGGCCATGAAGGCCATGCACCAGACGCTGAACCTCATGTCGCTGGGCGGCATGGCGGTGTCCATCGGCCTCGTCATCGACGACGCCATCATCGTCGTCGAGGCCATCGCGCGCCGTCTGGAGCGAGGCGAGGCGCCCGCCGATGCCGCCGCCGCGGGCACGTCCGATCTCGCCGCCGCGGTGTTCGGCACCACCATCACCACGGTCATCGTGTTCGTGCCGCTGGCGTTCGTCGCGGGCCTCGTCGGCGACTTCTTCACGGCCCTCGCGGGCACGCTCTCGGCCGCCGTGCTGCTGTCCCTCGCGGTGTCGCTCACCGTGGTGCCGGTGCTCGCCGCCCGCTGGATGCGCGCCCGCGCCGTGCGCCACGAGGCGTCGTCCCTCGATCGCTTCTACGGACGCGTGGCGGGCTGGGGCGCGCGGCACCGATGGGTCGGCCCGCTCTGCGTGGTGGCCGCCATCGCGGGCGGCGTGGCGTGCGCGCGCGTGGTGCCGACGGGCTTCCTCCCGACGATGGACGAGGGGGCCTTCGTGCTCGACTACTTCCTTCCCGCGGGAACGTCGCTGGAGCAGACGACGGCGACGGCGCGGGAGATCGAGGCCGTGCTCCAGAGCACCGCCGAGGTGCGAACGTACTCCCGCCGCACCGGCGCCGAGCTCGGACCGGCGGCGGCGACGCTGCTCAGCCGCGGCGACATCATGGTGCGTCTCCGCGGCGGGCACCGGCGGGACATCGACGCCGTCATCGGGTCCATCCGCGAGCGCCTCGAGACCGAGGTCCCCGCCGCGCGCTACGAGTTCGTGCAGGTGCTGCAGGACGTGCTCAACGACCTCTCCGGCGCGCCCCGTCCCGTGGAGATCAAGTTCTTCGGCGCCGACCGCGCAGTGCTCGCGCGCCTCGGCCGCGACACCGCCGCGCGCCTCGCCAACGTCGAGGGCCTCGCGGACCTCTACGACGGCGTCGAGCCCGACACGCCCACGCGCGTCTTTCGCGTGCAGCGCGAGGCCGCCGCGCGCCTCGGACGCAGCGCCCGCGACGTGCTCGACGAGCTCCGCGCCGCCGTGGCCGGCGTGCCCGCGGGCACCCTCCGGCGGTTGGATCGTCTCATCGACATCCGCGTGCGCTACCCCGACGCCGTGCGCTTCGATCCCGAGCGCGTCGCCCAGCTCCCGCTGGTCTTCGGCACCGCCGACGGCGCGTCGGGGACCGTTCCAATGTCCGCCGCGGCGCGCCCCGAGCACGACGCCGTGTCTGCGGTGCTCACCCGCGAGGGCCTGCAGCCCGCGGTCATCGTCACGGCCGACTATGAAGGCAACGACCTCGGCGCCGTGATGCGCGACGTGCAGCGCCGCCTCGCGGGCCTCGAGGTGCCCAACGGGTACCGCATGGAGATCGGCGGCCAGCACGCCTCGCAGCTCGAGACCTTTCGCAACCTCGCGGCGGTGGCGGCCTTCGGCGTGGTGCTCACGCTCCTCGTGCTCGTGGCGCAGTTCCGACGCGTCGCGCCCGCGGCGGCGGTGCTCCTGACGATCCCCTTCGCGCTCTTCGGGGCGCTCGCGACGCTGGCCGCGGCGAGGGTGCCGCTCAACGCGTCGTCGCTCATGGGCTGCGTGCTCCTCGTGGGCCTCGAGGTGAAGTCGGGCATCCTGCTCCTCGAGGTGGCCGAGGAGCGCGCGGCGGAGGGAGCGACCTACGCCGAGGCCCTCGCCGAGGCCGCGCGGCGTCGCATCCGACCGATCATGCTCACCACCACGGCGACGCTCTTCGGCGTGCTCCCGCTGGCCCTCGGCGTCGGGGCCGGGGCCGAGATCCAGCGCCCCCTCGCGGTGGCCGTGCTCGGCGGCATCGTGCTGTCGAAGTTCCTCAACCTCGTGGCGCTGCCGTCGCTCGCCGCGGCGTTCGCGCCGTCGCGGAGGGCCGCGTCGTGAGGGCCCGCGCCGCCCTCGTCGTCGCCTCGCTGATGCTCTCGCTGGTCGCGGGAACGGTCGCCGCGCAGGTGCCCGCGGCGGCCCCGCGGGGCGCCCCGGAGCTGACCTTCGGCGCCTACCTCGCGGCGGTGGCGCGCGCGAACCTCACCCTCGCCGCGCAGCGCGCGAACGTCTCCGTGGCCGACGCGCAGATCACCATCGCGCGGGTGTTCCCCGACCCGGTGCTCACCGCGGGCGTCGGGTCCTGGGAGGTCTCCGGCGTCGGCGCGCAGAACAGCGCCACGGCGGGCGTGTCGGTGCCCGTGGAGTGGCCGACGAAGCGCCCCGCGCGCATCGCCGCCGCCCGCGCCGGCCGCGACGTGGCCGCGGCGGACCTCGAGGACGTCGCGCGCACCCTCCGCGGCGCCGCGACGGCGGCCTGGATCGACGCGATCTTCGCGCAGCGCACCGCCGAACGCCGACGTACCACGGCCGAGAGCATGGAGCGCCTCGCCGAGGCCAACGCCCAGCGCGTGCGCGACGGAGCGCTCGGCGAGATGGTGGCGCTGCAGACGCGCATCGAGGCCGCGCGCTACCGAGGCGAGGCGCTCACGGCCGACGGCGAGGTGCGGGCGACGCGCGCGGCCCTCGACGAGCTCATGGGCGCCCGCGGCGCGACCGCCGACACGGCCGTGCACGGCGAGCTTCGCGTGGAGCCGCGCACGTTCACCCTCGAGGCCCTCGTCGCCTACGCCGCAGAGCACCGCGCCGACCTTCGTGCGCGGCGCGAGGGCGTGCGCGCGGCCCGGGCGCGGGTCGATCTCGCGCAGGCCAACCGGGGCATCGACGTGTCGGCCAACCTCGGGTGGCAGTACAGCACGCCGGGGCAGCAGGGCTCGGCCTTCGAGGCGCCGGGATTCCACAGCCTCGGCGCGACGCTCTCGGTGCCGCTTCCGCTCTCGCGCATCTACGACGGCGAGGTGCGGGCCGCGCGCGCCTCGGAGGAGCAGTCGCTGCTGCTGCGCGACGCCGCCGACCTCCGCGCGACGACGGAGATCCGCGAAGCGCTCGCGCGCTACGACGCCGCCCGGGCGCGGCTGGGCACCTTCGACGCGTCGCTCCTCGCCGACAACGACCGCGTCCTCGAGATGGCGCGCTACGCCTTCGAGCACGGTGCGTCGCGGCTCCTCGAGCTGCTGCTCGCGCAGCGCACGTGGGCCGAGACGACGCTCGCGTACGAAGCTGCGCTCGCCGACCACGCCCGCGCGCTCGCCGCCCTCGAGACCGCCGCCGCCCTGTGGGACCTCGCGTTCTGACCCGGCGCGCTCCGCCGCACGCGGCTCGGACGTTGCATTCTTCCGCGCCCATGCGACACGGCGAAGAGG